>NZ_SOHO01000043.1:0-238331 GCF_004403225.1 Cryobacterium sp. Sr8 | reverse complement strand
ACGTACACCGAGGGCCTCGACCTGATCAACAGCAGCCAGTACGGCAACGGCACGGCGATCTTCACCAACGACGGCGGGGCGGCCCGCCGTTTCCAGAACGAGGTGCAGGCCGGGATGGTGGGCATCAACGTGCCGATCCCGGTGCCGGTGGCGTACCACTCCTTCGGTGGCTGGAAGAACTCGCTCTTCGGTGACGCGAAGGCCTATGGCCCTGCCGGGGTTGCTTTTTACACCCGGGAGAAGGCCGTGACCAGCCGCTGGCTCGACCCGAGCCACGGCGGCATCAACCTGGGCTTCCCCCAGAACGACTAGCTGACCGCGGCAGTCGAGCTTGCCGGTGGTCGAGCTTGTCGAGACCCTGATCCCGACAAGCTCGATCACCGGCCACGCGTCAGGCGGTGTGCTCGGCCTGCACGCGGGCGGCGCGGGTTCGGAGGGCGTCGATGACGGTCCGCGCGGCGAGGCGCTCCGCGCGGTCGGGGCGCATGAGGGCCACGATCTGCCGCTCGGCATCCACGCCGCGCAGTGGTTTGAGCACGAGCCGGCCGGGCTGGCCTCCGCCGGAGGTATAGCGGGGCACGAGGGCGATGCCGAGACCGGCCATGATGAACGCCTCGACCAGGCGCATGTCGGCGAAGCGTTGGGACACGTGCACGCGCCCACCGCCCTGCTGCTCGATCTCGTGCACGATCCGCTCGAACGGGTAGCCGTCCGGCACGCCGATCCACGTCTCACCGACCACGTCGGCCGCTCCGACGGATGCCCGCGAGGCCAGCCGGTGATTGTTCGGGAGCCCCACGTCCAACGGCTCCGTCATCAGCGGCACCACCGTCAGCCCGCGCCCGCCCCAGGGCACCTGGCCGCGCATGCTGTGCGCGAGCACGATGTCGAAGTCGGAGGTGAGCGCGGGGAAGTCGCTGAGCTCCGGGTCCATGTCGGTGCACTTCACGACGAGCCCGGCGTGCTCGGCGAGCTGCTGCAGCACACCGGGCAGCAGCATCTGGCCGGCGGTCGGGAAGGTGACCAGGCTCACGTCGCCCGTAACGCGGTTGCGGAACTCATCCCACACCGCGGTCGCCCGTTCGAGGGCGACGGCGACATCGGTGGCGCTGCGGGCGAGCGCGCGCCCGGCATCCGTCAACACCAGGCCGCGCCCGCTGCGCTCGGTGAGGGGGAGGCCGGCCTCGCGTTCGAGCACCTTGAGCTGTTGGGAGACGGCGGATGGGGTGCGGTGCGTTGCTCGGGCGACCGCGGTAACGCTGTGGCGTTCGGCCAGTTCGCGGAGCAGCTCGAGTCGTTGCACGTCCATGTAGCAAAACTACAGGGTGGGTGGAGTATAATGCGATTGTGCTGAACGGTGGGCCGTGGTCAGATTGAACTGTCGAACACGAGCAATGGCGCCTCCGTCTGGATCGATGAATCCCCTCTCCTGAAAGGCACCTCGTGTTCGTTCTTCTTGCCCTCCTGTCCATCACCGCCCTCCTCTCCGTTTCCTTCCTCGTCGTCGAGGTCTCGAAGGACGGCTACCGCCGGATGCCGCAGCGCCCGCTCGTTCGCATCTACTAGCCTCTCCCTTCGGATTGCGGATGGCCTAAAGTTGGCACGTGACTGATACCCGCCAGAAGCTCATTGACTACATCTCGGCCGACGCCGTCTTCCACGGTGACTTCACCCTCACCAGCGGGAAGAAGGCGACGTACTACGTCGACCTCCGCAAGGTGAGCCTTGACCACCGGGTCGCGCCGTTGATCGGCCAGGTCATGCTCGATCTCATCGCCGACATCCCGGATGTCGCGGCGGTGGGCGGCATGACGATGGGTGCCGACCCCGTGGCCGCGGCCATCCTGCACCAGGGCGCCGCCCGTGGCAAGGCATACGACGCGTTCGTCGTTCGCAAGGAGCCCAAGGACCATGGTCGCGGCAGGCAGGTCGAAGGCCCTGACCTCGCCGGGAAGCGCGTCATCGTGCTCGAGGACACGTCGACCACGGGTGGGTCGCCCCTGGCGGCCATCGAAGCACTGCTGAAGGTCGGCGCCGAGATCGCCGGCGTCGCCGTTGTCGTCGACCGGAACACCGGCGCCCGCGAAGTGATCGAAGCGGCCGGCTACCCGTACTACGCGGCCATCGGGCTTGAGGATCTGGGTTTGAGCTAATGCCCCGCGACGAGGAGGACGGCGAAGTCGGCCTCGAGTGGTTGAATACGCAGCTCGACGGAGACGGAGACGGCGGCCTGGACGACGCTGACGCTGCTGACGCCGGCGATGGAGCCCTGGGCCAGGGCCCCGCCGCGCCGAAGTCCGCGCGTGAGATTTTCGACGCCGCGGCGCCCGCAGCGCCCGCACCCGCGGCCCCGCCGGAACCCGCTGTCCTGCCCGAACCCGCCGGCCCCACCGAGCAGGCCGGCCCCACCGAGCAGGCCGGCCCCACCGAGCAGGCCGGCCCCACCGAGCAGGCCGGCCCCACCGAACAGACCGGCCCCACCGAACAGGTCGGCACGCCTGCGCTGCCAAGCGCCGCGGTACAGCCCAACGCGGTACGGCCGAATGCCGTGCAGCCGGACGCCGGACAGCCGAGCCTCCCCGAGCAGCCGCCGGTCCCCGCGCCCGGCGCCGGTCGCTCGCAGGCCGACCTGGAGCCCGCGCCGTGGTGGACGACGCCCGTGCAATCTCCCCTTGTGCCCACGGCCGACGAGGCCGCAGCGACCGCCGTGCCGGGACGCCCCGCGACCCCGGTTTCGGCACCGTCCGCCCCGGCACCGTCCGCTTCGGCACTGCCCGCCCCGGCACTGCCGCTCGCCGGGACAGGCGCGGCAGCCGTTGGCGCGTCCGCCGGCGTGCCGCGCAAGCCCGCCCGCAATCCCGCCGACCGCCGGCGGGTTGTCACGGTCCTGGCCTGGGTGGCCGGCGGCCTGCTCGCGGTCGGCGTGCTCGTCGCCCTGTTCTTCTTCGGGCAACGGCTGGTCGGCGGTCCAGCCCCGATCGCCGCGCCGACCGAGAGCAGCGCGGCATCCGCCGACACCACGCCGACGGCCACTCCGACTCCCACTCCGACCGCGCCGGCCACCGGCCCGCAGCCGGTCGGCGTGCATGACTGGGACGCCCTGCGCGGCGGCGAATGCCTGCAGCCGTACACCTCCCCGTGGGAGGAGGAGTTCACGGTCGTGGATTGCGCGACCCCTCACGCCGCCCAGCTCGTCTACCGCGGCGTGTTCGCCGGCGAGCCGGATGCCGCGTTCCCCGGCGAGGCCGCGCTTGCGGAGCAGATCAACGCGCTCTGCAGCGCTCCCGGTGTGATCGACATCACCGCTGTCGGAGCCATCCCCGACCTGCAGGTGCAGGGCAGCTACCCGGTGACCGACGAGCAGTGGACGAGCGGCCAGCGGGACTACTACTGCTTCCTCAGCCGGGCGTCGGCCGAGCCGCTCGGCTGACCCCCGCGAAACCGCAGTTGTGCGCGCCATTCGGGCATTTTAGCGCACACAACTGCGGTTTCGCGGGGAGTGAGCGGGCTAGATTTCGTCGGACTCTGCCGGCTCGGCGGCGACTAGTTCGTGTACGCCGGCGAGGATCTCGTCGGGGCGGAACGGGTAGCGGCCGACCTCGGCCTTGTCGCTGATGCCGGTCATCACGAGGATCGTGTGCAGGCCGGCCTCGATGCCGGCGATGATGTCGGTGTCCATCCGGTCCCCGATCATGGCCGTGTTCTCGGAGTGCGCGCCGATCTTGTTCATCGCCGAGCGGAACATCATCGGGTTGGGCTTGCCCACGACGTAGGGCTCCATGCCCGTGGCCTTGGTGATGAGCGCGGCGATCGCTCCGGTCGCCGGCAGCGGGCCGTCCGCGCTCGGCCCGGTCGCATCCGGGTTGGTCACGATGAAGCGGGCGCCGCCCAGCAGCAGACGGATCGCCTTGGTGATCGCCTCGAACGAGTAGTTCCGGGTCTCGCCGACGACGACGTAGTCCGGGTTGGTCTCGGTCATGATGAAGCCGGCCTCGTGCAGGGCCGTCGTGATTCCGACCTCGCCGATCACGAACGCGGTGCCGCCGGGGATCTGCGACTTGAGGAAGTCGGCCGTGGCCAGCGCCGAAGTCCAGATCCGGTCTTCCGGCACGTTCAGGCCGGAGGCACGCAACCGGGCGCTCAGGTCACGCGGGGTGAAGATCGAGTTGTTGGTGAGCACCAGGAACGGGGTGCCGGCGTCGGTCCACTGCTGGAGCAGCGCGGCCGCCCCGGGAAGCGCGGCGCTCTCGTGGACGAGGACGCCGTCCATGTCGGTGAGCCAGCATTCGATCTCGTCACGACGTGCCATCTAGCGGTCCTCTCCCTGGGGCCCCCAGCCTAGCCGGGGCGCGTTACGCGGAGGTTAAGCGCTGACCCAGATCGAGCCGGCCGCCTCGAGCGTCAGCGGCCGGGTGCGACCCGACGGCAGACGCACGGTGAGGGCGTCGACGACCACCAGCCGCGTGCCCGGACCGATCCCGTCGGTCGCGAGATCGCGCAGGATGCCGGGGTCGCGATCGCTGATCCGCAGCACGGTTCCGGCGTGGCCGGGTCGCGCCGCCGCCAGCAGGATGGCGGGCGCCCGGTCGACGGCGCCGTCGGCGGCGGGGATCGGGTCGCCGTGCGGGTCGCTGGACGGGAAGCCGAGCCGGGCGTTGATGGCCTCGAGGAGACGGTCGGAGATCGAATGCTCCAGGATCTCCGCCTCGTCGTGCACCTCGTCCCAGTCATAGCCCATCTCGCGCACGAGCCAGGTCTCGATCAGTCGATGCCGCCGCACCACCGCCGTCGCGCGCAACCGGCCGGCATCCGTCAGCGACAGCGGGCCGTACGGGACATGCGTGAGCAGCCCGATCGCCGCAAGCTTCTTCACCATTTCGGTGACGGAGGACGGAGCGACCCCCAGCCTCGTGGCCAGCCCCGACGGCGTGATCGGGTCGGGCTGCCATTCGGTGTGCGCGTAGATGGTCTTGAGGTAGTCCTCGGAGGCCGGGGTGGTGTGTGTCATGACGCCTTCAGGCTACCGATCGCCACCGCGAAAACGCACTTGTGCTCGTTATGAGCGCCGAATAACGAGCACAACTGCGGTTTCGCGGGGATTGGGGACGGGGTCGGGATCATGCGCCGGCTCATGGGCGGGCTCACGCGCCGGTGAAGAGCAGCACGAGCAGCACCACGTTCAGCGCCACGAGCAGCAGGGCGCAGACGGCCCCGGCGACGGTCGTGAACCAGCGGTTGGTATACGTGCCGAGGATGCCGCGCTGCGCGGTGAGCCAGACCAGCGGGATGAGCGCGAACGGAATGCCGAACGACAGCACGACCTGGCTGAGCACGAGCGCCTGGGTCGGGTCGAAGCCGGCGCCGAGGATGAGCAGCGCCGGAATGAGTGTGACCACCCGACGGGCGAGCAGCGGCACCCGCACGTGCAGCAGGCCGTGCATGATCTCCGCGCCGGCGTAGGCGCCCACCGAGGTGGAGGCGAGGCCCGAGGCGAGCAGCCCGACGGCGAAGATCGTGGCGACCGCCGGTCCGAGCGTCGTCGCCAGGGCGGCGTAGGCGCCCTCGAGGGTGTCGGTTCCCGCGACCCCCTGCAGGGCGGATGCCGCGAGCAGCAGGATCGAGAGGTTCACGGTGCCGGCGATGGCCATGGCGATCGAAACGTCCCATTTCGTCGCCCAGAGCAGCCGCCTGGTCGCCTTCTCGCCCTGCCACGCGGGGAACCGGTCGCGGGCGAGGGCGGAGTGGGCGTAGATGGCGTGCGGCATGATCGTCGCACCGAGGATGGACGCGGCGAGGAGGACCGAGTTCGTGCCCTCGAAGCGCGGCACGAGCCCGGAGACGACCCCGCCGGCATCCGGCGGGGAGATGAAGACGCCGGCCGTGAAGCCGACGGCGATGATCAGCAGCAGCGCGACGATCACACGCTCGAAGGTGCGCGGCCCGCGGCGGGTCTGCGCGGTGAGCACGATCATCGAGATGACGCCGGTGATCACGCCGCCGGCGAGCAGCGGGAGGCCGAACAGGAGGTGGAGCGCGACCGCGCCACCGATGATTTCGGCCAGGTCGGTGGCCATGGCCACGAGCTCGGCCTGCACCCAGTAGAGACGCCGTGCGAGTGGGCGCCGCATCCGCACGCCCAGGATCTCCGGCAGGCTCGTGCCCGTGACGATGCCGAGCTTGGCCGAGAGGTACTGGATCAGCCACGCCATCACGTTGCCGGCCACGACCACCCAGACGAGCAGGTAGCCGTAGCGGGCGCCGGCGGTCATGTTGCTGGCGACGTTGCCGGGATCGAGGTAGGCGACGCCGGCGACGAGGGCCGGGCCGAGCAGCCAGAGCAGGCGCGAGGATGCGACGGTCGTGATCTCGGGCGACGAGGCGGCTCGCGGGGAATCCGGTCGCACGTCGTCCTGAGTCCCGGCGTCATCTTTAGGCATACCGAAATCATAGGGCAGGTTTAGGGTGCCCGAAAGGCACCCCGGGCGAGGGCGCTGCTACTCGCGCAGGTCGTCAGGTATGGATGCGCGGGGCACGGGCGCCGGGCGCCCGCCGCGGGCGCGCGTCGCTTCTCGCCCGCCCTTGTACAACTCGGAGAGGATCGGAACCCCGGACAGCAGCACGATCCCGATGATGAAGTACTCGGAGTACTTCTCGACGAAGGCAATCTGCCCCAGCAGGTAGCCGACGAGGGTGAGGCCGACGCCCCAGGCGAAGGCCCCGATCAGGTTGTAGGTGACGAAGGTGCGGTAGCGCATGCGGCCGACCCCGGCGGCCACCGGCACGAAGGCGCGAAACACGGGCAGGAAGCGGGCGATGATGACGGCCTTGCCGCCGTGCTTCGCGAAGAAGGCATTGGTGCGTTCCACGTTCTTCGGGTTGAAAAACCGGCTGCCCTCGCGCGCGAAAACGGCCGGGCCGGCCTTGCGGCCGAGGTAGTAAGCGAGCTGGTCGCCGGCGAACGCGGCGACGAAGATGACCGCGCAGGTCACCCAGATCGGGAACGGGACGTCGCCGGTCGCGGTGAGCAGGCCGACGGTGAACAGCAGCGAGTCGCCGGGCAGGAACGCCAACACGATGAAACCGGTTTCGATGAACACGACCGCGGCGACACCGAGCAGCACGAAGGATCCGAACCAGCCGATCAGCCATTCGGAGTCCAGAAAGTCGATCCCGAAGAGAGTGGGCAGCATGCGAATAGTCCTTCCGGTTGCGGCCGTCCAGACTAACCGCCGGGAGATGTGTGTTCGCGGGATACGGTGGAGCAGTGCAAGAGCCGCAGAGTCCCACGCCCGAACTGTCGACCCACGGCGTCGGCCCGTGGCAGGGGGAGTGGCCGGATGAGCCCCAGTACGACGCGGCGCTGCTCGAGGGAGGCGACACCCGCAATGTGATCGACCGGTACCGCTACTGGCGGATGGACGCGATCGTGGCGGACCTCGACGAGCACCGGCATCCGTTCCACGTGGCCATCGAGAATTGGCAGCACGACATGAACATCGGCTCGATCGTGCGCAGCGCCAACGCCTTCGCGGCCGACACCGTGCACATCATCGGGCGCAAGCGCTGGAACAAGCGCGGCGCGATGGTCACCGACCGCTACCAGCACGTGCTGCACCACCCGGATGTCGCGGCCTTCGTCGACTGGGCTGCCGGCGAGACCCTGCCGATCATCGCCATCGACAACGTGCCCGGCAGCGTCATCATCGAGACCTTCAGCTTCCCCGAACGCTGCGTGCTGCTCTTCGGCCAGGAGGGGCCGGGCCTCTCGGAGGAGGCCATCGCCGCCGCCGCCGCCGTCGTCGAAATCAGCCAGTACGGCTCCACCCGGTCGATCAACGCCTCGGCCGCGGCGGCGGTCACCATGCACGATTGGATATTGCAGCACCGCTTCGGACGCGCACGCGCTAGCGTGGGGTCATGACTGCGATCACCGACGATCTGCCCGCCCGACTGCTGCACGAGGAACACGAGGCGTGGCAAGCCAGGGCTGCCGGCCAGGGTGCCGGCTACTACCGGCGCACGATGACCCGGGATGCGCTGATGATCAGGCCGGGCGAGGTCCTGAGCCGCGACCAGGCGGCCGCATCCTTCACCGGCGCGTCGGCCCCGGACAGCTACGAGATCCACGACCCGGCCGTCATCCGCCTCGGCGAGCACGCCGGAATCGTCGTCTACCGTGCCGTTGTCCGGAGCGGCGACGAGGTCACGGAGTCGATCATGTCGACCACCTACGTCTTCGACGATGCCAACGGCGGATGGTGCGTGGCCGCCCACCAGCAGACCCCGGTCTAAGCGGCGCACGGGTCGCCCCGGGGCGGATTCCGAAGGGTTGTCAGAGCCGGAGCCGAGGTCTACCGTGGTCCCACTACTAGGCACCACGGAAAGGATCGATGACCATGGCTGATTTCGGGAACGAGGGCCTCTCGGAGCTCTACCGTCGCGCGGGGAACACGTCGACGGTTTACGCAGATGTGACGCAGGACACGAGCGATCCGCGCCGCACCGGGACCATCCGGCAGCGCACGGTGCGCGAGGCGCTGATGGATGCCGGCGCCCCCGAAGCCGATGCGGCGGTCATCGTCGACCTGCTCGAAGAACCGCCGGGCGTCGGCGGTTCGGTCAGTCGCCTCCTCGTCGTGCGGGGCGGCGCCGTCGAGGTCAACGAACTGCTGCCGGGGGAGCCGCTGGGCGAACTCATCGTGAACTACGGACCGGTGCCGGCGCTGATTCCGTTGCTCATCCAGCGGCCGAGGGACCTCTGCTACGTCGTGGCCGAGGTGGGCAGGGACGGCGGCGAGATCCGTCAGTTCCGGCTCAGCCGCAGCCAGCCCGTCGCTCACCGCGCCGTGCAGGGGGACACCGAGTTCCTGACCAAGACGCAGTCCGAAGACGACTTCCTGGCCAACGGGCGCTACCAGCACCACACCGAGGAGGTCTGGAAGCGCAATGAGGGGCTCGTCGCGGAGGCCATCGACGAGGTCGTGCGTGACAGCGGGGCCGAGTTGCTCGTGGTGACCGGCGATGTGAGGGCCCGGCAGCTCCTGATCGACGCGCTCTCCCCGGCCAGCCTGAAGATCCTCACCGTGGTTCCCACGAACACGCGCCCGGGCGGGGCCACGACCGACGAACTCGACGCCGACCTGCACCGCCACATCGCCTCGATCCTTGCCGCCGACGAGTACGACGCGCTCACGCGGCTCGAGACGGGACGCAACGACGGTCTGTCCGAAATCGACCAGGCTGCCGTGACCCGCGGACTCCAGCAGAGCCAGGTGGACGTGCTCATCATCGCGCCGGGCACCATGGGCGACTCCACGCTGATCGCCCTGGACCGCGGGCCCTGGGTGGCCGCCTCGTCCGAGGACGCGCTCGGTGCGGGCGAGCTGGGCGCCGTTCCGGCAGCGGACGCCCTCGTGCGTGCCGCGATCCTGACGGATGCGCGGGTGGTCGTGGCGTCGCCGAGCGAGCTTCCGGCGGGTGCGAGCGCCTGCGCCATCCTGCGCTGGCCCACCCTGCCCGCGTCCTAACGCCGGCTGACCCCGCGTGAGGGGTCGCAAATCGACCTTCGCTGGCCCCGGGAAGGTCGATATGCGACCCCTCACGGGCGGGTTAAAATCCCCCGATAACGAGCACGACTGCAGTTTCGCGGAGGGGACGGAGGGGGTCTTGGTAGCATGGGGTGTGACCGGCGCCAATCTGCTTGACCAGCCCGAGACCCTCCTTCCCCCGGAACCCGAGGTGATCGCGGCGCTCAGTCGAACCGGCAGCCGCGGAATCCCCGAGGTCGTCGCGGCGTATCCGACCTCACCCCTGGCCTGGGCCACACTGGCCGACGCCGCCCATGCGGAGGGCCGCACGCTCGAGTCCTACGCCTACGCCAGGGTCGGCTATCACCGCGGGCTCGACTCGCTGCGCAAGGCCGGATGGCGCGGCCAGGGCCCGATCCCGTGGTCGCACGAACCCAACCGCGGCGTGCTGCGCGCGCTCTACGCGCTGCGCCGGGCCGCTGCCGAGATCGGCGAGACCGACGAGGTGGAGCGCCTCACCGCATTCCTGAACGGCGCGGACCCGAGCGTCATCAACCGGTTCGAGCACGAGCACACCGAGACCCAGGTCATCCGGGTGGTCACGCCCGGCGGGGGGAGGCACTCGTCGCCCGCCTCCCCGCCCGGAACCGACCCGGCCCCGCCCACCGAAGCCTTCGTCATACGAGGAGACAACTAATGCCAGCCATCGTTCTGATCGGAGCCCAGTGGGGCGACGAAGGTAAGGGCAAGGCCACCGACCTGCTCGGCAGCCGAGTCGACTACGTCGTCAAGTTCAACGGCGGCAACAACGCCGGGCACACCGTCGTCGTCGGCGACGAGAAGTACGCCCTGCACCTGCTGCCGTCCGGCATCCTCTCCCCGGGTGTCACGCCGGTCATCGCCAACGGCGTGGTCGTCGACATCGAGGTGCTCTTCGAGGAGCTCGACGCGCTCAGCTCCCGCGGAGTGGACGTCTCCAAGCTCAAGGTGAGCGCCAACGCCCACGTCATCACCCAGTACCACCGCACCCTCGACAAGGTGACGGAGCGCTTCCTCGGCAAGCGCCAGATCGGCACGACCGGCCGCGGAATCGGGCCGACCTACGCCGACAAGATCAACCGGGTCGGCATCCGCGTGCAGGACCTGTTCGACGAGAACATCCTGCGCCAGAAGGTCGAGGGTGCCCTCGCCCAGAAGAACCACATGCTCGTCAAGGTCTACAACCGCCGGGCGATCACGGTCGACGAGGTCGTCGACGACCTGCTCAGCTACGCGGAGCGCCTGCGCCCCATGGTCGAAGACACCGCGCTGCTGCTGCACCAGGCCCTCGACGCCGGAAAGACGGTGCTCTTCGAGGGCGGCCAGGCCACGATGCTGGATGTCGACCACGGCACGTATCCGTTCGTCACCTCCTCGAACGCCACGTCCGGCGGCGCCGTGACCGGTTCGGGCGTCGCCCCCAACCGGATCGACCGGATCATCGCCGTGGTGAAGGCGTACACGACCCGCGTGGGCGCGGGCCCGTTCCCGACCGAGCTCTTCGACGACTCGGGCGAGTTCCTGCGCGCCCAGGGCTTCGAGTTCGGCACGACCACCGGACGCCCGCGGCGCTGCGGCTGGTACGACGCCCCGATCGCCCGCTACACGGCGCGCATCAACGGCGTCACCGACTTCGTGCTCACCAAGCTCGACGTGCTCACCGGCCTCGCGACCATCCCGGTCTGCGTCGCCTACGAGGTCGACGGCGTGCGCTTCGACGAGGTGCCGGTGTCGCAGTCCGACTTCCACCACGCGAAGCCCGTCTACGAGGAGTTCCCCGGCTGGACCGAGGACATCACGGGCGTGCGCTCGTTCGACGACCTGCCGAAGAACGCCCGGGACTACGTGCTCGCGCTCGAGGCGATGAGCGGCTCGCGCATCTCGGCGATCGGCGTCGGCCCCGACCGCGAGGCCATCGTCGTTCGCCACGACCTGCTCGGCTGACGCCTCCCGCCCTCCCCGCGAAACCGCAATCGTGCGCGTTATGGACGCCCCATGACGCGCACGATTGCAGTTTCGCGGGGGGCAGTGTCGGCGGATTACGGACATCACGGCCGACAGCCGATTCGGGCGTCGGCGCGGCGCGATAGGGTCGGTTGGTGAGCGACTCCCCGGCAGCAGGCAAGACCCTCGTCACCCTCCAATTCCTCGGGATGGGCGTGGTCTGGGGTGCCAGCTTCCTGTTCATGAAGATCGCCCTCGACGGGGTGAGCTTCGGCCAGGTCGCCTGGTCCCGGCTCGTGCTCGGCGGGCTCACGCTGGGCCTGATCGTGCTGATCAGCCGGCCCCGCGTCGCGGGCGGGCCCGTGCTGCCGCGCGAGCGCATCGTCTGGCTGCACTTCACGGTCATCGCGATCACCGGATGCGTCGTCCCGCACCTCCTCTTCGCCTGGGCCGAGCAGTACGTCTCGTCCAGCCTCGCGAGCATCTACAACGCGGTGACGCCGATCATGACGGCGCTGATGGCCACCCTCGCCTTCCGGGTGGAGAAGCTCGGCCGCAGCCAGGCGGTCGGCATTCTCGTCGGCATCCTCGGCGTGATCGTGATCATCGGCCCGTGGCAGTATGCGGCCCTCACCGGCGATCTCTGGGGCCAGCTGGCCTGCCTCGGCGCGGCCGTCTGCTACGGCTTCACCTTCAGCTACACACGCAAACACCTCAGCGGCCGGCCGATCGCGGGAGCGACCTTCGCGTTCCTGAACATCGGCATCGGCGGCGCGATCATGCTCCTGCTCACGCCCGTGCTCGCGTGGACTCCCGTGTCGCTGAACTGGACGATCGTGCTCAGCCTGCTGACCCTCGGCGCCCTCGGCACCGGCCTGGCCTACATCTGGAACATCAACGTCCTGCGGGCCTGGGGGCCCACGAACGCGTCGACGGTCACCTATGTGACCCCGGTCGTCGGCGTGGTCCTCGGCGTCCTCGTGCTGGCCGAAACCTTCTCCTGGCACGAACCGGTCGGCGCGCTGCTGGTGCTGGTCGGCATCCTGCTGGCCCAGAAACGGATCCGGCTGCGGCTGCGGGACAGCCGGGTCCACGGTCCGTCCGCGCCGCCCGTGGAGCCGGCCGAGTTCGCGCCCGCCGCCCGAGGGTGACGGGTGGGCCGGGGGACGGGCCGAGTGCATTATCGTCGAAGTATGGCCGCACACGAAGATCTGCCCGAACCCGCCGGGGAGAACGGCAACGACGAGCTGCAGGGCATCCGCCAGAGCATCGACAACATTGACGCCGCGCTGATCCACCTGCTGGCCGAGCGGTTCAAGTTCACGCAGCAGGTGGGGCGGCTGAAGGCCGCGCACGGGTTGCCACCGGCCGACCCGGCCCGCGAACTGCTGCAGATCCAGCGCCTGCGCGGCCTCGCCGAAGACGCCCGGCTCGACCCGGCCTTCGCCGAGAAGTTCCTCAATTTCATCATCGCCGAGGTCATTCACCACCACGAGCAGATCGCCGGGACCGACTCCTCCGCCGGCGGTTCGGCAGCCTCGACCCCCGCTCCGTGAGCTGGAACCCCCGGACGCTCCCCCCGCTGGCCGGGAAGACGTTCGTCGTCACCGGCGCCAACGCGGGCCTCGGCTATTTCACGAGCGAGCAGCTCGCCGCCGCCGACGCGCACGTCGTGCTCGCCTGCCGCAATCCCGACCGGGCGGATGCCGCCCTCGCGGCCCTGCGCGGCCGGGTGCAGGGGGCATCCGTGTCGACCATCACCCTCGACGTTGCCGACCTCGAATCGGTGCGCTCGGCGTCGGAATCGCTGCTCCAGTTCCCGCGCATCGACGGCCTCATCCTCAACGCCGGGATCGTGCATCCGCCGCGCGACCGGCAGGTCAGCCCTGACGGCAACGAGCTCGTCTTCGCCACCAACTATCTCGGCCACTTCGCGCTCACCGCGCAGGTGCTTCCGGCGTTGCTGCGCACGCCCGGCAGCCGGGTCGTCTCCCTGGGGTCGATGATCTCCCGCCTGATGGATTCGGCGCTGGACGACCTGCAGCTCGAGACCGGCTACGACCTCTGGAAGGCCTATGCGCAGTCCAAAATTGCCATGCAGGTGTTCGGCTTCGAACTCGACCGGCGGCTGCGCGAGTCGAACGTCGGCGGCCCCGACGGGGTGCAGTCCATGGTCGCGCACCCCGGCTACTCGATCTCGGGCCTGACCCCCGGCATCCCGGGCGTGAACGAACCGACTCGCCGGAAGCGCGTCATCGGCGGCCTGCAGCTCGCGATCGGCGCCCAGGGCAAGCACCAGGGCGCGTGGCCGATCGTGCGCTCCGCGGTCGACCCGGATGCCGTCGGCGGCCAGTACTACGGCCCGCGCTGGTTGACCCGCGGCCGCCCGGCCCGGCAGGCACCCACTCGCACCTCCCGCGACGCCGCGATCGCGGCCCGGCTGTGGTCGCGCTCGGAAGCCCTCCTCGGCGTCCCCTTCCCGGCCTGACCCCGCCCCCACCCAACCCCGTCCGCCCAACCCGATCTCGCCCAACCACATCTCGCCGAACTGTGAGTTTGGCACCTTCGCGCGGCCCGGGAAGGTGCCAAACTCACAGTTCGGCGAGCGGGCGGGGCCTCGATAGGGTGAGAGGATGCGCACCGACAAACGTCCCATGGGAACACCCGCCGAGCCGACGTTCACGCGGTCCGCGCTCGCACCCGGGCTGCTCGGCGCGATGGCCCTCCTGGGCGGACTCGCCCTGCTCGATGTCGACGGGTTCATCGTCATCCGCTACATCGCCAGCATCCTCGCGCTGATCCTCTGCGTCTTCGTGATCCAGGCGAAGGCCTGGTGGTGGCTGCTCGGGCTCGTGCCGATCGCCGTGCTCTGGAACCCGATCGTCGTGATTGAACTGCACGGCCAGGGCTGGGTCTCCGCCCAGTTCATCGCCGCGATCGTGTTCATCGTCTGCGGCGTCGTGACCCGGGTTCCCGTCCAGAAGGACTGAGTCCCCGGCTGAGTTGCGGAGAAAGTACCTTCGTTGTGAAACTCACGGTACTTTGTCCGCAACTCACCGCCACAAACGGGGTGTTCGAGCAGCCAGCCCCCTACGCGAAGCGGGACGGGAGCGTGCCGCGGTGGCGGGCCTGCATCTCCGCCAGCGGCACGGTGAAGTAGTCCTGCACCTCCAGGACCGGCGCCGAGGCATCCGTCACGCCGATGCGCAGCACCGGGTAGCCCCGCCCCTCGCAGAGGCCGAGGAACTTCACGTCGTCTTCGCGGGGAACCGACACGATCACGCGTCCGGTCGACTCCGAGAACAGGGCGACGGATGCGTCCACGCCGTCGCGCTCGCAGATGTCGCCGAGCCAGACCCGGGCGCCGACCCCGAACCGGAGCACCGCCTCGGCCAGGGACTGGGCGAGCCCGCCTGCACCGAGGTCGTGGGCGCTGTCGACGAGTCCCTGCTGGCTGGCGGCGTGCAGCAGCCCGGCCAACGCGGCCTCGCGGCCGAGGTCCACCTCGGGCGGGAGCCCGCCCAGGTGGTCGTGGATGACGCCGGCCCAGGCGGACCCGTCGAGCTCCTCGCGGGTGATGCCGAGGAGGTAGATGTTGTGTCCGTCGTCCTGCCAGCCGCTCGGCACGCGGCGGGCGACGTCGTCGATCACGCCGAGCACGGCGACGACGGGGGTGGGGTGGATCGGCTGGTCGCCGGTCTGGTTGTAGAACGACACGTTGCCGCCGGTGACGGGGATCTCGAGCTCCAGGCATCCGTCGGCGAGGCCTTCGACGGCCCGCTTGAACTGCCACATCACCTCGGGGTTCTCCGGGGAGCCGAAGTTGAGGCAGTCGCTGATGCCGGCCGGAACCGCGCCGGTCACGGCCACGTTGCGGTAGGCCTCGGCCAGGGCGAGCTGGGCGCCGCGGTACGGGTCGAGCTGGCAGTAACGGCCGTTCGCGTCGGTCGCGATGACGAAGCCGAGCCCGGTCTCCTCGTCGATGCGGATCATGCCGCCGTCGTCGGGGAAGGAGAGGGCGGTGTTGCCCATCACGTAGCGGTCGTACTGGTCGGTGATCCAGCTCGGGTCGGCCAGGTTCGGCGAGCCGAGCAGGGCCAGGAACTGCTCCTCGAGCGAGGCCGCGTCGGTCGGGCGCGGCAGGGCGGATGCCGTGTCGGCCTGGAGCGCGTCGATCCAGGTCGGATAGGCGACGGGGCGCTCGTACACCGGCCCGTCGACCGCGACGGTGCGCGGGTCGACGTTGACGATCTCTTCGCCGTGCCAGTCGATGATGAGCCGGCCGGTGTCGGTGACCTCGCCGAGAACGCTGGTTTCGACATCCCACTTCGCGGTGACCGCGAGGAAGCCGGCGAGCTTGTCGGGCGTGACGATGGCCATCATCCGTTCCTGGCTCTCGCTCATCAGGATCTCTTCGGCCGTGAGGGTCGGGTCGCGCAGCAGCACCTTGTCGAGTTCGACATACATGCCGCCGTCGCCGTTGGACGCCAGCTCGCTGGTCGCGCAGGAAATGCCCGCTGCGCCCAGGTCCTGGATGCCCTCGACCAGCTTGTCGCGGTACAGCTCGAGGCAGCACTCGATGAGCACCTTCTCGGCGAACGGGTCGCCGACCTGCACGGCCGGGCGCTTCGTCGGCCCGCCTTCGCTGAACGTTTCGGAGGCGAGGATGGATGCGCCGCCGATGCCGTCGCCGCCGGTGCGCGCCCCGAAGAGCACGACCTTGTTGCCCGCGCCGGTCGCGTTGGCCAGGTGCAGGTCTTCGTGGCGGAGCACGCCGACCGAGAGCGCGTTGACGAGCGGGTTGCCCTGGTAGACCTTGTCGAACCAGGTTTCGCCGCCGATGTTGGGCAGGCCGAGGCAGTTACCGTAGAAGGAGATGCCGGAGACGACGCCGTGCACGACGCGGGCGGTGTCGGGGTCGTCGATGTCACCGAAGCGGAGGGCGTCCATCACGGCGACCGGTCGGGCGCCCATCGAGATGATGTCGCGCACGATGCCGCCGACGCCGGTGGCCGCGCCCTGGAACGGTTCGATGTAGGAGGGGTGGTTGTGCGATTCGATCTTGAAGGTGACCGCCCAGCCCTCGCCGACATCCAGCACGCCGGCGTTCTCGCCCATGCCGACCATGAGGTTCTTCTTCATGGCGGGGGAGACCTTTTCGCCGAACTGGCGCAGGTAGATCTTGGAGCTCTTGTACGAGCAGTGCTCGCTCCACATGACCGAGTACATGGCCAGTTCGCCGCTGGTGGGCCGGCGGCCGAGGATCTCGCGGATCTCCTGGTACTCACCGGGGGTCAGGCCCAGCGCGTCGAACGGCTGGTCCTTCTCCGGCGTCGCGAGGGCGTTCGAAACGGTGTCGGCGACGCCGCGGGAGGGGGTGGTGGAAACAGCGGTCACGAGTGGCGTTCTCCCAGGGCTAACGGATGTTTGACCCGGCAAGTCTACCTGCCCGGCCTCCGTGCCGATTCGGTCAGCTTCGGCCGCCGGGGGGACCGACGATCAGCAGGGTCGCCATGATCGTCACGAGGCCGACCACGAAGAGCGCGCCGAGCAGCACCGGACGGTTCAGCATCCAGCGCAGCAGCACGCTCAGCGGGGTGTGGTCCCGCGGGTCGCTGGTCGCCGTGCTGCGCCAGTCGCCGTCGAGCTTGCCGCGACGCTCCAGCAGGCGGTCGAACGGGATCGTGGCGTACGGGATGACCGCGGTGGCGACCGCGGCGACCATCAGCCGCAGGCTCCAGCGCTGGTTGACACCCACGAGCACCGCGGTCATGCCGTAGGCGATGAAGACGAGGCCGTGCAGGGTGCCGCCGACCCGCAGGGCCAGGTCGCCCGCTTCGCCGGGCAGCAGCACGTACTTGAGCAGCATGCCCGTGAGCAGGAGCGTCCAGGTCACCGCTTCGGCGATGGCGATGGTGCGGTAGAACAGGCGCGGAGACACGGGGGCATCACTCCAGAGGGTAAAGCGGCGGGGGGAATTCGATCTTCGCAGGATTCCGGTTGTCGCGGCATCCGCCGAAAGGTTGAACCCTGCGCCCGGCGGGCCGTCGTCATCTGGCTGCGACCGCGCTTGTGTTCTGCCAGCATTGAGGGATGACCTATGCGCCCTCTGACAGCAGATACGAGTCCATGCCGTACCGGCGATCCGGTCGGAGCGGCCTCCAGCTCCCCGCGATTTCCCTCGGCCTGTGGCAGAACTTCGGCCATGACAGGCCGATCGACACGCAGCGCGCGATCCTGCGCCGCGCCTTCGACCTCGGAATCACGCACTTCGACCTGGCCAACAACTACGGCCCGCCCTACGGCAGCGCCGAGACGAACTTCGGCCGGATCTTCCGTGAGGACTTCACCGCCCACCGCGACGAGCTGATCATCTCCACCAAGGCCGGCTACGACATGTGGCCGGGGCCGTACGGCAACTTCGGCTCACGCAAGTACCTGCTGTCCAGCCTCGACCAGTCCCTGGACCGGATGGGCCTCGACTACGTCGACATCTTCTACTCGCACCGCGCCGACCCCGACACTCCGCTGGAAGAGACCATGGGCGCGCTGCACACCGCGGTCACCAGCGGCCGGGCGCTCTACGCCGGCATCTCGTCTTACTCGCCGGAGCGCACCCGGCAGGCGGCCGCGATCCTGGCCGACCTCGGCACCCCGCTGCTCATCCACCAGCCGTCGTATTCGATGTTCAACCGGTGGATCGAAGGCGAGCTGCTCGATACCCTCGCCGACCTGGGCGCCGGCTGCATCGCGTTCTCGCCGCTGGCGCAGGGCCTGCTGACCGACCGGTACCTGACCGGGGTGCCCCAGGGCTCCCGCGCGGCTTCGGCGGGTTCGATGAGCGACAGCATGATCAACGAGGAGACGCTCGGCCACATCCGCGCGCTCACCGAGATCGCGGCGGGCCGCGGGCAGTCGCTCGCGCAGCTCGCCCTGGCCTGGGCCCTGCGCGGAGGCGCGGTCACCTCCGCGCTGGTCGGCGCGTCATCCGTGGCGCAGCTGGAGACCAACGTCGCGGCCCTCGCGAACCTGGCCTTCGACGCCGACGAGCTCGCCGCCATCGACGAGCACGCCGTCGACCTGGACATCAACCTCTGGGCCGAGTCGGGCGCCGTCTAGCGCCCGCGGCGCGTTCCGCCGAGAGTCGCCGTTCCTGCCGAGAGTCGCCGTTAGACCGGCGATTCTCGGCGCAATCGGCGAACTTCGACGCCTCGGGGCCGTGGGCGTCGAGTTTGACGGATGCGGTCGAGCTTGCCTGGTCTGCCGGCCAAAGTCGACAGGCAAGCTCGGCGAACCAGGCCCGCTAGCGCGAGACGAGCGCCCGTTCGATCGCGGAGGCGAAGAACGTGAGCCCGTCGACGCCGGAACGCATTGCGTCGGCGGTGTCGGGGCCGAAGCCGGGCTCGACGGCGTGCTCGGGGTGCGGCATCAGGCCCACGACGTTCCCGCGGGCGTTCGACACGCCGGCGATGTCGTTCAGCGAGCCGTTCGGGTTGACCTCGAGGTAGCGCGCGACGACGCGGCCTTCGCCCTCGAGGCGGGCGATCGCGTCGGCCGAGGCCGTGAAGCCGCCCTCGCCGTTCTTGAGCGGGATGGTGATCTCCTGGCCGGCCTCGAAGCTGCCGGTCCAGTCGGTGGCGTTGTTCTCGATGCGCAGCTTCTGGTCCCGGCAGATGAACCGGCCGTGGTCGTTGCGGATCAGCCCGCCCTCGAGCAGGTGCGCCTCGGCGAGCATCTGGAAGCCGTTGCAGATGCCGAGCACCGGCATCCCCTTGTTCGCGGCGTCGATGACCTCGGCCATGATCGGCGAGAGGCTCGCGATCGCGCCGGCGCGCAGGTAGTCGCCGTAGCTGAATCCGCCCGGCAGGACGAGCGCGTCCACGCCGTGCAGGTCGTGCTCGCCGTGCCAGAGGGCGACCGGCTCGGCGCCGGCGAGCCGGATCGCGCGCTGCGCGTCCCGGTCGTCGAGCGAGCCCGGGAAGGTGACGACGCCGATGCGCATCAGTGCGTCTCTCCGGCGGGCGCCTCCAGCACGTGGATGCCGACGACGTCCTCGATCACCGAGTTGGAGAGCACGCTGTCGGCGAGTTCCTGCACCTCGGCGAGCACGGCGTCATCAACATGACCGGCGACGGTGATCTCGAACCGCTTGCCGACGCGCACGCCGGAGAAACGGGTCTTACCAAGCCGCCCGAGGGCGCCGGCGACGGCTTTTCCCTGGGGGTCAAGCAGCTCGGCCTTGGGCATAACTTCTACGACGATGGTTGGCATGGGGCTCACTCCGGAGGCGTCGGGGGGCGGACTCCCCAATTCTACAGGCCGTCCCCGGCCGGCCTGTCCCGGCCGGTCACGCTTCCGCGGTGAGCCCGCTCTGGCCGAGCAGGATGCCCCGCAGCACGTCCCGAATCGCCGCGACGCCCTCGTAGGTTTCGACGAAGCTCGTACTCAGCGGCGACAGGCCGATCCGCAGGCCGTCGGGCGCGCGGAAGTCGGGGATCACGTCGTGCTCCCAGAGCGTCTTCGTGACCTGGCGCATCGCCGGGTGGTTCACGGTGAGGTGCCCCCCGCGGTGGGTATGCTCGCGCGGCGACGCCACGGTCACGCCCAGCGGCACCAGCCAGGCGTCGACGAGGGTCAGGGCGAATTCGGTCAGGGCCACGGATTTCGCCCGTAGCTGCTCCATCCCGGCTTCCTCGATCATCGCGATGGTGTCCTGCATCGCGAGCATGCCGACGACGGCCGGCGTGCCGCTCATGAAACGGCGGATGCCGGTGGCCGGCACGTACCCCGGGCCCATCGTGAAGACATCCTTCGTGCCCATCCAGCCCTGGATCGGCTGGGTGAGCACGTCCTGCAGGTCGCTGCGCACGTAGCCGAACGCGGGAGCGCCCGGACCGCCGCTGAGGTACTTGTAGGAGCAGCCGACGGCCAGGTCGACGTCGCACAGGTCGAGCTCGACCGGGACGGACCCGACGGAGTGGCTGAGGTCCCAGAGCACCAGGGCTCCCTCGGCATGGGCGACCTGCGTGATCTCGCGCATGTCGGCGAGGAAGCCGGAGCGGTAGGCGACATGGCTGAGCAGCACGAGCGAGGTCTGCGGGCCGACGGCGCGGCGCACCTGCTCGACGGTGACGCCGCCGGCCGGGTCGGGGCGCAGCCAGCGGAGGGTGAGTCCGCGCTCGGCGGCGATGCCCTCGAGCACGTAGCGGTCGGTGGGGAAGTTGTCGCTGTCGAGCACGATCTCGGTGCGGCCGGGGCGCGAGTCCACGGCGGCACGGGCGAGCTTGTAGAGCAGCACCGTGGTGGAATCGCCGATGAAGACCTGCCCGGGAGCGGCGCCGAGCGCGGCGCGGCCGAGGTCGTCGCCGATGGTGAGCGGCAGCTCCATCCACTCCTCGTCCCAGCCGCGGATCAGGCGGGTGGCCCAGGCGCCGGTCAGGAACTCGGTGATCCGCTCCACGCCGGCCAGTGTGGGCCGGCCGAGCGAGTTGCCGTCCAGGTAGGCCACGGGGTCAGGCTGCGGCCCGTCCGGGTCGGAGCCGGCCTCGGTGCCGACGAACCTGGCCCGGTAGTGCGCGAGCCCGTCGATGCGGTCCATCCGCCGGGCGAACGCGATGTGGGCGTCCAGGCCGCCGCCGACGACGGGGGTGGTGGTGGGGGTCATACGTATTCCTCGAGCTCGGAGCGGCTGAGCGCGCGTGCGGTGCACACCCATTCGGCGAATCCGGCCGGATCGGTCGGGCGCTCGCCGGGTATAACGCTAACGGTGCCGTGCGCGTTCGCGCTCGCCGAGCCGGCGGCGGGGAAGGCGGAGGTGAGGGCACCGAGCACCTCGTCCGGCGACATCCCGATGCGAAGCAGCGCGTCGATTTCGCGGCGGTTGAGCCCGAGCGGTAGCGGTCCGTTGCCGAGGTCGGTGCCGTAGAGCACCCGTCCGCCATGCGCGTGGAAGCGGCGCAGGTTGTCGGAGGCGCGGGCGAAGTCGTCGGTGGGCTCGCCCCAGCCGTGGATGTCCAGGGTGCTGATCCAGGTCATCTGCCCGGCCATCGCGTCGACGAGTTCGTCCACGAGGCGCTCGCTGAACGGGGTGTGCGCCAGTACGTCGACGCCGGCGATGAAGGCGCGCACGGCCTGGCCGACCCCCTCTGCGTGGGCGACGACCGGCGTGGAGCGCTCGTGGGCCCGGGCGATGATCGCCGCGAGCACGTCGGTGCCGAGCACGGGGCCGGCCACCGAGTTGAGGGTGACCTTGATCACGGATGCCCCTCCCGCCAGTTGGCGGTCGACGGCCGCGGCGGCATCCTCCGCCGCCGCCACCTCGCAGACGCTGCCGGCCGGAGCCCAGGACTGGGCGCCCGGGTAGCCGCCGGGAGCGGCGAGGAACTGGCCGGCGTGGGCGACTGCGAGCGGCGAAGAGCCGGTCCCGCTCGCCGCGGTGCCGCCGGGCTCCGGCGTCCAGCCGCCCAGGTCGACGACCCGGGCGATCCCGCCGGCGGCGAGGGCGGAGGGGTCGATCAGCGCCAGGTGCACGTGGGCGTCGAGGAACCAGGGGAGCACGGTGCCGCTCACGTTCCGACCTCCGTGCGCACGGCGAAGAGCTCCGGGAAGAAGGTCAGTTCCAGCGCCTTCCGCAGGAAGGCCGCGCCGCTCGATCCGCCGGTTCCCGACTTCATGCCGATGATGCGCTGCACGGTCTTGAGGTGGCGGAAGCGCCAGAGCTGGAAGTTGTCCTCGAGGTCGACGAGTTCCTCGCACGCCTCGTAGGCGGCCCAGTGCTCCGTGGCGTTCTCGTAGATGCGGCGGAAGACCTGCACGAGTTCCGGGTGCAGCTCCCAGGCCTCGGTGACATCGCGCTCGAGCACGGCGGCCGGGATGTCGTGGCCGGCGCGGTGCAGGTAGCGGAGGAACTCGTCGTAGATGCTCGGGGCGTCAAGCACCTCGCTGAGCAGGGCGTGCGCATCCGGGTCGCTGTCGAAGACGCTGAGCATGCGGCGGTTCTTGTTGCCGAGCGCGAACTCGACCGCGCGGTACTGGTAGGACTGGAAGCCGGAGGAGTTGCCGAGGAACCCGCGGAACTGGGCGTATTCGGTCGGGGTGAGCGTGGCCAGAACCGACCACTGCTCGGTCAGCGTGCGCTGGATGTGCTTGACCCGGGCGATCGCCTTAAGCGCAGGGGCGAGCTGGTCGGTGCGGAGGAACTCGGTCGCCGCCCGGAGCTCGTGCAGCACGAGCTTCAGCCACAGCTCGGTCGTCTGGTGCTGGATGATGAAGAGGAGCTCGTCGTGGTGCTCGGGAGTGCTGACGGGCTTCTGCGCGCTGAGCAGCGTGTCGAGGGCGAGGTAGGAGCCGTAGCTCATCTTGTCCCGGAAATCGGTCACGATCTCCGGATCGAACTCGCGGGTATTGTGCTCAACCGGCATGGGGATTTCCCTTTCTGAACCGGGCGAGCTTGTGGCCACGATGCCAGGTTCCATTGTCTGAATTCTCAGTGTTACGAGCTTCCCATGCAACTCAGCACCCGCGAGACGCCTGGGCGGAGGATTCCCTCCGTGAATTGGGTCCCAGTGGTCCTAGACTCGGGGCCATGACTTCTTCCTCACGCGGCCCGCAGGAGGGGACCCTGCCGAGGCGCCGCGACGCCAGGCAAAACCGGGACCGGCTGATCACCGAGGCGCGGGCGATGATCGCCCAGAACGGCGTCGACGCGTCCCTCGAGGAGATCGCCCGCCGCTCCGACGTCGGCGTGGCCACGCTGTACCGTAACTTCCCGACCAGGGACGACCTCGTGCGTGCCCTCTACGACATCGCCCTCGCCCAGCTGGAGACCGTCCGCGAGGAAGTCGTTGCCGCGCCGAGCGCGTGGGACGGCGTCGTCGTCTATGCGGAGCGCGTCGCCGAGTGGCTCGTCGCCGACCCCTCGCTGCCGCACATCCTCAAGCGGATGGCCGCGGTCGACCCGTCCGCGCAGCCCGCCGCCGAATTCGGCAAGTTCATCGCGTCGCTCGTCGCCCAGGCCAAGCGCGACGGGGAGCTTCGCGCCGACGTCGAGACCGTCGACCTGGCCCTGCTCGTGACGCTGGTCGGCTCACTCGGCTCGCTCGGCGACGGCTATGCCGGCCAGTGGCGGCGCCAGCTCGGGATCGTGCTCGACGGCCTGCGCGAACCCGCCCGTGACCGCCCGAAGCTGCCGGGCAGGCCGCTGAGCCCGAACGAATTCCAGGCGACCGTGCACGGCCTGTCGCGCCGGGCCAGGCGGGTCGCATCCCGCCGCTCCGGCTCGGCGAAAGGGAATGGGGCCCGATGAAGCCGCCCACCGTCTACGACGTCGCCGCGCATGCGGGCGTGTCGATTGCGACGGTCTCCCGGGTGCTTCGTCGTCCCGATGATGTACGCGCATCCACACGGGAGCACGTCCTGGCCGCGGTGCGGGAGCTCGGCTACGTGCCGAGCGCCAGCGCCCGAAGCCTCGCGGCCCGGCGCACGGGAGTGCTCGGCCTGTACTTCCCCGGGTTCGACGCGATGGAGGAGCTGGACGAGGCCGAGTTCAACCAGTCGGAGCCGGTGAACGTCATCGTCGACATGCCCGACTCGGGTGAGGTGCGCCCGCCCAACCTGTACTTCGACGAGGTGCTGCGGGGGAGTGAGCTCGAGGCCTGGCGCCGCGGCTTCGCGCTCCTGGTGGGCGTCGGCCGCGGGACGAACCCGGAGGAGATGGTCAGCGACATCGCCGGCCGCGTCGACGGGATGGCGGTGCTCGCCCGAAGCGTACCCGACGCGCTGCTCGACCATATCTCCCGGCGGATCCCCATCGTGCTCGTCGCCGGCCCCCGCCGCGGCGACAACTTCGACCATGTGAGCGTCAGCAACGTCGAAGGCATGCGCACCCTGACCGAACACCTGATCGACCGGCACGGCGTGCGGGCTCCCGTCTTCATCGGCGGCCCGGTCGATTCCCCGGATGACGCCGAGCGGTACAAGGGATTCGTCCAGGCCCTGGCCGCCCGGGACATCGACCCCGCAGCCCTCCCGATGCTGCGCGGAGACTTCTCGCGGATGCAGGCGCGCTCCATCGCCGAGGATCTGGTGACCGGCGGCGAATTGCCCCGCGCCGTGGTGTGCTCCAACGACCAGATGGCCCTCGGTGTGCTCGACGTGCTGCGACGGCGCGGCATCCGCGTGCCGGAGGATGTCATCGTGACCGGTTTCGACGGGATCGAGGCCGGCCGGCAGTCGACGCCTCGGCTCACCACCGTGCACCAGCCGATGGTCGACCTCGGCCGGGCAGCGGTCCGGGCGATGCTCAGCCGGCTCGACAACCGCGACCAGCCGCCCATCTCGCTGCGCCTGCCCGTGCAGGTGCTGCTGAGGGAAAGCTCCGAGGGGTCCGCCTAGCCTGGCAGGCGCCTTCGCGTTGAGATGCGGACAAAGTACCCTCATGGCCCCAGCGAAGGTACTTTCTCCGCGACTCAGAGGGAGCGGGCTCCTGGCGAGGGGATGGTGCCTCGCGCGAGAAATGACTTGACTCGCTGAATGTATGCGCTTACACTCAATGTCACTCGCTTTGCGCGCTCCTGTTCCCGGCAGGACGTCGGCCGCAGCAGCCCCAGTCAACGACGACACGAAGGAAGTTCCACTGCAATGAAGCATCTGAGAGGGCGCATCACCCACACGGCCCTGGCCGTAATCGGGGTGACTGCAGTGCTGGCAACCAGCGCCTGCAGTATCGACGTCAAGAACAAGGCAAACAACGACGCCCCGGCGAGTGACGGCTCCCTGCTCGTCGCCGCCGACAACGGCTCCCCCACGTTCGAGAAGAACTTCAACCCGTTCTCCCCGAGCAAGCGCGTGGCCACCACCTACATGTACGAGCCGCTCCAGGTCATCAACACCCTCGACGGCAAGGCGACGCCGTTCCTGGCCACGGGCAACACCCTGCCCGACGCGCAGACCGTCGTCTACGACATCCGCACCGGCGTGAAGTGGTCAGACGGCACAGCGTTCACCGCCGCCGACGTGGCCTTCACGTTCAACCTGATCAAGGCCACCCCGGCCCTTGACGTGCAGGGCGCCTGGCAGCACATCAAGAACCTCGAGGTCAAGGACGACACGGTCGTCTTCCACCTCAAGGCGGAGGATGTCCCGGCCGTCGCCATCATCAACCAGCAGCTCATCGTTCCGGAGCACATCTGGAAGGACGTCAAGGACCCGCTGACCTTCACCAACGAGGAGCCCGTCGCCAGCGGCCCCTACGTGCTCGACAAGTTCAGCCCGAACGAGTACACGCTGAAGAAGAACAAGGACTACTGGCAGGCCGACAAGGTCGCCGTCGACAAGCTCGTGCTGCCCGCGGCCAACAGCCAGCTCGACGTCGTCAACAACGGCTACGACTGGGCCTACGCGTTCATGACCGACGTCGAAGGCACCTGGGTCAACGCCGACAAGCAGCACAACAGCTACTGGTTCCCCCCGGGCGGCACGATCGCCCTGCTCCCGAACCTGACCAAGGCGCCGTACAACGACCTCGACTTCCGTGAGGGACTGAGCTTCGCCCTCGACCGCGACAAGATCGCCGTGGATGCCGAGCAGGGTTACGTGGAGGCGGCCGGCCAGTCCGGTCTGCTGCTGCCCAACCAGGAGGAATGGCTGAGCGAGGACCTGCCGAACAGCGGGGCCATCGGCCAGGACACCGAGAAGGCGCTTGCCGCCTTCGAGAAGGCGGGCTACACGAAGAAGGGCGACAAGCTCGTCGACAAGGCCGGCAAGCAGCTCAAGATCACGATCACGACCGCCAACGGGTACACCGACTGGCTGCAGGGACTGCAGACGGTCCAGTCGCAGCTCGGCAAGCTCGGGATCGACGTCAAGCTCAGCCAGCCGCAGCCGGCCGCGTACTACAAGGCCCTCAACAACGGTGACTTCGACATCGCGATCACCGGCTTCGGTGGCACCGGCAGCGTCTTCGAGGACTTCAACCGCCTGCTGAACAGCGAGTTCGCGACCCCGGTCGGAACCTCGACCACCGCGAACTTCCAGCGCTTCACTGACCCGAAGGTCGACGCCCTGCTGGCCGACCTCAAGGCAGCCACCGGCGAGGAAGAGCAGAAGCAGATCGCCGCGGAGCTCCAGGGCGTCGTGTACGAGCAGCTCCCCGTGATCAGCATGTTCTACGGCGGACTCTGGGGTCTCTACAGCGACAAGAACTTCACCGGCTGGCCCACCGAGGACAACGCATACGCGCCGCCGAACACGTGGAACTCGACGCCGTTGCTCATCCTGACCAACCTGAAAAAGGCTTCCTAGCCCTTTCGGCCTGACGCGCGGGCGGGGCGGTTGCCCTGTCCCGCCCGCGCTGCCGGCCTCCCGTTTCCACGATTCACCGGCCTCACCGCCAGACTCCAGAACGAAAGGAGATCGCCGTGCGCTTTGTGCTCAACAAGGTCGGGCTGCTCGCGCTCACGCTGTGGGCAGCGATCACGCTGAACTTCCTGCTCCCCAGGCTCATGCCCGGATCGCCCGCCGACGCCGCGCTCGCCAAGCTCGCGCAGAACGGCCCGGTCAGCCCCGCCACCAAGGCCGCCGTCGAGGCCCAGCTGGGCGTGCCGACCGGCAGCATGTGGGAGCAGTACCTGAGTTACCTGGGCAGTGTCGCCCGCTTCGACTTCGGCGTCTCCTATACCTTCTTCCCGCAGAGCGTCGCCGGACTCGTCACCGCCGCCCTGCCGTGGACCATCATCCTGGTCGGGCTCGTCACGATCATCGCCTTCATCTTCGGCACGCTGCTGGGCGTGCTCGCCGCCTGGAAGCGGGGCACCTGGCTCGACACGCTGCCCACCGTCGGCGGCACCTTCGCCAGCGCCTTCCCGTACTTCTGGACCGCACTGCTGCTGGTCTTCTTCCTCGGCTACGTCGGCGGGTGGTTCCCCACCTCCGGCGCTTTCAGCCGATCGGCGACGCCCGAGTTCTCGCTCGCCTTCGTGGGCGACGCGCTGTACCACGCGATCCTGCCGGCCACGACGATCCTGATCACCTCCCTCGGCGGCTGGATCCTCGGGATGCGCAGCACCATGATCAACACGCTCGGCGAGGACTATGTCACCTTCGCCGAGGCGAACGGCCTGCGCCCGCGCACCGTCGCGCTGCGCTACGCGGCCCGGAACGCCATTCTGCCGAACCTCACGTCCTTCGGGCTCGCGCTCGGCGCCGTCGTCGGCGGTTCGCTGCTCGTCGAGCGGGTCTTCGCCTACCCGGGCGTCGGTTACCTGCTCTACACGGCGGTGACCAACCAGGACTACCCACTCATGCAGGCTCTGTTCCTGATCATCACGATCAGCGTGCTGCTGGCCAACTTCATTGTCGACATCCTGTACGGCATCCTGGACCCGAGGACACGGCGATGACATCCACGAACACGTCCACCGTCCTGGCGAACCGGGGCGTCCCGGCCGAGATCGACGGTCCGGCCAATCCGCTTCGCGTCGTCTGGCGGGCCATCGCGACGATCTGGAGCGTCCCCAAGGCGCGGATCGGCGTCGTGCTCCTCGGCGCCTTCATCGCCCTGGCCGTCTTCGCCCCGCTGATCGCGCCGTACAGCGCCACCGACAACAGCTTCGGCCGCAGCGAAGACATGAGCGCAGCCCACTGGCTGGGCACGACCGCCGCCGGGCAGGATGTCCTGTCCCAGATCATCTGGGGCGCGCGGGTCTCCGTCTTCGTCGGTTTCGCCGCCGGGATCTTCGCCACGCTCATCGCCGTGCTGGTCGGCCTGAGCTGGGGCTACATCCGCACGGTCGCCGGAGACGTGATCAACTTCGTGGTCAACCTCTTCCTCGTGATCCCGGCGCTGCCGCTGATGATCGTGATCGCCGCGTACCTGCAGAACGGCGGCATCGGGATGATCATCCTCGTCGTCGTGATCACCGGCTGGGCGTCCGGCGCCCGGGTGCTCCGGTCGCAGACGCAGTCGCTGCGCTCGCGGGACTTCGTCACCGCCGCCGTGTTCAGCGGCGAGAGCCCCGGCCCGGTCGTGTTCCGGGAGATCCTGCCGAACATGACCTCGCTGATCGTGACGAACTTCTTCGCCGCGGCGACCGCCGCGATCCTCGCCGAGGCCGGGCTGGAGTTCCTCGGCCTCGGCGACACGACCATCGTCAGCTGGGGCACCATGCTCTTCTGGGCGCAGAATAGCAACGCCCTGCTGACCGGCCAGTGGATCGTGCTCTTCGCCCCCGGCCTCTGCATCTCCCTGCTCGCCACCTCGCTGAGCCTGATCAACTTCGGCGTCGACGGGCTGAGCAATCCGCGCCTCCGGGAAGGAGCCTCACGATGAGCCTCATGAGCGTTCGTGACCTGTCCGTCGTCTACGCGTCGAAGGGCGCCGAACCCGTCTACGCGGTCAAGGACGTCTCCTTCGACCTGCAGCCGGGCGAGTTCGTCGGCCTCGTCGGCGAGTCCGGCTCGGGCAAGTCCACCCTCGGCTTCGCGCTGACCCGGCTGTCCAAGCCGCCGGCGATGATCGGCGGCGGCAGCATCCTCTTCGACGGCGTCGACATCGCCGAGATGGACCCCAAAGCCGTGCGCGTGCAGCGCCAGGGCGGCTTCGCCATGGTGCTGCAGTCCGGGATGAACGCGCTGAACCCCGTGCGCAGCATCCGGAACCACTTCTTCGACATCTTCGAGGCGCACGGCCACGTTGCCAAACGCGACCGCGAGGCCCGTGCGCAGGAGCTCGCCGGCAAGGTGGAGCTGCCGGGCAGCGTGCTCGACCGGTTCCCGGGGGAGCTCTCCGGCGGGATGCGGCAGCGCGTCTCGATCGCGCTGGCGCTCTCGCTCGAACCGCGGCTGATGGTGTTCGATGAGCCGACCACGGCCCTCGACGTGCTCGTGCAGCACGCCGTGATGGACACCATTCGCGAGCTGCAGAAGTCCATGGGCTTCACCGCCGTGTTGATCAGCCACGACCTCGGCATCGTGCTCGAGGTCACCGAGCGGGTCATGGTCATGCACGAGGGCCAGATCGTCGAGGATGCGTCCTCGGCGGACATCCTGAACGCTCCGCAGCACGAGTACACCCGAATGCTGCTCAGCCACTACGGCGACCCGCGCGCGGAGGTCGTCGAGGTGCCGGGGCTCGCGTCGCGCGGCTCGCTCCGCGCCTCGGTGGTCGAGCCTGTCGAGACACTCGCCCCGGTGGTCGAGCCGGTCGAGCCGGTCGAGACCATCGAGCTTGCCCCGACTCCTGCACCAACCCACGCGCCCGCGCGCACCCGGGAGGGCCGCGCCGCGCACCAGGCGATCGTCGTGTCCGGCGTCTCCAAGCTGTACCCGCGGCCGAGCCGCGCCGACCAGCCGGTGCTGGCCGTCGACGACGTGTCGTTCACCCTCGAACCGGGAGCGTCGATGGCGCTCGTCGGGGCGAGCGGCAGCGGCAAGAGCACGATCGCGAAGATGATCACCGGGATCGAGCATCCGACCTCTGGCACCATCACCTTCGGCGACCTCCAGATCGACAAGGTCAAGCGCCGGGGGCTCAAGAGCCTGCACCGCGAGGTGCAGATGGTGTTCCAGGACCCGTACGCGGCGCTGAACCCGCTGCACACCGTCGAGTACACGCTCACCCGACCGGTCGTGAACTACTCGAGGCTGCGCGGCCGCGACGCCAGGCGCCGCGTGCTCGAACTGCTCGAGACCGTCGGCCTGACCCCGGTCGAGCAGTTCGCGGCCCGTTTGCCGCACCAGCTCTCCGGCGGCCAGCGCCAGCGCGTCGTGATCGCCAGGGCGCTCGCCAGCGACCCGCAGGTGATCATCGCCGACGAGCCCGTGTCGATGCTCGACGTGTCCTTGCGCGCCGGACTGCTCGCCCTGCTCGAGGGCCTGCGCGAAACCTGGGGCGTGAGCATGCTCTACATCACCCACGACCTGCTGAGTGCGCGGCTGGTCACCGACCAGATCATGGTGCTCAACAAGGGCGCGGTCGTCGAATCCGGCAATACGGCATCCGTGCTGCAGAACCCCCAGCACGACTACACGGTCCGGTTGCTCGACGCGATCCCCAACCCCGGCCGGAGAACCCCAGGCGGCTCGGCATGACGCCCGAGTACGCCCCGACCGACCCCTTCGGGCGGATGCCCGTGCCGAGCGGTGTGGAGGTCGTGGCGCTGTCCCTTCCGGTCGGGCTCCTGACCGCGCTGCACGCGCGGCCGGTCGGCGCTCCTCGGGGCGTGGTGCTCTTCGTGCCCGGCTTCACCGGGTCGAAGGAGGACTTCCTCGATTTCCTGCCGCTCGTCGCGGCCGAGGGCTGGGAGGCCTGGGCGTACAGCCAGCGCGGCCAGGCGGACTCCGTCGCCCCGGTCGGCGTCGACGAGTACAGCCTGGACGCGTTCGCCGGTGACCTGCTCGCCGTCGCGCGTCAGGTGGGCCAGGGCCGGCCGGTGCACCTCGTCGGGCACAGCTTCGGCGGAATCGTGGCGCGCGCCGCCGCGATCGCCTCGCCGGCACTCTTCGCCGACATCACGCTGCTCTGCTCCGGCCCGCACGGCTGGCCGCGACGCAACGCGAAGAACGCGGCCCTGGTGCGGGCGAAAGGATCGGCCGCCTGGTGGGACCGGGACAACCCGCTCCTCGTCGGCCGGCCCGACGACGAGCTCACCGCCGACCAGGCGTTCAGGCGGCTGCGCCTGGCGCGCACCAGCGACGAGAACCTCCTCGGCGCCATCCGCATTCTCGCCGACGAGACCGACACGACCGCCGACCTGGCGGCAACCGCGCTCCCGGTGCTGGTCGCCCACGGCGTCGACGACGCCGCCTGGCCGCAGGACTGGCAACGCGCCATGGCCGCCCGGCTGGACGCGCCCTACCTGGTCATCCCCGGAGCCGCACACTCGCCGCAGCGCGAGAACCCCGGCGCGACCGCCGCCGTGCTCCACGACTTCTGGGGGCGCCAGGCGCCCGCAGCGCCCGACCCCACCGACAGCAGGGCACGCCCGGAACCCGGGCAGCCCAGATGACAAGGAGCACCATGCAGAACTTTCCCGACGGATTCCTCTGGGGCGCCGCGACCGCCGCGCACCAGGTCGAGGGCAACAACGTCAACAACGACTGGTGGGTCAAGGAGCACGCCGCCGGCACGCAGATCGTCGAGCCCAGCGGCGACGCGATGGACAGCTACCACCGCTACCGCGAGGACATGAAGCTGCTCGCGGATGCCGGCCTGAACTCCTACCGCTTCAGCATCGAGTGGAGCCGGATCGAGCCGGCGCCCGGCGAGGTTTCCCGCGCGGAGATCGACCACTACCGGCGCATGGTCGACACGGCCCACGAGTTCGGCCTGAACCCCGTCGTGACCCTGATGCACTTCACCGTGCCGCAGTGGATGTTCGCGCGCGGTTTCTGGCGCAACCCCGACGCGCCCGACCTGTTCGCCCGCTTCACCGAGGCCGCGCTGCCGATCGTCGCCGAGGGCGTCGACTATGTCTGCACGATCAACGAGCCGAACATCGCGGCCATGCTCGCCGGCGGGGAGACCGCCGCGAACCTGGTCGCGTTCGGCCTGCCGCGGCCCGATCTGCAGGTGGCGGATGCCCTGCTCGAGTCGCACAGGCGCTCGCGCGAGGTGCTCTCCTCGGTGAGCGGGCTCAAGTCCGGCTGGACCGTCGCAACCCAGGCCTTCCACTCCACGGGCGAGCCCGGCGCGGACGAGAAGCTGCGCGAATACGCCTACCCGAGCGACGACTGGTACCTCGAGAACGCCCGCGGCGACGACTTCATCGGCGTGCAGGCATACACGCGCACGTTCATCGGCCCGGACGGCCCCATCCCGGTTCGGGGCGACGTCGAGACCACGCTGACCGGCTGGGAGTTCTTCCCGCCGGCGCTCGAACTCGGCGTGCGCGCCGCCTGGGAGCTGAGCGGGCACGTGCCGGTCATGGTCACCGAGAACGGCATCGCCACGGCCGACGACACCCGCCGGATCGCCTACACCGACGGCGCCCTGCGCGGGCTGAAGGCGGCCATGGACGACGGCATCGACGTGCTCGGCTACCTGCACTGGAGCGCCCTGGACAACTACGAGTGGGCGAGCGGATTCCGCCCGACGTTCGGGCTCATCGCGGTCGACCGGGAGACGTTCGTGCGCACCCCCAAGCCGAGCCTCGCCTGGCTCGGCGAGGTCGCGAAGGCCAACGCGCTGCCCGACGTGCCCGTTGAGGCGCCGGTCGCGGTCCCCGCCGCCTAGCGCGCCGCTCCGCGCCGCGCCCCGCCCCGCCCCGCGTTCGCCCAAAAGTCGCCGTTTACGCCGAGTGTCGCTGTTCTACCGGGTCACCTCGGCGTAAACGGCGACTCTCGGCGGCCTGGGAACGCCGCGACGCCGCGGCATCGGTTCGCCGACCTTGCCACTTCCGGTCGAGTTTGCCTGGTGTGCCGATCAAACTCGACCGGAACGGGCCAACTCGGCGCGGGGCGACTCGCGCCTACGCCGTGCGGACGGTGATCTGGTTCGCCCAGGGGTCGTCGAAGCTGAGGGTCTGGCCGTCGCGGCGGGTCTGCACGCCGAAGTGGGACATCCGTTCGCCGAGCGCGCCGAGGTCGTCGCCGGTGGGCACGATGATGTCGACCTCGCCGAGGCCGAGCGCCAGGCGCCGCTTGCCCGAGCCCGCGCTGTTCCAGGTGTTCATCGCCATGTGGTGGTGGTAGCCGCCGGCCGACACGAACAGCGCGGACGGGCCCAACGTGGCGGTGGCCTCGAAGCCGAGCTTGTCCACGTAGAACGCCCGGGCGCTTCCGACATCGCCGACGGACAGGTGCACGTGCCCGACGATGGCGTTGCCGAACGACGGGTGGGCCTGTCCCTCTGCGGTGAGGTGCTCCGAGATGAACGCGTTCGGGTCGAGGTGGAGGGTGTCCATCTCGACCTGTCCGTGGGTCCAGCTCCAGGCGGACCGGTCGCGGTCCCAGTAGAGCTCGATGCCGTTGCCCTCGGGGTCGGTGAAGTAGAAGGCCTGGCTGACCAGGTGGTCCGCGCTGCCGGTGAAGCTGCCCGGATGCCTCGTGCCGACCGAGTAGACCGCCGCGGCGAGCTGCGCCTGGGTGTCGAACAGGATGGCAGTGTGGAACAGTCCGGCCGAGCGAGGCTCCGGCGCGGCCAGCTCGGGTGCGTGCTGCAGGATCACGATCGGCGTGGTCCCACGGCCGAGCACGGCGACCGGGCCGTCGTGGCTCTGCAACTCGAGGGTGACGGCGTCGCGGTAGTAGGCGATCATCGCGTCGAGGTTGCCGACGCGCAGGGTCACCGCGCCCATCCCTGTGTCGGCGGCCAGCAGGTCGTTTGCAGATCGAGTAGTCACGACACCAGTAACGGATGCCGCCCCCGCCGTATTCCGCGGGCCTGCCCTATTCCCCGCCCCGCCCGCCCCGCCCGGTACTCGGGCTAGTCCTGGTGGAGCTGGATCAGGTTGCCGCATCCGTCGTCGAAGACCGCAGTGGTGCCGGCCGGATCCGTCGTCGGCTCGGCGGTGAAACGCACGCCGAGGGCGCGCAGCCGCTCGTATTCGGCCCGCACGTCGGGGGTGCCGAAGACGATCGCCGGCAGCCCGAGGGCGTGCACACCCTGCTGGTACGCCTTCGCGACGGGGTTGTCGCTCGGCTCGAGGAGCAGGCCGACCCCGTCAGGGTCGTCGGGCGACTTCACCACGTACAGCAGGTAGTCGGGCATCACGACCAGCTCCTCGAAGCCGAGGGTGCGCGTGTAGAACTCGAAGGCCGCCGCCGGGTCGTCGACATGGATGCTGCACATCTTGATTCGCATGAGCAGCAGGCTACCCGGCCCCCGCCCGGAGCGCATCCGAGCATCCGCGCCGCCGGGGTCCGGCACCCAGCGGAAACGGCGAGGGGCCGGCGCTACGCCCCGGTCAGCCGCTCCAGCAGCTCCCGGTAGCGGGAAGCGGTCTGCTCCACGATCTCGGCCGGCAGCAGCGGCGGCTCTCCGGACTGGTCCCAGTGTGCGGCGAGCCAGTCGCGCACGATTTGCTTGTCGAAACTGGCCATGCGCTCGGCCGGCGTCCGGCCGGAGCGCCACGCCGCGGCATCCCAGTAGCGGCTCGAGTCGCTCGTGAGCACCTCGTCGGCGAGCCGGGTCAGCCCGGTCTCCCGGTCGGCGCCGAACTCGAACTTCGTGTCGGCGAGGATCAGGCCGGCGTCCTCCGCGATCGCGGATGCCCGGCCGAAGATCTCGAGCGAGAGGGCGCGCAGCTCGGCCGCGGCATCCGTCCCGACCAGCTCGACCGTGCGCTCGAAGGAGATATTCTCGTCGTGCGCGCCCAGCGGAGCCTTCCAGGCCGGCGTGTAGATGGGCTCCGGCAGGCGGTCGCCGTCGTGCAGGCCGGCCGGCAGCGGGATGCCGCACACCGTCTGCGAGGCCTGGTATTCCTTCCAGCCGGAGCCGGTGAGGTAGCCGCGCACGACGCATTCGACCGGATACATGTCGAGGGTCTTGCAGAGCATGGCGCGGCCGGCGACGGCGGCCGGGATCAGGCTCCCGGACAGGGTGTGCTCGGGCAGCAGGTGGTTCGGTACCCCGGTCAGCCGGTCGAACCACCAGAGACTGAGGGTCGTGAGCAGCTCGCCCTTGCCCGGGATGCCCGGCTCGAGCACGTGGTCGAACGCGCTCACCCGATCGCTGGCCACGACGAGCACGCGCTCGGCGGCCGCGAGGTCCGGCGCTCCGTCCGGAACGTAGAGGTCGCGTACCTTGCCCGAGTAGGCGTGCCGCCAGCCCGGAAGGTCGAGGGCGGCGGATGCGGTCGGCTGGCTGGATGCGGTCACGGCTCCATTCTCTCGCAACTGCGCGTACGCTACTGAAGTTGGTCAGCGAGACCTCGATTCCACCCCACTCCAGCAAGGATCCGAGCACATGGAAAACGTCACGAAACCGTGGCCGGCGCTCTGGGCGCTCGTCATCGGATTCTTCATGATCCTCGTCGACAGCACCATCGTGTCCGTCGCCACCCCGGCGATCATGACCGGGCTGGACGCGGACATCAACGCGGTGATCTGGGTGACGAGCGCCTACCTGCTCGCTTACGCGGTGCCGCTGCTGATCACCGGCCGGCTCGGCGACCGGTTCGGCCCGAAGAACATGTACCTGGGCGGCCTCGTGATCTTCACCGCGGCATCCGTCTGGTGCGGCCTCTCCGGGGACATCACCATGCTCATCGTGGCCCGCGTGGTGCAGGGGCTCGGCGCGGCGCTGATGACGCCGCAGACCATGGCCGTGATCACGCGCATCTTCCCCCCGGATCGCCGCGGCCAGGCCATGGGCCTGTGGGGCGCCGTCGCCGGCGTCGCCACGCTCGCCGGGCCGATCCTCGGCGGCGTGCTCGTCGACGCGGCCGGCTGGGAGTGGATCTTCTTCATCAACGCGCCTGTCGGCGTGGTCGCGTTCATCCTGGCCTGGCGGCTCGTGCCGACCCTCACCACCCACCAGCACCGCTTCGACCTGCTCGGCGTCGTGCTCAGCGCCGTCGGCATGTTCCTCATCGTCTTCGGAATCCAGGAGGGCCCGCGCTACGACTGGGGCCTCATCTCCGGCCCGTTCACCGTGCTCGGACTCATCTTCGCGGGCATCTTCGTGCTGGCCGGCTTCGTGATCTGGCAGGCGGTGCAGAAGGGCGAACCGCTGCTGCCGCTCGGCCTGTTCGCCGAACGCAACTTCTCGCTCTCCAACCTCGCCATCACCACGGTGGGCTTCGCCTTCACCGGGATGGCGATCCCGCTGATGATCTACGCGCAGACGGTGCGCGGGCTCACCCCCACCCAGTCGGCCCTGCTCTTCGTTCCGATGGCCGTGATCACCGGCGCACTCGCCCCAGTCGCCGGCAAGCTCGTTGACCGGATGAACCCCAAGTACATTGCGCTCGTCGGCCTGGTCTTCCTGTCCGGCTCGCTGTTCTGGCTCGGTTCGATCCTGACCGAGGATGTCCCGATCTGGCACCTCCTCCTGCCGTTGTCCCTGCTCGGGTTCGCGAGCGCGGGCATCTGGGCGCCGCTGGCGACCACCGCGACGCGCAACCTGCCGCCCCGGGACGCGGGCGCCGGATCCGGCGTCTACAACACGACCCGCCAGGTGGGCGCCGTGCTCGGCAGCGCCGGCATCGCGGCCATCATGCAGGCGCGCCTCTCGGCCGAGCTGCCCGCGGGTGCGGGAGCGGCGGCGCAGGGCGGCACGGCCGGAGCCGGAGGCCTCCCGGAGGCGCTGCAGGCCGGGTTCAGCGCGGCCATGGGCCAGGCGTTGTTCCTGCCGGCGGCCGTGGCCCTGCTCGGCGCGCTCGCCGTGGCCTTCTTCGCCCGGCCGAAGGCGCCGACCTGGGGGCCGCGGGCCGCCGCGCCCGCTGCCGCCGACGTTCAAGCGGAATAGGTGCCGAATCGGACACCTGTCGCCGGTGTGCCGGCCACAGCCGTCCGGTAGGGCAACAGCCAGCCCAGGGCGCGGGTAGCCCCGCCGCTCAGCCGGCGACGCGGGCGGCGATGTCGGTGCGGAACTGCGAGCCGGCCAGCGTGATCTCGCCCAGCGCCTGGTAGGCGCGCGCGCGGGCCTCGGCGAAGCCCGAGCCGGTGGCGACGACGCTGAGCACCCGGCCGCCGGTGGCGACGAACGAGTCGCCGCGGGCGGCGGTGGCGGCGTGCGCGATCGTGACCCCCGGCACGGCGGATGCGGCATCCAGCCCCGAAATCACGCGCCCGGTGACCGGCGCCTCCGGATAGTTCTCGCTGGCGAGCACCACGGTCACGCAGGCCTCGTCAGAGAACTCCGGTCGGGCCAGCCCGCCGAGCGATCCGGTCGCCGCCGCCAGCAGCAGGCCGGACAGCGGGGTGAGCAGGCGCGGCAGCACGACCTGGGTCTCGGGGTCGCCGAAGCGGGCGTTGAATTCGATCACCCGGATGCCGGCATCCGTCAGAATGAGCCCGCAATAGAGCAGCCCGATGAACGGGGTGTCCTCGTGGGCGAGGCGGCGCACCGTGGGTAACGCGATGGTGTCGATGACCTCGTCGACGAAGGCCTGCTCGCTGCCGAATTCGGCGTCGAGCCAGGGCAGCGGCGAGTAGGCGCCCATGCCGCCGGTGTTCGGGCCGGCGTCGTTGTCGCCGAGCCGCTTGTAGTCCTGGGCGGGGGAGAGCGGCAGCACGGTGTGGCCGTCGCTGAGCAGGAACAGCGAGACCTCCGCTCCGTCGAGGAACTCCTCGATCAGCACGCTGCCGTGCTGCAGCCACTGCGTGGCGTGGGCGACGGCGGCGGGGCGCTCGCTCGTGACCAGCACGCCCTTGCCGGCGGCGAGGCCGTCGGCCTTGACGACGTACGGCGCCCCGAACTCGTCGAGGGCGGCCCTGGCCTCGGCGAGTGTTCCGGCGCGCACGGCGCGACCGGTCGGCACGCCGGCCTCCTCCATGATGTGCTTGGCGAACGTTTTACTGCCTTCGAGGGCGGCGGCGGCCTTACCGGGACCGAAGACCGGGATGCCGCGCGTGCGCAGCGCGTCTGCGACGCCGGCGACGAGGGGCGCCTCCGGGCCGATCACCACGAGGTCGATGTTGTTCTCGATCGCGTAGTTGGTGACCGTGGATGCGTCGGTCGCATCGAGCGGCACGACCGGGACGTCCGCGGCGATGCCGGCGTTGCCCGGCGCGGCCACGACGTGGTGGCGCGGCTCCTCGCGGAGCAGCGCGGTGATGATGGCGTGCTCGCGGGCACCGGAACCGAGGACCAGAATTCTCACGCGTTCAGGCTAGCCGATCCGGCCGCGCGCGTCCCCTCCCGCGTCACGGCCCGACGCGGCCGGCCGGGTGCCGGCCCGGTGACGGCCGGCCGTGATCGGCGCGCTGTCCGACTTCCCGGCCGGACCGGGCAGACTGGACCCATGGCCAGGGCGAGGATCGACGATGCGGCGGGCACGGCCGCCGTGCGGGAGTGCGGGGCGGATGCCGGGGGCGCGAGCCGGGACATCCGTGCGCTGGCGGTTCGCTACACGCTGCAGCTGCTCGCAGAGAAGGCGAGCGGCAACACCGTGGAGGTGCGGGTGCCGCCGTTCGGCGCCGTGCAGTGCATTGCCGGCCCGCGTCACACCAGGGGCACGCCGCCGAACGTCGTCGAAACGGATGTCGCAACCTGGCTCGCCCTCGCCACCGGGTCGCTCGGCTGGTCCGACGGGGTGGAGACAGGACGCATCCACGCGTCCGGCCAGCGGGCGGATCTCGCCGGCGAGCTGCCCCTGCTCTGACGCCGCCGGGAGGAGCTCACGCGCCAGTCATGCTCGGCCCGACGTGACTTGCGGACAAACACCCTTCCCCGGGCCAACGAAGGTACTTTCTCCGCAGTTCAACCCCTGGGGTGGGTTCGCGACGCTCGCCTGTGGGGCTGGGCGCGGGCGTGGGCGCAACAGCAACAGCAACAGCAGCAGCAGCAGCAGCAGTGGCGACTCTGGTTGCATCTGCCCTCGCATCGGATCTGACTTGCGGACAAACACCCTTCCCCGGGCCAACGAAGGTACTTTCTCCGCATCTCAGCCGGGGACATCCCCCAGGATGCGCGCGAGCTCAGCCCAGGATCGCGGCGACCTCGGCCTCGGTCGGCATCGAGCTGGTTGCTCCATGCCGGGTGACCGACACCGACGAGGCGACGGTCGCCCAGCGCACCGCCTCGACCATCGCGGCCTCGCTCGGAGCCGACCCGGCGGCTGCAGCCGCACCCGAGGCAGCCGGCCCCGAGGCCGCCGGCCCCGCGCCTGCACTTGCAGCCGCGCCTGACCCCGCAGTCGAAACCGCCAGCCGCGCCACGAGCGCACCGACGAAGGTGTCCCCGGCCGCCGTCGTATCGACCGCGCGCACCGGGCGGGCCGGGGCCAGCCCCAGCACGGCGCCGTCATACGCGACGACGGATCCCTCGGCGCCGAGCGTGACGATCGCCCAGGTCTTGCCGGCGCTGAGCAGCTCCGCCGCGCGAACCGGGTCCGGCTCCCCGGTGAGCTCGGCGGCCTCGATCCGGTTGGGCACGACGAGGTCGACCGAGGCGAGGAATCCGCTGGGCAGCGGAACGACCGGCGCGGGCGTGAGCACCGTGAAGACGCCCGCGGCCCTGGCTGCAGCGAAGGCTTCCACGAGCACCGGCACCGGCAGCTCGCACTGCATCACGAGGAACGCCGACGCTTCGATGGTCGCCCGCTGCTGGGCGGTCAGGGCCGTCACCGTGCTGTTCGCGCCCGACACCACGACGATCGAATTCTCCCCCGAATCGACCACGGAGATGTGCGCGGTGCCGGTCGGCGCGGGCGACGAGGCGAGCCCGTCGGCCCGGATGCCTTCGGCCGCGAGCAGCGCACGAAGCTCGGTCCCGTAGGCGTCGGCTCCCACGGCGCCGAGGAAGTCGACCGAGCCGCCGAGCCGGGCGGCGGCGACGGCCTGGTTGAGGCCCTTGCCGCCCGGCACGGTGGTGAAGCCCGATCCGAAGATCGTCTCGCCCGGCCGGGGGAGCCGCTCCTGCCGCACGACGAGGTCCATGTTCGCGCTGCCGAGTACCGCAATTCTGTTCACCGGGACAGTCTGCCAGTGCCCGCCCCTGACGGCGCCTGCACCCTGCCAGTGCCCGCACCTGCCGGCGCCCGCACCTGCGCCGGAGTACAGAGGCGAGGGACGTGCGAGAATGAACAGGTGACTTCCCCCGGGCCGACCGACTCCGACGCGGCAACCACCGTGACGGTGCACCGTTCGCCGCGCTACTTCAGCTTCATGATCGTCGGCGCCGCGCTCGGGGCGATCCTCGCCCTCGTGTTCACCGTCACCTTCCCGGAGAATGAGGACTTCGACCGATCCCAGGTCTTCGGCTTCCTGCTCCTCGCGGGCGTTGCGCTCGGCGTTGCGCTCGGCAGCCTGGTCGCGCTCATCCTTGACCGACTGCTCCGGCGAACGACCGCACAGGCCGTCTCGGATAGACTGAGCACCACCGAAAATACCGAAAAAACCGAGTAACACACTCAAGTAAGGGGCTGCGGCTTGGCCGGTGGCGACGGACTATTAGGTCACGATCTTCTTCCTGGTGAGAAGGGCCCGCAGGATGCCTGCGGCGTCTTCGGCGTCTGGGCTCCCGGCGAAGAGGTGGCCAAGCTCAGTTACTTCGGCCTCTACGCGCTGCAGCACCGCGGCCAGGAATCGGCCGGCATCGCGACCAGCGACGGCAAGAAGATCCTCGTCTACAAGGACATGGGCCTCGTCGCCCAGGTCTTCAACGAGGCATCCCTCAGCACCCTCCTCGGCCACATCGCGGTCGGGCACACCCGCTACTCGACCACCGGGGCATCCAGCTGGCAGAACGCCCAGCCGACCCTGGGCCGCACGGCCGCCGGCACCATCGCGCTCGGCCACAACGGCAACCTGACGAACACGGCCGAACTCCTCCAGCTCGTGCACGAGCGCTATCCGCAGACGGATGGCGAACTGGCCCGCGGCAATACGACCGACACCGCCGTCGTCACCGCGCTGCTCACCGGCGACCTCGACCACACCCTCGAGTCCACGGCGCTCGAGGTTCTGCCGCACCTGCGCGGCGCGTACTGCCTCGTCTTCATGGACGAGACCACTCTCTACGCCGCCCGCGACCCGCAGGGCGTGCGCCCGCTGGTGCTCGGCCGCCTCGAGCGAGGGTGGGTCGTCGCGTCCGAGACCGCCGCCCTCGACATCGTCGGGGCCACCTTCGTGCGCGAGGTCGAACCCGGTGAGCTGATCACCATCGACGAGAACGGGCTGCGTTCCCAGCGCTTCGCCGAGTCGAAGCCCGCCGGCTGCGTATTCGAGTACGTCTACCTGGCCAGGCCCGACACGACCATCGCCGGTCGCGGAGTGCACGAGGCCCGGGTCGAAATGGGGCGCCGCCTGGCCGCCGAGCACCCGGTCGAAGCCGACCTCGTCATCCCGACCCCGGAATCCGGAACCCCGGCCGCGATCGGTTACGCGCAGGCGTCCGGCATCCCCTTCGGCCAGGGGCTGGTGAAGAACGCCTACGTGGGCCGCACCTTTATCCAGCCGTCGCAGACGATCCGCCAGCGCGGCATCAAGCTCAAGCTCAATCCGCTCAAAGAGGTCATCAAGGGCAAGCGACTGATCGTCGTCGACGACTCGATCGTGCGCGGCAACACGCAGCGCGCCCTCGTGGCCATGCTCCGCGAGGCCGGCGCCGCCGAGGTGCACGTGCGCATCTCCAGCCCGCCCATCACCTGGCCCTGCTTCTACGGAATCGACTTCGCCTCCCGGGCGGAGCTGATCGCGACCGGACTCGGCGTCGACGAGGTGCGCCAGGTCATCGGCGCGGATTCACTCGGTTACCTCTCCGAGGACGGCATGATCGCCTCCACCGAGCAGCCGCGCGAGCGCCTGTGCACCGCCTGCTTCACGGGCAAGTACCCGATCCCGCTGCCCGACTCCGCGCTCCTCGGCAAGAATCTGCTCGAGCGCCCCGTCGCATCCAACGGATGCGACCCGGGGCCGGACGCGGAGTTCGAAGCAGTGCTCGACCCGGCCACCCTGCGCGAGGGTGCGCTGGCCCGACAAGGGCAAATCCCGTTCGGCGACCCAGGAAGACAGGAATGAGCAACGCTTCTTACGCGGCAGCCGGAGTGGACACCGCTGCCGGCGACCTGGCCGTCTCACTGATGAAGGCCGCCGTCTCCCGCACGCACGGCCCCGAGGTGATGGGCGGCTTCGGCGGCTTCGCCGGACTCTATGACGTGTCGTTCCTGACCGACTACCGCCGACCGCTGCTGGCGACCTCGACCGACGGCGTCGGCACCAAGGTGGCCATCGCCCAGGCGATCGACAAGCACGACACCATCGGCCAGGACCTCGTCGGCATGGTCGTCGATGACATCGTCGTCGTCGGCGCGCGCCCGCTGTTCATGACCGACTACATCGCCTGCGGCAAGGTCGTCCCTGAGCGGATCGCGTCCATCGTCGCGGGCATAGCCCGGGCCTGCACCGAGACCGGCACGGCCCTCGTCGGCGGCGAGACCGCGGAGCATCCCGGACTGCTCGGTCCGGATGACTACGACGTCGCCGGCGCAGCGACGGGCGTAGTCGAGGCCGACCAGGTGCTCGGCGCCGAGAACGTGCGTCACGGCGACATCGTCGTCGCGATGGCATCCTCGGGCCTGCACTCCAACGGCTACTCCCTCGTCCGCCACATCCTGGCCCAGCGCGGCATCGGCTACACCGACACGTCGGATGACCTCGGCGGCGTCGTCGGCGAGGTCCTGCTCGAGCCGACGCGCCTGTACACCGGCCCGCTGCTCGGCGTGCTGGCCGACCCCGACCTGGCCGGAGCCGTGCACTCGCTCAGCCATGTCACGGGCGGCGGCATCGCCGCGAACCTCGCGCGCGTGCTCCCCGTCGGGTCCTGGGTCGAGGTCGACCGCGCCACCTGGTCGCCTTCAGCCGTGTTCCGGGTGCTCAGCGACATGGCCGGGGCGTCCCTGGAAAGCTCGGAGGGCACCTGGAACCTCGGCGTGGGCATGTTCGCGGTCGTGGCCGCGGATTCCGCCTCCGCCGTGATTGCACGCCTCGCGGCCGACGGCATCCCGTCCTGGGTCGCCGGCCGGGTGTCGACCGCCCCGCGCGACTTCGCCGGTTTCGAGCAGGGCGCCAAGGGCGTCAACGGCGGCGCCGTGCGCCTCGTCGGGTCGTTCGCCCACTAGATCCGTGCGCCCGCGGCCAGCGTGCCCGCTCGGCCGCATCCCGTCTGCATCCCGCTTGGCTCTCACCCCGCGCACCCCCGTCGCCGAGAGTCGCAGAAAGCGCCGAGAGTCGCCGTTCCAACGGCGACACTCGGCGTAAACGGGGACACTCGGCGCATCCGGCGGCTGAGTCGCCGCGCGTCATGCCGGTAACTGCCGCCTAGGCGCGCTTCTGCTCGTCTTCGGTCGCGTAGGTGTCGACGTACTCGTCGTCGGTATCCGGCTTGGGCGCGTCGTACTCAGGCCACTTGGCCAGGTCCTCATCGAGGCGCGGATCAGTGACCGGATGCCCCGTGAGCTCGCGTTCGAGCGCGTTGTAGTTGGTGTCCGGGCTGAAATACTTCAGCTCGCGGGCAACCTTGGTGTGCTTTGCTTTTTGACGGCCGCGCCCCATGCGTGACCCCCTAACGATGCCAGGCCAAGTGAGGAATGAGTCACTCGGGAGTTGCCGAACGGAATGGTGAAATCTAGGCGCTAGTTTAGCATGATGGGCGCAAGCGCTCGCCGACGCCGTTCACAGGCGCGGATGCTGGAATGAGGTGTGATGGCGAGCCAGTTGACCGTGCCCGTCGTCATCATCGGCGCGGGGCAGGCCGGACTGTCCGTCGCCCACTACTTGCGCAAATTCGATCTCGTCGCCGGAACGGACTTTGTCGTCCTCGATCGGGGCCCGGATGCCGGCGGAGCCTGGCAGCATCGCTGGCCGGCCCTCCGCCTCGGAACCGCCCACCGGGTCAACGACCTGCCCGGCATGAGCGCGCTGGGGATCAGTTTCGACACCGCGGACCGGTCCCGGCCCGCGCGCGAGGTCGTCGCGGAGTACTACCACCGCTACGAGGCGCACTTCGATTTTCGGGTGGTGCGGCCGGTGAGCGTCACCTCCGTGGCCAACCGGGGGGCGGACCTCGTCGTCTCCACCCGGTCCGCGGCATACGGCGACCAGGAGATCAGCGCCCACGTCCTCGTCAATGCCAGCGGAACCTGGGGGGCTCCTTTCCTGCCGCACTACCCCGGGGCGGAGTCCTTCGCCGGGCAGCAGGTGCACACCGCGACCTTCACCTCCGCCGAGGATTTCGCCGGCCGGAAGGTCGTCGTGGTCGGCGGCGGCACCTCGGCCATCGGTTTCCTGCTCGAGCTGGAGGGTGTCGCCGCGGAGCTGACCTGGGCGGCGCGTCGACCCATCGACTGGGTGCACACCGGGGAGCTCGACCTCGAGGGAGCCTCGGCAGCGGTCGCCGCCCAGGACGAGGCGGCCCGCTCGGGCCGCGCCCTGCCCAGCATCGTCAGCGGTACCGGCGTCCCGGTCAGCCGGCGCATCGCGGCCGGAATCGAGCGCGGCCTGCTCGTTGCCGAGCCCATGTTCCAGGCGATCGAACCGCACGGCGTGCGCTGGGCGGACGGCCGGTTCACCGAGGCAGACGCCATCGTCTGGGCCACCGGGTTCCGCCCCGAGCTCCGCCACCTGGCACCGCTCCGGCTACGGGAGAAGGCCGGCGGCGTGACGGTGGGCGCCGGGGCATCCTGGACCGACCCGCGTATATTCTTCGCCGGCTATGGACCGCAGGCGAGCACGATCGGTGCGGCCAGGGCGGGTCGCGTGATCGCCCGCCAGGTCATGGCCCTGCTCTGACCTCAGCCCCCGCGAAACCGCAGTTGTGCGCGCTAAAACGCACGAATAACGCGCACAACTGCGGTTTCGCGGGGGAGGTGCGGGGGAAACCTAGCGGACGAGGAGGTAGGCGACGGCGCAGGCGGCGACGCCGAGCAGCAGGGTGACGCCGACGTTGACCAGGCCGGCCCGCCAGCGTCCGTTGTCGACGAGCTCGAGGGTTTCGACGCTCCAGGTGCTGAAGGTGGTCAGGCCGCCGCATACCCCGGTCAGGATGATCAGCCGGAGGTCCTCGGAGATGGCCGCCCGCTCGGCGAGCCCGAGCGCCGCGCCGCCGATCATCGCGCCCGTCACGTTCACGAGCAGCACGCCGCCGGGGATGTGGCCGGGCCGCACCGGCAGCGCCCGGGACACGAGGTAACGGATGACCGCTGCCCCGCCCCCGCAGGCCAGCACGCTCAGGGCAACCCAGCCGCTCACAGCGTGCTCCCGTCGTCGGGGATCTCGACCGGGATCGGCCGGTGGGCGAGCCGGCTGCCCGCCCAGAGGCCGAACGCCGCGGCGCCGAAGCCGAGGGCGAGGGTGGCCAGGAGGTAGAGGCCCGCGAGTCCCCACAGCCCGGCGGAGGACTGCTCCACAAGCGACACCGTCACGGCCGAGAACGTCGTGAACGATCCCAGCAGGCCGGGACCGAGCGCGACCTTCAACCAGCGGGGAATGCCCGGGCGCGTCCACAGCCCGCCGACCAGCCAGCCGAGCATGAGCGCCCCGAGCACGTTGACGCCGAGCGTGCCGGCCGGGAAGCCGGCATCCGTATGCGGGAAAACGAGGTCGGTGGCCAGGCGCAGGCCGGTGCCGAGCACGCCGCCGAGGAAAGCTGCCAGCGCGAGCGGCATCTGGTTTACTTGCGCTTCCGACGGCGCGACGCCGACGGCCGGGACTGCGGCGGGGTCGAGCCGACGACCGGGGGCTTCGCCGTCGAGGCAGCCCGATTCGCCGCTTCCACCGCGGCCGGTGTCAGCGGCTTGCGCGGCACCGGGCGCGGACGCACCGGCTCGCCGCGACGGTCCTGGCCGGGGATCGGCCGGGATCGGCGCCCGTAGATGAGTTCAGAGGAGTCCAGCAGCCACGGCACGAGTGCGATGGTCACCCCATGCACGAGCATGAGTTTCTGGCGCAGGCGCCTGGCCTTGTGGTTGTGCAGCAGGTTCTCCCACCAGTGCCCGACGATGTAAATCGGCGTGTACACCGTGACGACCTCGGAGCCGTGCTCCTCGCGGCGATCCTTGATGTAGCTGATCAGCGGCCAGCTGATGTCGCGATACGGCGATGAGACGATGCGCAGCGGCACCTGGATGTTCTGCTTCACCCAGTCTCGCTTGAGCTGTTTGGTCTCCTGGTCGTCGATCGAGATGTGCACGGCCTCGAGACTCTCGTGCCGCGCGGCGATGGCGTAGTCGAGGGCCTTGAGCACGGGCTTCTGCATCTTGCCCACGAGCACGATCGCGTGGTCGCCCTTGGATCCGAAGGTGGTCACCGGGTCGACTTCGATCTCCTTGGCGACATCCCGGTAATAGCGGTTGACGCCGAGCATGAGCACGAAGAGCACCGGCATCAGCAGGAACACGAGCCAGGCGCCGTGCGTGAACTTCGTCACGGTCACGACAATGAGCACGACCCCGGTGAGCAGCGCGCCGAACGCGTTGATCGACATGCTCCGGATGATCTCCCCGCGGTTCGGCGGATTCTTCCGGAGCAGGGCGATCCAGTGCTTGACCATGCCGGTCTGGCCCAGGGTGAAGGAGACGAAGACGCCGATGATGTAGAGCTGGATCAGCAGCGTCAGGTTCGCCCGGTAGACGATGATGATGATGATGGCCGCCAGGGCCAGGATCAGCACGCCGTTGGAGTAGATCAGGCGGTCGCCGCGGGTGCTCAGCGACTTCGGCGCGTACGAGTCCTTCGCCAGCACCGATCCGAGCAGCGGGAAACCGTTGAAGGCGGTGTTGGCCGCCAGCAGCAGGATGGCCGCGGTTGTGGCCTGCAACACGAAGAACATGATCGAGTTGTTGCCGAAGGTGGCGGCGGCGATCTGGGCGATCAGGCTGCGCTGCGGATTCGTCGCGCACTCGTCCCAGCCGATCAGGTCGCAGGGGTTCTCCGCGTAATGCACCTGCGCAATCAGCGCGAGGGTGGTGAGCCCGATGAACAGCACGATGGCGATGCCGCCCATCAGGGCGAGCGTCGACTGCGCGTTCTTGACCTTCGGGTGCTTGAATGCCGGCACCCCGTTGGCGATTGCCTCGACGCCGGTGAGCGCGCTGCATCCGCTGGCGAAGGAGCGCAGCAGCAACAGGATGAACGCGGTCTGGGCCAGGTTCTCGCCCTCCACGTCGAATCCGGCCGATTCGGCCACCGGGGCATCGCCGAGCATCGTCCTGGTGAGGCCGACGACGACCATGACGACGACGCTGGCGATGAAGAGGTAGGTCGGGAGGGCGAAGGCCTTGCTCGACTCCCGCACCCCGCGCAGGTTGACCGCGGCGAGCAGGATCACGAACACGACGGCCATCTCGACCCGGAACGGATTGAGTTCGGGGATCGCGGAGATGATGTTGTCCACGCCGCTGGCGACCGAGACGACGACCGTCATCACGTAGTCGACGAGCAGGGCGGATGCGACGACGAGGCCGGCCTTCTCGCCGAGGTTCTTGTGCGCGACCTCGTAGTCACCGCCGCCGGAGGGGTAGGCCTTGATCAGCTGCCGGTAGGACGCGACGACGGTGATCAGGAGCAGCACGACGACGCCGGCGACCCACGGCGCGAAGCTCAGGAAGGCGAGCCCGCCGAGGGTGAGGATCATCAAAAGTTCCTGCGGGGCGTACGCGACGCTCGACAGCGGGTCGCTCGCAAAGATCGGCAGGGCGAGGTGCTTGGGGAGCAGTTGGCCCTCGAGGTGCTCGCTCGGCAGCGGATCGCCGATGATCCACCGTTTCGGTGAACGCGTTTCCGGTATTTTGGGGGTTCCCTCTGGTGCCACGAGGGACGACACTACTCTGTTGCACCCCCCTGTCAAATGCTGCAGGACCGGCGCGCCACAGCGGGGAGTCCCACGCGATCCGTTACGGAGTCCCGGCGGCGTCGATCACTCGCCACAGGGAGACCCGCAGGGCCTCGAGTTCGTCCATGGTCATCCCTAGCCTGTCGATCACGCGCGGGGGGATCGTCTCGGCCTCACTGCGGAGGTCCGCACCGGCCTCGGTCAGCGCGACCTCGAGCAGGCGTTCGTCGACCACGCTGCGGTTTCGGGTGACCAGGCCGGCCGCCTCCAGCCGCTTGAGAAGTGGTGAAAGCGTTGCCGGATCGAGACGAAGCTCGGCGCCGAGGTCTTTCACCGACCGGGGGCTCCGCTCCCAGAGCGCCAGCAGCGCCAGGTACTGCGGATGCGTCAGGCCATAGGGCTCGAGGATCGGCCGGTACACCGAGATCACGCTGCGGGAGGCGATCGCGAGGGCGAAACAGACCTGGTTTTCGAGGCGGAGCAGGTTCGACTCATCGGTGGCCATCGACGTCTCCAATCGCGGGCGGCGTTCGCCGTCCCATTGGTTAGTAGACTAACGGTTATGGCACTAAGCAAACCTGCACGAGAGCGTGAAAGCCTGACCGCCTGGCTCAACCGGACCCTGCTGCCCTGGATCGGGCCGCCGCCGCTCGGGCCGTACACCGACGTGCCGGATGCCGAGGTGCGGGCCGAGAAGGCGCAGTCCGTCTGCCCGATCTGCGGTGAACTCATGTCTCTGCACGAGGTGGACCGCTCCGGCGAGCGAACGATGATCTACCACCCGACGCCCGGCGTGGCCCCCGACGTAACCCCCTGAGGCCCCCTGACCTCACCCCCTCTGACCTTCCCCCCTGAGGGGTCGCAAATCGACCTTCAGCGGGCAAACGAAGGTCGATATGCGACCCCTCACGGGGCTTACCGGGTGAGCGAGGCGAGGATGTCGGCGCGCACCTCGGCGAGGCGCCGGCGGAGTTCCGGAACGGCTTCCGCCGGGACGCGCCCACGGGAGGCCTGAGTGCGCAGGTCCGCGCGCAATTTCTGACGGAACTCATTCAGCACCATGTCGGCCTCGTGCAGCGCCAGGTTCGACTCGGTGTGCTGGTTCGAGGTGGCGCCGTGCCCGGCCTGGCCGGCCGACTCGTCCCTGGCCTGCCGGGCGGCCGAGGCGAGGTCGGCCCGCAGGCTCTTCATCGCCGCGTTGACGCCCATCCGCACCTCGTCCGCAAGGCGTCGGACCGAATCCGTCACCTCGCTCTCGATCGCGTCGAGCTCACCGGCGCGAGCGGCGAGCTCGGTGCGGCCGGCATCCGTGATCACGTAGACCGTCTTCCGTCCGTCGGTCGACTTGGTGACGAGCCCATCCTCCTCGAGCTTGGACAGCCGCGGGTAGATCGTGCCGGCGCTCGGGCTGTAGGTGCCGCCGAACCGCTCGCTGAGCGCCTGGATCAGCTCATAGCCGTGTCGCGGCTGCTCGGCCAAAAGGCTGAGCAGGTACAGGCGGAGGCTGCCGTGCGCGAAGACGGGGGTCATGCCCGGGCCTGCCCGGAGGCATCCGTCGACCCCTCGCCGGCGGGAGACTGGCTGCCATTGGCACGGCGCACGACCGAGATATTGCCGGAGACGGAGTTCGCCCGGAGCTCCAGCCAGGCGCCGTCGAGCGCGCCGCTGCTGGCCTCGTAGCCCTTGCCGAGCGTGCCCTTGATGGTCTGGTCGTCGAGTTGCAGGGTGCCCGACACCGTGTTGAGGCGGTAGCGGGTGGCCACGTCGGCGCCGAGGCGCACGGTGAGGTTGCCGCTGACGGTGTTGGTGTTGATCTCGTCCGGCGTGCCTTCGATGTCGAGGAAGACGTCGCTGCTGACCCCGTCAAGGGAGAAGCGGCGGATGCTCCCGCTCGCGGTGATCTCGCCCGAGACCGTGTGCGCCGTGATGTTGCCCGCATGACCCTGAACCGACATCTCGCCGTTCACGCCGTTGAGTTCCAGGTCGCCGACCACATCATCCACGACGATGTCGCCGGAGACGGTGCTCAGCCGGGCGCCGTTGCGGAGCCCGGAGACGAGTGCGCTGGCCGAGATGACACCGAATTTCAACGCCACGTCGCGCGGCACCATGATGCTGACGTCCGCCCTGGCCGTGCCGCGGAACGACGCGAACACGTCGATGAAGTTGTCCCAGCGCAACTGCGGGTGGTCGATCTCGAGGGTGTCGCCGTCCATCGAGATCTTGAGGTCCTTGCCGGTCACGCTGTGCACCTCGACGCGGGCGCCTTGCTCGTCGTGTCCGATCACGTCAACCTTGCCGGCGATCATGCCGACCTTGAGATTCCGCACCAGTTCGACGTCGATGACCTTGGTCTGCCCGGGGGTGACTAACCACTTTTCCACTTCTGCTCCTTCATTCTTACAACACATCTGCACGCGATATATCGCGTCTCATCTGAACACGATATATCGCGTGTTGGTGTTGCGCAAGGGGTGCGCCGGGCCGCGGCGCGAGGGGTGCGGTTCCTGCGCTTGTCCTCCACAGGTCGGACGTGCCGGAAGTTATGCACAAGGGCCGGTCAGGGGCGCTTTCGGGGCGCAGGAATGTCGGTGGTTCGCCGTACCGTTGGCGTATGGAAACCATCACAGGACCACCCGGTCGGGCACTCCCGGCCGGCCCTAACCCGGGCGCTGGCCCGGGCCCGCTGACACCAACAGCGGTCCACCTGGAGGAACTCGGCGCCCTCATCGACGACGTCACCGCCATCGACAAGGCGATGGCGGTGCAGGCCGCGGCGCGGGTGGTCGCGATCGACGCGGCCCGGGTCTGCAGCGAGCGGGAGCTCGGCGGCAGTGCGTTCAGTCCGGCGTTGACCCGCCGGTCGCTGGTGGCCGAGTTGGCCTGCGCGTTGCGGATCCCGGAGTCGACCGCTTTGGGCCTGCTGGAGAGCAGCCGCAGCCTGGTCCACGACCTGCCCGACACCCTTTCGGTCCTGGCCGCGGGGCGGATCGGCTACCGGCAGGCGATCGTCCTCGTCAACGAAACCGCGGGACTTCCGGAGGCGGCGGCCCGGCAGCTGGAGCAGGAGGCGTTGCCGTCGGCCGGCCGGTTGACGGCGTCGCAGTTCGAGAGGAAGACCAGGAAGCTGCGGGAGCGGATCGATCCGGAGTCGATCACGGCCCGGCATGTGCGGAGCGTGGCCGACCGGTCACTCAGGTTCGACCCGGCCCGCGACGGGATGGGCTGGCTGAGCGCCTACCTGCCGGCCGGAGATGCTCTCGGCATCTACGGCCAGGTGACGGACCGGGCGATCGCCCTGCAGAGGCCGGACGAGCCGCGCACGCTCACCCAGCTGCGGGCGGACGTGTTCCGCGACCTGCTCCTCCAGGCCGGCTGCGCGGAGACTGGCTGCACGGAGACGGCCGGGGCTGCCGGCAGCCTGGGCGGGCTGCGGCCGAACCTGATCGTGACGGTCCCGATGCTCACTCTCCTCGGTGTCACCGAGGAGCCGGGCAGCCTCGATGGGTACGGGCCGATCGATCCGGATACGGCCAGGGCGTTGGCGGCGAAGTGTCCGAGCGCGGTGCGGATCCTGACCCACCCGGAGACCGGCGCGGTGCTCTCGGTGGGCCGGGACCGGTACACGATCCCCGCTTCGCTCCGCACGATGCTTCAGGTGCGTGACGGAACCTGCCGGCACCCCGGGTGCAGCCGGGCGGCCAGCCGCTCGGACATCGACCACGGCCTCGACTGGGCATTCGGCGGACGAACCGACCACAACAACCTCGCCCACCTCTGCCCCGCCAGCCACGCCCTCAAACACGAGGCCGGCTGGAAGGTCAGCCAGGCCGCCGATGGCACCGGCACCCTCATCTGGACCACCCCGACCGGCCACACCTACGTGACCGAATCGGAGACCATAATCGGCACCGCCATCAGCGCCGAACTCCGACAGAAGGCCACGCGAACCGACGCATCCGCTGGCCCGGCCCGCGAGAGGTGAAGGGGACCCCGGGCAAGAACGGGTGATTTCCGGGCGCAGGCCTGGCGGTTCAGTAGAGGAAAATGGGCAGCCACTCGCGGGTGTGGGCGTGCACGATCACCAGGAAGACCACCAGGTCGAAGAGGAGATGCACGCAGACGACATAGGTCAGGGACTTGGTGACCTTGAAGATGTAGCCCTGCAGCAGGGCGAACGGGAACGTCATCAGGGGTCCCCAGCTTTGGTAGCCGAGCTCCCAGAGGAACGAGGTGAAGATCACCGCCTGCAGCAGGTTCGCCTGCCAGTCCGGGAAGTGCCGCCGGAGCAGAGCGAACACCGTGCAGATGAAGAACAACTCGTCCCAGATGCCCACGAAGCCCACTCCGACGAAGAGGCGGCCGATCTCGTCGGGCGCGGTCACGGCCGGCCAGTTCTCGTAGGAGCCCGAGCGGATGAAGTACGTCGGCAGGATGAGCCAGCCCAGGATGACCACGATCACCAGGTACCAGCGCTCGAGCACGCTCCACCGCTGTCCGGTCCGGATCGGAAACCGGATCGCGTGCGTGCGGTAGACGTAACGCGCGATCAGGTACGGCCCGAGCACGGCCAGGCCGAGCACGATGCCCATCAGCGCCATGTTCGGGTAGCTGATGTCAGCCTCGACCGAGATCGTGCTGACGATGGCCAGGCCGAGCGCGATCAACAACAGGTCCCTGAACAGGGCGCGATTGATCACGAACGCGAGCAGCAGGGCGGCGCCCAGCACGACGTAGCCGGCGAGCTGGAACTGCAGGCCGAACAGCAGCACGGCGGATGCCGACACCAGGCCGGCCGGCACCAGCCCCCACGACGCGCGCGGCGGCATCCGCGTGGCCGTCCCGCTGCCAATCGGACTCTTGTCGACACCCATGGCAAAACCCTACCGAGTGCGCCCGGTTCACTCCCGTCGGGCAGGTAGATTCGACGCGTGCCCCAGCGAGAACTTCCCCGTGACCTTGACCCCATAGCGGTCGCCCAGCAGCTCATCGCGATCGATTCGGTCAACCCCGACCTCGTGCCCGGCGCCGCGGGCGAGCACGCGATCGCGGCCTGGTGCTCCGACTGGTTCGCCCGGCAGGGGTTCGAGGTGCACCGGCTCGAGGACCGTCCCGGCCGTCCGTCCGTCGTCGGCATCGCGCGCGGAAGCGGGGGTGGGCGCTCGCTCATGCTGAACGGCCACCTCGACACCGTCGGTGTCGCCGGCTACGACGGCGACCCGCTCTACGGCGAGGTGCGGGGCGGGATGCTCTTCGGCCGCGGCGCCTTCGACATGAAGGGCGGGCTGGCGGCCATCCTGGTGGCCGCGGCGCGCGCATCCGCCGCGGGCCTGGCCGGCGACGTGATCGTCACCCTTGTCGCCGACGAGGAGTTCGGCAGCCTCGGCACCGAGGAGGTGCTGCGCCACTTCCGGGCGGATGCCGCCATCGTGACCGAACCCAGCGAGCTCTGCCTCACCGTCGCCCACCGCGGCTTCGCCTGGTTCGAGGTCGAGCTGACCGGCCGGGCGGCGCACGGGTCGATGCCGGAGCAGGGCGTCGACGCTATCGCCCACGCCGGGCTCGTGCTCCGGGCCCTCGACGGACTGCGGGACCGCCTCGAATCGGCCCCGGCACACCCGCTGCTCGGCCAGGGCACCGTGCGCGTGTCGATGATCAGGGGCGGGGAGGACGCCGCGACGGTCGCGCCATCCTGCACGCTCACGGTCGAGCGGCGCACCCTGCCCGGAGAGGCTCCGGATGCTGTGGAGGCCGAGCTGGCCCTGCTGCTCGAGCGGTTGGCCGCAGCCACGCCCGAATTCTCCTTCCGCCTCACCCGGCTCGTGGCGCGCGGTGCATTCGAGGCCGACCCGGACTGGCCGATCGTACGTGCGCTCAGCGGCCAGGCCGAGCGCGTGCTGGGCGTCCCGCCCGCCCGCCGTGGCGAGCCCTTCTGGACCGACGCTGGCCTCATCCACGAGGCGGGCATCCCGTGCCTGCTGCTCGGGGTTCGCGGCGGCGGCGCGCACGCCGACAAGGAATGGGCGGAGGTGGCGTCGGTGCATCGGCTCACCGAGATCCTCACCGGCACGATCGCCGACTTCTGCGGCTGAGCCGGGGACGTGGACTGGTCAATCCCGAGGACGGCCTGTGCCGGCAGGCACCTCCAGTCCGCCACGTTCCGCCCCGGCTGATCAGCGACTTTGGCGCTGAGGTTGCGGTGATTGTTGAACAATCGTAGGCTTTCACGAAATCAGTGACCTCCGGTGCTGACGCATTTCCCCACAATGAAGTGAGCGCACCCATGGCCACGACCGCCGTACCAAAGCTTCAGCGTCCGAAGAAGACGCGTCCGAAGAACAAGCACAGGAGCGCCCTGCTCGGCGCGATGTTCCTGATGGCCACGAGCGCCGTCGGCCCCGGCTTCATCATCCAGACCACCACCTTCACGGTGCAACTCGGTGCGGCCTTCGCCTTCGCGATCCTGGTCTCGATCCTCGTCGACATCGCCGTGCAGCTGAACGTCTGGCGAGTCATCGGCGTGAGCGGCAAGCGCGCCCAGGAGCTCGCCAACACCGTGCTCCCCGGCGCCGGCTGGTTCCTCGCCGCACTGATCTTCCTCGGCGGACTCGTCTTCAACATCGGCAACATCGCCGGCACCGGCCTGGCCACCAACGTGCTCTTCGGCGTCGACGCGAAGATCGGCGGCATCATCTCCGCCGTCATCGCCATCGCCATCTTCCTGAGCAAGCGGGCCGGGCTCGCGCTCGACAAGATCGTCGTCATCCTCGGCGCCGTGATGATCCTGCTGATCGCCTACGTCGCGATCGTCTCGCAGCCGCCGCTCGGACTCGCGCTCAAGAACGCCGTCATCCCCGACAACGTCGACTTCCTGATCATCACCACCCTGATCGGCGGCACCATCGGCGGCTACATCACCTACGCCGGCGCGCACCGGATGATCGACGCCGGCGTCTCCGGACGTGAGAACGTTCGGGAGATCACCCGCAGCTCGGTGCTCGGCATCATCATCACCGGCGTGATCCGCGTGCTTCTGTTCCTGGCCATCCTCGGCGTGGTTGCCGGCGGAGTCGCCCTGACCGGCGACAACATGCCGGCCGAGGCCTTCCAGGCGGCCGCCGGCGAGGTCGGCCTCAAGCTGTTCGGAATCGTGCTCTGGGCGGCATCGATCACCTCCGTCATCGGGGCCGCGTACACCTCGATTTCCTTCGTGACGACCGCGAAAACCAGGCCGCGCACCCGCAGCATCGCCACGGTCGTCTTCATCGCGGTCTCGACAGTCGTGTTCACCCTGCTCGGCCAGGCCCCGGCCACCCTGCTGATCATGGCCGGCGCGATCAACGGGCTGATCCTCCCGGTCGGCTTCGCCGTCATCCTCTGGGTGGCCTGGCGCCGCCGCGACCTGCTCGGCGGGTACGTCTACCCCAAGGTGTTGCTCTTCATCGGCCTCGCAGCCTGGTTGCTCACGCTCTTCCTCGGCTACAAGTCACTCAGCGGCCTCGCGCTGCTGTGGGTCTAGGCGACACCGGATGCCTCCGCGCAGGCGGCCCGGCACGGCCGCGGTCCCGGGCGGCCCGGCCTCGCTCCCGGGCGACCCGGCCTCGCCTCGCCCACGGCCGGCTGGTCGCGGGGGTTCACCCAGGCGAACCTGATCATCGTCCCGCGGGCCCAGGCCTTCGACGTGCTGCTGTTCGCGCAGCGCAACCCGAAGTCCTGCCCCATCCTCGGGGTGCAGGGCGCCGGTGAGACGAGCGGTCCGCTGCTGCCCGGCGGCGACATCCGCACCGACCTGCCCCGGTACACCGTCTACGAGGACGGCGTGCTCGTGGCCGAACCCGGAGACATCACCGACTGGTGGCAGGACGACCTCGTGACCTTCATCATCGGCTGCAGCTTCACCTTCGAGGCGGCGCTGCAGGATGCCGGCATCCCGATCGCCCACATCGAGCAGGGCGTCAACGTGCCGATGTACCGCACCGACGTGCGCTCGGCATCCGCCGGAGCCCTGTCCGGGCCGATGGTCGTCTCGATGCGGCCGATCCCGGCCGCGCAGGTGGAGGACGCAGTGCGGATCACCGCCCGCTACCCGGCCGTGCACGGGGCGCCCGTGCACGCGGGGGACCCGACGGTGCTCGGTATCGCCGACCTGGCAGCGCCGGACTTCGGTGACGCCGTCGAGATCCAGCGCGGCGTGGTCCCGGTCTTCTGGGCGTGCGGGGTCACCCCGCAGGCCGCCGTGATGGAGTCCAGGCCGTCGCTGGCGATCGGCCACGCGCCCGGCTTCATGCTGATCACCGATGCCCGAGACTCGGACTACCTCGTCCCGTAGTCGGATGTACGGCGCCGCGCGCCGCTATTTCGCCGTCTTGCGCTTCACCCAGCCGTACGCGGCGGTCGCCAGGAACAGGACGATTCCGATGACGGCGAGCCAGAACAGGCCCTCGATCACGAAACCGAGCACCGATAACACAAGCCAGACAACGAGCAGGAACACGATCAGGTTCATCATGGATGCCACGCTACTATGCCGATCCGGCGCGCACCGGTAATCAACAGCCGCCGGCTCGGCGCGGCAGTCAGCTCCGCCGGACGCTCGATTCCTCGGCGATCGCGGCCAGCAGCTGATCCTGGGCGCGGCCCAGGTAGCCGGTGAGAAGCGCGGCGGCCTCCGCGCGCTCACCGGCCTCGAGCAGCTCCACGATCCGTGCGTTGTCCTCCACGTACGGCGCGTGGAAGGCGGTATCGGCGACCATGGAGTGGAAAACGAGCCGCATCTCGGCGAGAACCTGCGTCATCAGGAGGTCGAGCCGGTCGCTGCCGGCCAGGGCAACGACCGCGGCGTGGAAAGCCTGGTTCGCATCCGCCATGCCCGACACCGAGCCGGCGTCGCGCGCCTCCCGCGCGCGCTCGACCGCGTGCCGCAGGGGCGTGTTGTCGGTCGCCGGCGACCAGGCCAGCGCCGCCGGTTCCAGGTACCGGCGCACCCGATAGATCTCGCGGATGTCGTCCGCGGAGGGGCGGGCCACGGAGACGCCCCGGTTCGGGATCCTGGTCACGACGTGTTCGGCGGCGAGGGCGGAGAAGGCCTCGCGCAGGGTATTGCGGGAGACGCCGAGCGCCTCGCCCAGCGCCTCCTCGGAGAGCTTCGACCCGGGGGCGAGCTGCCCGGCGGCGATCCGCTCCCGCAGCACGGACGCCACCCACATCCCGGTCTCGGCGTGCCTGGCCCCTTCGCGGTGCAGGCGCAGGTCGGCCAGGATGTCCTCGAGAGTCATGTGCCCACGCTATCGGGCGTCGGCTGCCCGGCGGCTCACGCGCGGATGGACGCGACGGCGGTGTCGAGCGTCACGATGTCGCCCGGTCCGACGAGGTGCGCGGCAAGGGTCCCGCTCCGGTGGGCGGCGACGGTGGTCTCCATCTTCATGGCCTCCACGACGAGCACCGGATCTCCCTCCGCGACCTCGGTTCCGGCAGCGACCAGCCACTTCACGACCGAACCGCCCATCGCGGAGCGCAGGGTGGCCGAGTCGACGAGGTTGCCGACGCCGTCGGATGCCGCGGCGCCGGTGCCAGGTCCGCCGCCGGCAGCCCCGGAGCGGGCCAGGCCGTCGAGGAGCCCGGCCGGCAGGCCGAGCGCCATCCGTCGCCCGTCGAGTTCGATCGTGATCGTGCGGCGGACGGCCTCGGGCTCCGCCGGGGCGAACCGGGGGTCGCCCGCGAGCTGCTCGGCGAATTCGGATTCGATCCAGCCCGTGTGTACGCCGAGGCGGTCGGGCGAGGAGAACGCGGGCGTCTGCACCACCGCGCGGTGGAAGGGCAGCACGGTGGGCAGCCCGGCGATCTCGAACTCGGCCAGCGCCCGGCGGGCCCGGCGCAGGGCCTGCTGCCGGTCGGCGCCGGTGACGATGAGCTTGGCGAGCAGCGAGTCGAACTGGGGGGAAACGGCGTCGCCCGCGCGCACGCCGGTATCGACCCGGATGCCGGGCCCGGTCGGCGGGGTGAACCCCGTGACGGTGCCGGGGGAGGGCAGGAATCCGCGCCCGACGTCCTCCGCATTGATCCGGAACTCGATCGAGTGCCCGCGCGGCTCGGGGTCGTCATCGACGGGCAGGTCCCCGCCGGCGGCGATGGCCAGCTGCGCCAGCACGAGGTCGATCCCCGAGGTCTCCTCGGTGACCGGATGCTCCACCTGGAGCCGGGTGTTCACCTCCAGGAACGAGACCGTCCCGTCTTCGGCGAGCAGATACTCGACCGTGCCGGCGCCCGCGTAGCCGGCCTCGCGGCAGATCGCCTTGGCCGAGGAGTGGATCTGCTCGCGCTGGGCCGGGGTGAGGAACGGCGCGGGCGCCTCCTCGACCAGCTTCTGGTTGCGGCGCTGCAGCGAGCAGTCGCGGGTGCCGACGACGATCACGTTGCCGCGTCCGTCCGCGAGGATCTGCGCCTCGACGTGCCGGGGCCGGCTGAGGAAGCGCTCCACGAAGCACTCGCCGCGGCCGAACGCGGCCTGGGACTCCCGCACGGCCGAGTCGAAGGCCTGCTCGATGGCATCCAGCTCCCAGACCACCTTGAGCCCGCGCCCGCCGCCGCCGAAGGCCGCTTTGATGGCCACCGGGAGGCCGTGCGCCACCGCGAAGGCCCGCACCTCGGCGCCGGTTTCGACCGTGCCTTCCGACCCGGCGACGAGGGGCGCGCCGACCCGGATGGCGATCTCGCGGGCGGACACCTTGTTGCCCAGGGTGCGGATCGCCTCTGGGCTGGGCCCGATCCAGGTCAGCCCGGCATCCAACACGGCCTGCGCGAAGTCGGCGTTCTCGGAGAGGAAACCGTAGCCGGGGTGCACGGCGTCCGCGCCGGAGCGGCGGGCGATGTCGAGCAGCCTGGCCTGGTCGAGGTAGGTGTCCGCCGGGCTGTTCCCGTCCAGGGAGTACGCCTCGGTGGCGAGGCCCACGTGCAGGGCGTCGGCGTCGACATCCGCGTAGACGGCGACGGACTCGAGGCCGGCGTCGTCGCAGCCGCGGATGACGCGGACGGCGATTTCGCCGCGGTTGGCGATCAGGACTTTCTGCATGGTGTCACCTGTCGGTTGTGGTCTGGCGGGAGCGGGTCGGCGCCGGGAGCCGGCGTGAACCGGATCCGTGCGCCGGTGGGGAGCTGGGCGGCCAGGTCGAGGTCGGCCGGAAGCACGACGCCGATCACGGGGTAGCCGCCGGTGACCGGGTGGTCGGCGAGGAACAGCACGGGCCGGCCGGACGACGGCAGCTGGATGGCGCCGGTGACGGTGCCCTCGCTGGGCAACTCGCCCGGCCGCGACCTCTCCAGCGGCTCGCCGTCCAGCCGCAGGCCGATCCGGTTCGACCGGGCCGTGACGGTCCAGGTGGCGCCGGCAAAGCGTTCGATGGTTTCCGGATCGAACCAGTCGGAACGCGGTCCCGGAACGAAGCGCAATTCCGTCAGCTCGGCCGGCGGCTCGGATTCGATGCCCGGGGCGCCGACGACGCTCGAGGGCGGGGCGGGCAGCACGCGGAGCCGGGTGCCGGAACCGAGCGGCTGCGGTCCGATTCCGGAGAGGGTGTCGGTGGAGCGGCTGCCGAGCACGGGGAGAACGTCGAGCCCACCGCGGAAGGCGAGGTAGCTGCGCACCCCGGCGACGGGGGGTCCGAGGGTGAGGGTTTCGCCGGCCAGCAGCGCGAACGGGGTCTCGGTGGGGACCGCCCGTGCGCCCGTCGGACCGTCGATGGCGAGCGGGACGCGCGCGCCGGTCACGGCCAGGACCTGGTCGGCGACGGCCTCGAGCGCGAGCCCGCCGAGGGCGTTCTCGAGCCCGGCGGCGTCGACGGGATTGCCCGCGAGCCGGTTGGCCCTCCGCAGGGCACCTCGGTCGAGGGCGCCGCTGCCGGCTACGCCGAGCGCGGCATGGCCCTCGCGGCCGAGGTCCTGCACGGTGGTCTGCAGGCCGGGGGAACGCACGATGACGCCGTCCGCCGGCGGCTCGGCGCCGTCGATCACGCGCGCCGCTGCGAGGTCTGAGGCGAGGCCGCCCGCCGCGAGCACGAGCTCGCGCACGGGCCGGAACCGCACCCGGTTTCCGGGCTGCACCAGGGCGGGCTGCTCGCGGCCCAGGTCCCACATCGGCGCGGTCGTGCGGCCGATCAGCTGCCACCCGCCCGGGGATGCCCGCGGGTAGACGGCGGAGTAGGTGTCTGCAAGGGCCACGGATCCGGCGGGCACCGCGCTTCGGGGCGTGGCTCGCCGGGGAACCGTGAGCGACGTCGTCTCGCCGGCGAGGTAGGCGAAGCCTGGAGCGAATCCGCCGAAGGCAGCGGTCCAGGTTTGTTCCGAATGGGAGGCGATGACGCCGTCGGCGCCGAGCCCGGTGAGCTCGGCGACGCGGGCGAGGTCCTCACCGTCGTAGACGGTGTCGATGATCACGAGCGTGGCGTCGGCAGCCGTGACCGTGCCGACGTCCAGCCGGCGCAGCCGGGCGACGAAATCGCGGGCCGCGGCAGGGGAGACGGCCGAGACGAGTACGGTCTCGGCGGCGGCGATCACGTCCAGCTGCCCGTCGAGCGGGTGCTCCTGCAGCTGAGCCTGCAGACTGAGGACCTGGGCGAGGCTGTCCAGTTCGACCAACACCGCGCGGTCGCCGACGGGGCGGATGCCGCGGATCTGCCCGGCCATGTCAGACGAAACTTTGGATTTCGATGCCGGAGCCCAGCAGGGCGGCGCGGACGGCGGCGGCCATCGCGACGGCGCCGGGGGTGTCGCCGTGCAGGCAGATGCTCTCGGCCCGGACGTCGATGATCGTGCCGTCGATGGCGCGGATCTGGCGGTCGACGGCCAGGCGGAGCACGTGGTCGGTGACCTCGCCGATGTCGCGCAGCACCGCCCCCGGCCGGGTCCGGGCGACGAGGGTCCCGTCGGCGTTGTAGGCGCGGTCGGCGAACGCCTCGGAGACGGTGCGGAGCCCGGCGGCCCGGGCCGCACGCTCGATCTCGGAGTTCGGGAGCACCATCACCGGCAGGCTCGGATCGACCGACACGATGGCATCCACGACGGCCCTGGCCTGCTCGGGGTGGTGCACGATCGTGTTGTAGAGGGCGCCGTGCGGCTTGACGTAGCTGACCGTGGTTCCGGCGACCCGGGCCAGCGACTCGAGGGCGCCGATCTGGTAGATGATTTCGTCGGTGAGGTGGTCGGGGGCCATGTCGATGAACCGGCGGCCGAAACCGGCCAGGTCGCGGTAGCCCGGATGCGCGCCGACCGTGACGCCGGCCAGGGCGGCGGCCGCGCAGGTGGCGCGGATTGTGCTCGGATCCCCGGCGTGGAAGGCGCAGGCGACGTTGACGCTGGACACCGAGGCGATGATCGCCTCGTCATCGCCGAAGGTCCAGTTGCCGAAGGATTCTCCGACGTCGCTGTTCAAATCAATGGTGGACACCGTCATCCGCCTTCCTCAAGAAGTTTTCCTAAGGATGCACCATTTCCGGTGATTGTTCAACAATCTGGGGCAAATCGCCGGCGGGCTCGATCACCGGGCGGGCACGGCCACCGGAACCGGCGAGGCCGGCAGGGCGGCCTCCGCCGGGCGCCGGATCGCGAAGAACGGGATGGTCCAGTGGCAGAGCGGCCCGATCAGCACGGCGAAGAGCACGGTGCCGATGCCCACGTTCCCGCCGAGCGCCCAGCCGATCCCGAGCACGACCACCTCGATCCCGGTGCGCCCGATCCAGATCTTCCAGCCGGTGCGCTTGTGCAGGCCGGTCATCAGGCCGTCGCGCGGGCCGGGGCCGAAGTGGGCGCCGATGTAGAGTCCGGTCGCCGCGGCGAGCACGAGCAGGCCGGCCGCGAAGAGCAGGATCCGGGCCCAGAGGTCCAGGCCCTCGGGGATCAGCCGGAGGCCGAGATCCGCGGCGGGGCCGACCAGGAGAGCGTTCAGCACGGTGCCGATGCCCGGCTTCTGCCGAAGCGGGATCCAGAACAGCAGCACGATGCCGCTGGTGAGGATCGTGATCAGGCCAAAGCCGAGGTGGGTGTGCCGGTCGATGCCCTGGGTGAGTACGTCCCACGGGGCGACGCCGATCGCCCCGCGCACGATGAGCGCGATGCCGATCCCGTAGAGGAAAAGGCCAATAAGGAGTTGCGCGATGCGCCGGGTCATGAAAACCAATCCAATTGCACTATTGGTCTGTTATCAAGTAGCCAATCTCACTACAGTGGCCCCATGGCGGTGAACCAGGTGAGTGCCCGGTCGCTCGAGGCGCTCCTCGGCGAGTGGCGCAGCGGGGCGAGCGCCTACCTCGCCCTGGCCGACCGCATCCGCCTGCTCACCCTCGACGGGCGCATCCCGACCGACACCCGCCTGCCTGCCGAGCGCGACCTCAGCGCACGACTCGGGCTCAGCCGTACGACCGTGACCGCCGCATACCGGGAGCTGCGCGACGCCGGCGCCCTGGTCAGCGTGCGCGGCTCGGGTAGCAGGGTGCGGCTGCCCGGCGCGGCGCCGGCGCGGGCGGACGACCCCCTGGGCGGCATCCTCGACTTCAGCAAGGCCACGATGCCGGCCCTGCCCGGCCTCGCGGACATCGCCGCGCTCGCCGCCCCCGAGCTGGCGGGCCACCTCGGTGACTCGGGCTTCGACCCGGTGGGGATCCCCGAGCTGCGCGCCGCGATCGCCGACCGCTATGCGGCCCGCGGGCTGCCGACCGACCCCGAGCAGATCATGGTCACCCTGGGCGCGCAGCACGCGATCGCCCTGCTGGCCCGCGTGTTGATCGGCCGGGGCGATCGCGCGCTGATTGAGATGCCGAGCTACCCGCACGCCTACGAGGCGCTGCGAGGGGCGGGGGCGCGCCTGGTGCCGGTCGGCGTCTCGGCAGCCGGGCCGGGCGAGGATGCCGCGGCCGGCGGCTGGGACGAAACCGCGCTCCTGCAGACCCTGCAGCGCAGCAACCCCGTGCTCGGCTACCTGATGCCCGACTTCCACAACCCGACCGGGCGGAGCATGCCCGTCGACCAGCGGGAGCGGGTGCTCGCCGCCGCGGCTCGGGCGGGTACCGTGCTCATCGCCGACGAGACGATCGCCGAACTCAACATCGACCGGGTGGGCGATTTCCTGCCGTTCGCCGCCTACGCCGAGTCCGTGCGGTCGGGGACCGCCGTGTCGGTCGGCTCGGTCGGCAAGACCGTCTGGGGTGGCCTGCGGATCGGCTGGATCCGCGCGGACCGCTCTCTCATCCGCAAACTCGTCTCGGCCCGGGCCGCGAACGACCTCGGCACCCCGATTCTCGAGCAGCTCATCGTGGCGCGCATCCTGTCCGACCTGCCCGCCATCCTCGCCTTGCGGTCCGACGAACTCCGCAGCGGCCGGGACCACCTGGAGGGGCTGGTGGCCGACCGGTTCCCGGACTGGCACGTACCGCACGTCGACGGCGGGATCACCGCGTGGGTGAACCTGGGCATCCCGGTCAGCTCCCAGCTCGCGCTCGCCGCGCGCACCTACGGCCTCCTCGTGCCCGCCGGTCCGCAGTTCGGCATCGACGGAGCCTTCGAGCGGTTCCTGCGGCTCCCGTTCTGCTACAGCCCCGAGGAGATGGACCGCGCCGTCGACGCGCTCGGGCTCGCGTGGGATTCGCTGCTGCGGCATCCGGTGACCGACACCGGCTACCTCGCCGATGTCGTCTAGCGTTTCGGCCGCGCCCGCCCTGAGGGGTCGCAAATCGACCTTCCCGGGCCGGTTGAAGGTCGATTTGCGACCCCTCAGGGGCCGGCCCGGCTAGTCGTCCAGCACGAACGTCACTTCGATCACGACGTCCCACGCCGTGATCGCGCCGCCCTCGACGACGACCTTCTGCTCCTTGACCCAGGCGCCGGAGATGCCGCGCAGGGTCTTGTGGGCGCGGGAGATCCCCTCCGAAACGGCGTCCTCGAACGACGTGTCAGACCGGACACTCAGGGTGGTCACGCGGGCGACAGTCATGGTTCCTCCTCGTAGATGCGGGCTTGTTCGGTCGACACTACGCCCGCGCGACCGGCCGCAACAGTCCGCCGGCGCGGGAGAGGACGCGGGATTCGAGATTCTGCACGGACTGCAATGAGATACTGGGCGGGTGCATATTCTCGCCGTATTGAGTATGAAAAATCGGGCGCTCATTGCGCTGGTCACGATCGTCGCTGCTGTTTTCGGCAGCCTCGCCCTGACCAGCCTCAAGCAAGAGCTGATCCCGTCCCTGCAGCTTCCGCAGCTGCTCATCACGACGAGCTACCCCGGCGCCTCGCCCGAGGTCGTCAACGACGACGTGTCGACACCGATCGAGACCGCCATCCAGGGCATTGCCGGTCTCGAATCCACCTCGACGACGAGCAGCACGAACTCGTCCCTGATCAGCGCGACCTTCACCTACGGCACCGACCTGGTCAAGGCCGAATCGAAGATCAGCCAGGCCATCAACCGGATCAAGTCCACCCTCCCGGAGAACATCGACCCGCAGGTGCTCAGCGGCAGCATCGACGACTTCCCGGTCCTGTCCGTGGCCGTTTCGGGCGGCGATGCCGAGACGCTGGCCGACGATCTCCGGCGCAGCGTGCTGGGCGACATCCGCGACGTGGAGGGCGTGCGCGACGCGGCGCTGGTGGGCGACGTCGGCCAGCGCGTGAACATCACGCCGGATGACGCGGCCCTCGCCGCCCGGGGACTCACCAGCCAGGCGATCACGCAGGCACTTGCCCAGAACGGATCGCTCCTGCCTGCCGGAGCGATCACCGAGGGCGACAAGACCCTCTCCGTGCAGACCGGCACGAAACTCGGCTCCGCCGAAGACATTGCGGCGCTGCCGATCCTGTCCGGCCTGAAGGGCGACGCCTTACGCAGGACGATCGGCGACGTGGCCACGGTCGAGCTGGCCGCGAACCCGGAGACGAGCATCTCCCGGGTGAACGGCGAACCGGCGCTGACGATCTCGGTGACCAAGGTGCCGGCCGCGAACACCGTCGATGTTTCGGAGGCCGTGCGCGCCCTGCTCCCCACCCTGGAGGCGGCCGTCGCCGGCACAACCTTCACGGTCGTGTTCGACCAGGCCCCGTTCATCCAGGAGTCGATCGACTCGCTGACCCAGGAGGGAATGCTCGGCCTCCTCTTCGCCGTGCTCGTGATCCTGGTCTTCCTGCTCTCGGTGCGGGCCACCCTGGTCACGGCGATCTCCATCCCGACCTCGGTGCTCATCACCTTCATCGGGCTGCAGGCGGTGGGCTACTCGCTCAACATCCTCACGCTCGGCGCGCTCACGATTGCCATCGGTCGCGTGGTCGACGACTCGATCGTCGTGATCGAGAACATCATGCGCAACCTCGTCGCAGGCCCGGATCGCGCGGCGACAATCGTGCGGGCGGTGAAGGAGGTCGCGGGCGCCATCACCGCGTCGACCGTAACTACGGTCACGGTTTTCCTGCCGATCGCGTTCGTCGGCGGCTCGACCGGGGAGCTGTTCCGGCCGTTCGCCCTCACGGTGTCCCTCGCCCTGCTCGCCTCGCTGCTCGTGTCACTGACGATCGTGCCGGTGCTTGCGTTCTGGTTCCTCAAGCCGCCCAAGCCGGCGGCCGCGGCGGCGCCGGAGGTCGAGCAGACGGTGGTAGAGCCCGTCGAGACCGGGATCGCGCCAAGCTCGATCACCGCGACAGCGACAGCGACAGCGACGGCGACCAGGGCCGAGGCCGCAGCCACGGCCATCGAGTCGCTCGAGCACCCGAGCCGACTGCAGAAGAGCTACCTGCCGGTCATCCGCTGGACCCTCAAGCATGCCGTCGCCACCCTCCTCCTCGCGGTGCTCGTGCTCGGCGGCACGGTCGCCCTGCTCCCGCTGATGAAGGTGAACTTCCTCGGCTCGACCGGGCAGACCACCTTCCGGGTCATCCAGACCCTGCCCGTCGGCACGAGCCTTGCCGCTCAGGACGAGGCCGCCGCCGTCGTCGAAGGCACGCTCCAGGAGGTCGAGGGCATTGAAATCGTGCAGCTCTCGATCGGCGGCAGCAGTGCCGAGGCGGCCTTCCGCGGCGGCTCCACCTCGAATGCGGTGACCTACTCGATCACGACCGATGACACGGCCGACCCCGACGAGGTGCAGGACGAGGTCCGGCAGGAGCTGGCGAAGCTGGACGACATCGGCGAGATCTCGGTGGCGTCCGCGGGCGGCTTCGGCGGATCATCCGACATCGACGTGCAGGTCACGGCCGCCACCGGCGCTGACCTGAAGACGGCGACGGATGCGATCCTGGCCGGAGTGCAGGACCTCGACGCGATCAAGCAGAGCACCAGCAACCTCGCCGCCTCGCGCCCGTACATCGCCGTCACCGTGGACCGGGATGCCGCCGCCCGCGCCGGGCTGAGCGAGCTCGCCCTGGGCACCCTCGTCGGACAGGCGATGCAGCCGAGCGCGATCGGGTCGATCGTGATCGACGAATCGAACCTGTCGGTCTACCTCCAGGCGGCGGCCTCGCCCGCAACAACGGCCGAGCTCGCCGCCCTGCCGATCCCCACGGCGTTCGGCCCGGTGGCGCTCGACACGCTCGCGACAGTCGAACAGGTCGACGGGCCGTCGACGATCACAACCACGAAGGGCCTCCGCACGGCGACGGTTTCGGCCACGCCGGACAGCGACGACCTCGGCACGGCCAACGCCCGGATGGCCACCGTGCTCGAGGACACCGAGCTGCCGACCGGCGCCACCGCGACGCTCGGCGGCGTGACCGCCGACCAGACCGAGGCCTTCCAGCAGCTGGGCCTGGCCATGCTCGCGGCCATCCTGATCGTCTACGTCGTCATGGTGGCCACCTTCCGGTCGCTGTTGCAGCCGCTGCTGCTGCTCGTCTCGGTGCCGTTCGCGGCGACCGGAGCGATCGCCCTGCAGGTCATCACCGGCATCCCGCTCGGCGTTCCGTCGCTGATCGGCGTGCTGATGTTGATCGGAATCGTGGTCACGAACGCGATCGTGCTGATCGACCTCGTGAACCAGTACCGCCGGAGGGGGCTCTCGGTGCGCGAGGCGCTCATCTACGGCGCCTCACGGCGTCTTCGCCCGATCCTGATGACGGCGCTCGCCACGATCTTCGCGCTGCTGCCGATGGCGGCCGGACTCACCGGGCAGGGCGGCTTCATTTCGCAGCCTCTCGCGGTCGTCGTGATCGGCGGACTCGTCTCGTCGACGCTGCTCACCCTCGTGGTTCTGCCGGTGTTGTACTACGTCGTCGAGGGTCGACGCGAGCGCCGGGCCGAGCGCCTGGCCCGCCGCGTTGCCGGCGTTGAGGCCGTGCCAACCGTCTAGGCGAGCGAGCATTGCCCCCTGCTATGGTTTTTCTCAGAACAGCAGGCGGGGGCAATGGCCGGCGTACGGTCTACCCCGTTCCAACGAGCGAGAGGGGCACCACCAATGAAGGCATCCGCAGAACTCGGTTCCAACATGCAATCTGTCCTGGTCGATCTGATCGAACTGCACGTCCAGGGCAAGCAGGCCCACTGGAGCATCGTGGGAAAGAACTTCCGTGACCTGCACCTGCAGCTCGATGAGATCATCGCCGACGCGCGGATCTTCTCCGACGAGCTGGCCGAGCGGATGCGCGCCCTCGACGCCCTGCCCGACGGACGCAGCGAGACGGTCACAAAAGACACACACCTGCCGAAGTTCCCCGCCGGCGAAGTCGACACGGCCGACGCCGTCGGCCTGATCACCGAGCGCCTGGACGCGACGGTCGACAACATCCGTGCCGTGCACGACGCGATCGACGAGGAAGACCCCACCAGCGCCGACATCCTGCACGGCATCATCGAGAAGCTCGAGCAGTACGCCTGGATGGTCAGCGCCGAGAACCGTTCGCCGCGGAAGTCCACCGCGAAGGCCCCAACCCGGCCGGCCGGCAAGGCCTGAGCGGGCGCACACCGGAAGCCCGAGGCCGAAACTGACAGAGGGCAGGGATGACTGACGAGCAGGATCGCGCGCCGGTGTGGCTGACCGGGACGGGAGACCGATCCGGGTCGGGAGACCGCACGAAGCGCCGAGACAGCACGGAGCACGCACGCCTGGGAGAGCTGGCCGCGGCCGCCTCCTCCGTGGACGGTGACGCCGGGCGGGCGCTGGCCCTCGCTCGGCGCCTGGGCGCATCCGTTGCCGGCCCGGGTGACGGCAACACGCGGCAGCTCTTCGAAGCCCTCGCCACCCTCGCGGCCGCGGACCTCACGGCGGCTCGGGTGGCCGAGGCGCACCTGGACGCGCTGTCCATCCTGGGCCAGGCGGGCGTCGACCCCGCCGGCCTCCCGGGGGCGCCGGCGGGAGGGGGCACCTGGGGAGTCTTCGCCGCCGAGGCCCGCGGAGCCCGGCTCACGGCTCGCCAGGCCGACGGCGGCCGCTGGCTGATCGACGGCACGAAACCGTGGTGCTCCCTCGCCGGGTCGCTCAGCCACGCGCTGGTGACGGCCCACACCTCCGAGACGAGCCGGCGGCTGTTCGCGGTCGACCTCGCCCACCCTGGGGTCGTCGTGCACGAGGGCACCTGGGTGGCCCGCGGGCTCCCGGCCGTGCCGAGCGGTCCGGTCGATTTCCGGGATCTGCCGGCCGTCCCGGTCGGGGACGACGAGTGGTACCTGCGCCGGCCCGGATTCGCCTGGGGCGGAATCGGGGTCGCGGCCTGCTGGTGGGGCGGCGCGGTCGGGGTCGCGCGCCGTGTCTTCGCGGCGGCCCGCGAACGCGAACCCGACCAGATCGCGCTCGCGCACCTGGGCGCGCTCGATGTGCTCCTGAGCGCCGCCGGCGGCTCGCTGGCCGCCGCGGCGACAGCGATCGACGCCGGAACGGCCGCCGGCGTGGACGGCGCCATCCTCGCCGCCCGGGTGCGCGGCCTCGTGGCCCGCACGGTCGACGAGGTGATCGCCCGCACGGGCCACGCGCTCGGGCCGGCGCCCCTCGCCCTCGACGCCCGGCACGCGCAGCGCGTCGCCGACCTGCAGCTGTACGTTCGCCAGCACCACGCCGAACGCGACGACGCTGCGCTCGGACGGATGCTCCTGACGAACGCCCCTGCGCCATGGTGACCTTTGGCCATCAGGATGTCGGCACCGCCGAGGCCGTCTGGGCTGCGGGCCGCGGTGCTTCGGCCGAGGACCTCCCGATAGACGACCTCCAGAGGCTCGTGGTCGTGGCCGCGCACCCCGATGACGAGACCCTCGGTGCGGGCGGCCTGATCGCGCGGGCCGCACGGGCCGGAGTGCCGATCACCGTGGTCGTGCTCAGCAACGGGGAGGCCTCCCATCCCGGCTCGACGACCCACTCCAGGAAACGCCTCTCCGCCCTGCGCCGACGCGAGGTCGCGTCCGCGGTGGCGGCGCTCGCCCCCAGGGCCCGCCTGTGCCTGCTCGACCTGCCCGACGGCGCTCTCGCCGAGCACGGCGAAGAGGCGGCGCGCGCGGTGGCGGCGGAACTCGGACCGGGAGGACCCGGCGCCTGGATCGTGGCCCCGTGGCAGGCGGACGGGCATCCGGATCACGCCGCCGCCGGCGCGGCCGCCCATGCCGCAAACCGCCTCGCTGCCGCCCTGGGTGCTCCCGCACGAGTGTTCGAGTACCCGATCTGGGCGTGGCACTGGTCCACGCCCGGCGACCCGGTGTGGCCGGTGACGGCGCTCCGCACCCTCGAGCTGGAGCCGCAAGATCGGGAGCGGAAGTCCCGGGCCATGCAGCTGCACCGCAGCCAGGTGGAACCCCTGTCGGAGCGGGCCGGCGACGAGGCGATCATCCAGCCGGCCTTCGGCCAGCACTTCAGCAGGGGCTACGAGACGTTCCTCGAGGCCACGGAGCCCGAGACCGCGGAGCCCGAGGCGCGGCCGGCCGAGAGCCTGGCCGAACCGTTCTTCGACGAGTTCTATGCCGGCGAAACCGATCCGTGGGGCTTCGAAACGCGGTGGTACGAGAAGCGCAAGCGGGCACTCACCCTGGCGGCGCTGCCCCGCGAACGCTTCACCGCGGCGCTCGAACTGGGCTGCTCGATCGGAGTTCTCACCGCCGAGCTCGCCGACCGCTGCACCACCGTGGACGCCGTGGACATCGCCGAACAACCGCTCCGGACCGCCCGCGCCCGGCTTGCCGGTCGCCCCGGCGTCACGTTCACGAGGCGCACGCTCCCGGGCGAGTGGCCGGAGGGGAGCTTCGACCTGATCGTGCTGTCCGAGGTCGGTTACTACTTCTCACCGGCCGAGCTGCGGGACCTGCTCGAGCGGTGCCGCGCCGGACTCGCGCCCGACGGCGTGCTCCTCGCCTGCCACTGGCGGCATCCGGTGGGGGAATATCCGCTGACCGGCGACCGGGTGCACGAGGAGCTGGGGCGACTGGAGGGGCTGGAACGCACCGTGGCGCACCGGGAACGGGACTTCCTGCTCGAGGTGTTCGAACCTGCGCCGGCGCGCTCCGTCGCCCAGCGGGAAGGACTCGCCCCATGACCGGCCGGGGACCGATCGACGAGCTGGTCGTCGTGATTCCCGCCCGGAACGAGGAGGAGCTCCTGCCGCGCTGCCTCGACGCGATGACCGCGGCGATCGCCGAGGTGCACGCCGTGCGTGATCTGACCCCACCGATGGTGTCCGTCGTCATCGTGCTGGATCGCTGCACTGACCAGACCGCCAGGGTCGCCGCGGGCTGGCCCGACTTCGCCCGCCTCCACACCGACCGCGGGATCGTCGGCGCCGCCCGCCGGGCCGGGGTGCGGCATCTTCTGCCGACGCCCGCTCACTTCACCGGCAGCACCTGGATAGCGACGACGGATGCCGACTCAGCGGTGCCGCCCAACTGGCTGACGGCCCAGCTGGCGTTCGCCCGCAACGACGTGGACCTCGTGCTCGGAACGGTGGAGCCCGACGACTGCCTGCCGGAGGCGGCCCGGGACCGGTGGGCCGCGCAGCACCGGCTTTCGGAGGGGCATCCGCACATTCACGGTGCCAACCTCGGCGTGCGCGCCGATCGATACCGCCAGGCCGGCGAGTTCGCCTGCATCGAGCGGCACGAGGACGTGTCGCTGGTCTCGGCCCTGCGTGCACGCCGGGTGAGCGAGATCCGCACCGCGCTCATCCCGGTGCTGACCTCGGGGCGGCTCGACGGGCGCGCGCCGGACGGGTTCGCCGGCTACCTGCGCGGGCAGGCGGACGGTCTCGCCGGTGGGGCGGAGTCACTGGTCTGACCGGCTCGGGTTGGGCGCCGACTTTGCCTGTTCCGGTCGAGTTTGACTGGTGTGCCGGGGCAACTCGACCGGAACCGTCAATCTCGGCGGAGGAGGTCAGTGACGGATGCGCGCCACCCGGGCCAGGGCAACGCGCGCGGTTCCCTCGAGCTGGGCCCGCCCGGCGTGCTCGAGCAGCACGGCATCCAGCGCGGTCAGCGTGCGCTCGCCCAGGCGGAGGATCCCGTCCAAAACCACGAGCGCGAGGTCTTCCCCGTCTCCGGCCTCCACCGTCCAGAGCCCGGAGAAGTGCACCGAACGCAGCGACCCGGCGCACCGGCCACGCCTGGTCATGAGGTTGCGGTCGAGCGTCGGCGAGGTCACCGCAACGGCAGCCACCTCGTTCTCGCCCGGGAACCGGTGCACGTCGAATTGCCCGAGGTGCACAGGGACGCCCCCGTCGACCAGGTCGAGCCCCTGTGGCGAGATGGCCATCAACATCCGGTCGACGCCCGGGTAGCCGGAGAACGGGTTGTCCCCGGCGATGGTCGCGATGCTCAGCCGCCAGTCGAACCCGGCCGGGCCGCCCCCGAGCGGGCGCGCCGCCACCTCGCTGGTCACGCCTCCGCCGTTCCGCCACGGCTCGGCGACTCGGCTGGCCGCGGTCAGCACCCGCACCGCGGACGGCTCAGACACCCCGGTGCCCGAACTCGAGGCGCACTCCCCGCCGCCACACCGCAGCCGTCAGGGGCACCCCCGGGCGGTAAGCGAGGTGGGCAACGGATGGCGCGTCGAGCACCTGCAGGTCGGCCAGGCCGCCCACGCGGAGCGACCCCACCGCATCCGTCCCGTGCTCGCGGCCCACTGCCCGGGCGGCCCCGCGGGTCGCGGCACAGACGGCCTCCTCGATCGTCAGCCCCATCTGCAGCACCGCCGTCGCCACGCAGTAGGGCATTGATGTCGTGTACGACGTGCCGGGGTTGCAGTTGGTGGCCAGGGCGATGCTCGCGCCGGCGTCGAGCAGCCGCCGGGCCGGCGGGAACGGTTCGCGCGTGGACAGGTCGCAGGCGGGGAGCAGCGTCGCCACCGTCGACGACGACGCCAGCGCGTCGATGTCCGCGGCCTCCAGGTGGTTGCAGTGGTCGACGCTCGCAGCGCCCAGCTCGACCGCGAGCCGCACCCCGCCGCTGAAACCGAGCTGGTTGCCGTGCACGCGCAGGCCGAGGCCGGCGGCGCGGCCGGCGAGCAGCACCTCGCGGGTCTCCTCCACGTCGAAGGCGCCCGCCTCGCAGAACGCGTCGATGTACTGCACGAAGGGGGCGACCGCCGCGAGCATCGGGCCGGTCACGAGGTCGAGGTAGTCGCGCCGGTCGACGCCCTGCGGCACGACGTGCGCGCCGAGGTAGCTGACGACGTCGGCCACGGCCGCCGCGGCGCTCGCCGAGCGGGTTTCGCTCTCGAGGTCGAGGCCGTAGCCGGTCTTGGTCTCGAGGAACGTGGTGCCCTGCGCTTCGGCCTCCCGGCGCAGCCGCGCCGCGTTGCCGATCAGCTGTTCCTCGGTCGCCGCGCGCGTCGCCTGCACCGTGGTGTTGATCCCGCCGGCCTCGTAGCGCTGCCCGGCCATCCGGGCCTCGAACTCCGCCGCCCGGTCGCCCGCGAAGACGAGGTGGGTGTGCGTGTCCACCCAGCCGGGGAGTGCGGCGCGACCGCCGACATCCGTGCGTCGATCGGCCGCCGGCGCCTCGGCCGCCGGGCCCATCCAGGCGATCCGCCCACCCTCGATGACCAGCGCGGCACCCCGCAGGCGCGCTCCGTCATCGGCCTGGGTGGTCAACTCGCGGATGCCGGTGATCAATTCGGTGGTCATGCGGTGTCTCCCGAGGTGGCGTCATGCGTGGGCAGTGCTGCGTCACGGGTGGGCAGGGCTGTTTCGAGGGCGGCGAGGGCCTCCCGCAGCAGTGTCTCCGGCAACCGGTCGGCCGCGCCGTCGGCGGAGACGAGATCGGCGGGCACGAGCCGCCCGGAGTCGGCGACGATCACGCCGTGCACGATCACCCGCAGCACGTCGGATGCCGTCGCGGTGAGCGGAAGCTGGGCCGGCGCCGACCCGACGGTGCGGACGCTCCGCGTCGACAGCTCGACGAGGTCGCACAGGTCGCCCGGGCGCAGCCGGTTCTCGCCGAGCCCGAGGGAGGCGTAGCCGTTGGTCGACGCGGCGGCCAGGAGGGAGGCCGGGTCGAACCGTCCGCGCTCGCCGGAGGCCAGCCGTTCGCCGGCCTCGAGGCCGCGCATCTCGAGCATCGGGTCGACGACGGCGTTCTGGTCGGAACCGAGGGCGATCGGCGCGCCGGCATCGCTGAGACGGCGCGCCGGGCCGATCCCGTCGCCGAGGTCGGCCTCCGTGGTCGGGCACATCACGACAGTCGCGCCGGCGGCCCCGATCAGCGTCACGTCCTCGTCGCTGAGGTGGGTGGCGTGCACGACACTCAGCCGCGGCGTGAGCGCGCCGAGGCCGGCGAGCACGCCGGCCGGGGTCCGGCCGTATTCGGTCAGGCAGTCCGCGTTTTCCTGCGGCTGCTCGGAGAGGTGGATGTGCAGCGGCACCGCCGGAGGCAGGCCGGCCAGCACCTGCCGAATCGCGTCCGGCGGTACGGCCCTCACGGAGTGGATTGCCGCGCCGAGGCTGACCCGGGCGTCCGGATCCGCGCCGAGGGCCTCGCCCAGGGCGTTCCAGCGTTCCAGCCAGCCCGCCGCCGAACCGTCGTCGAAGGCACGCTGCTCCGGCGCGAGCGGGTGCCCGATGCCGCCGGCCAGGTAGACGGTGTCGAGCAGCACGAGACGGATGCCCACATCGCGCGCCGCCGCCGCCAGCGCGAGCTCCATGGCGTGCTTGCGCGGGTACCGGGAGCCGTCCGGGCGGTGGTGCACGTAGTGGAACTCGCCGACCGCGGTCCAGCCGCTGACCAGCATCTCGGCGAACACGGCTCGGGCGAGCGCGTAGTACCGGTCGGGGTCGAGCCGGCCGGCGGCGAGGTACATCGCCTCCCGCCACTGCCAGAAGTCGCCCCCGTCCGCGTGGGTGCGGCCGCGGAGCGCGCGGTGGAACGCATGCGAATGCGCGTTGGCCATGCCCGGCAGCACGGTGCCGAGGCGCACGTCACCCGGCAGCGGCTCGGCGCCGCCCGTGACGCCGGACAAGCGTCCGTTGGCGCCGACCTCGAGGCGGACACCGGGCGTCGGCACGCCGTCGACGAGCAGGGTCTCGCACCAATAGGCGACCGGCTCCGGCGCGCCGGTCGCGTCACGCGGCGAAGGGCTCGCCGCGCCGCTTCCAGCCGCGCCGCTCGCACCTGCGCCGCTCGCGCCCGCCCCGCTCACAGCAGCGTCCGCAGCAGCTTCTCGAGCGCCTCGACGCCGGCGACGCAGTCGTCGGCCGTGGCGAACTCCTCCGGCGAGTGCGAGATGCCGGTGGGGTTCCGCACGAAGAGCATCGCGCTCGGCACGCTCGCCGCGAGCACCCCGGCGTCGTGGCCGGCCCCGGTCGGCAGGGCGGGCACGCCGCCGAGCGCCGCACTGAACCGGTCGCGCAGCTCGGGGTCGAAGTGCACCGAGCCGGCCCAGGATTCCTCGACAACGGCGACGGAGCATCCGTTTTCCGCCACGGCCTCGTCGACCAAGGCGGTGATCTCGCCCAGCAGCGCGCGGGTCTCCTCGTCGGTCTCGGCCCGGGCGTCAAGCCAGGCCTGCACGCTCGACGCGATCACGTTCGTGCCGCCGGGGACGATGTTCATCCGGCCGACGGTGGCGCGCGTGCCCGGGCGAGCCGAGGCCGCGTCCTGCACCGCGAGCACGGCGCGGGCGGCCGCCACCATCGGGTCGCGCCGGTCGGCCATCAGGGTGGCGCCGGCGTGGTTGCCCTGGCCGGTCACGGTGAGGCGCCAGCGGCCGTGGGCGAGGATCGACGAGGCCACGGCCACGGGCTGCCCGAGGTCGATCAGGCCGCGGCCCTGCTCGACGTGCAGTTCGACGAACAGGCCGATCCGCTCCAGGGCCTCCCGGTCGGTTCCGAGGTGCGCGGGGTCGAGTCCGGCGCGAACGGCTGCCTCGGCGAGCGTCACCCCGTCGGCGTCGACGAGGGCCCGGGCGCGGTCTGCGCCCAGCGCCCCGGTCATGAGCCTCGAGCCGAGGCAGGCGATGCCGAACCGGGACCCCTCCTCCTCCGCGAAGACGAGGATGGCGCAGGGGCGCGACGGCGTGAAGCCGGCCGCCTGCAGCCGGGCGATGGCGTCGAGCGCCGACACGACGCCGAGCGGGCCGTCGTAGGCGCCGCCGCCGGGGACGGAGTCGAGGTGGCTGCCGGTGACGACGGCATCCGGGCCGGGAGTTCCCCACCAGGCCCAGATGTTGCCGTTGCGGTCAGTCTCGACATCGAGCCCGATGCGCCCGGCGCGTTCGACGAACCAGGCGCGCAGTTCGAGCTCGGCGGCCTGCCAGACGTGCCGGGAGTAGCCGCCGCGGCGGGCATCCCGGCCGGTCCCGGCGATCTCGTCGAGGCCGGCCAGCATGCCGTCCGCGAGGAGCTCGCTCATCGGTGGACCGCCTTAATCCCGTGAGGGGTCGCATATCGACCTTCGTTGGCCCCGGGAACGTCGATATGCGACCCCTCACGAGGGAAACGAGCCGGCGTGGTCATCAGGACTCCATCATCGGCACGCGGAGGCCCCGTTCCCTGGCGACCTCTTCGGCTCGCCCGTAGCCGGCGTCGACGTGGCGCATCACGCCGGTGCCGGGGTCGTTGGTGAGCACGCGCTCGATCTTCTCGGCGGCCAGCGCGGTGCCGTCGGCGACGATGACCTGGCCGGCGTGGATGCTGCGGCCGATGCCGACGCCGCCGCCGTGGTGGATCGAGACCCAGGTGGCGCCCGACGCGGTGTTCAGCAGGGCGTTCAGCAGCGGCCAGTCGGCGATCGCGTCGGAGCCGTCCTTCATGCCCTCGGTCTCCCGGTACGGCGAGGCGACCGAGCCGGAGTCGAGGTGGTCGCGGCCGATCACGATCGGTGCGCTGAGCTCGCCCGAGGCGACCATCTCGTTGAACTTGAGCCCGGCGAGGTGGCGTTCCTTGTAGCCGAGCCAGCAGATCCGGGCCGGCAGGCCCTCGAAGTGCACCAACTCCCGCGCCTTCGTGATCCACCGGCGCAGGTGCTCGTCCTCCGGGAACAGTTCGACGATGGCCTTGTCGGTGGCCGCGATGTCGGCCGGGTCGCCCGACAGCGCCACCCAGCGGAACGGCCCCTTGCCCTCGGCGAAGAGCGGGCGGATGTACGCGGGCACGAACCCGGGGAACGCGAACGCGCGGTCGTAGCCGCCGAGTTCGGCCTCGGCGCGGATCGAGTTGCCATAGTCGAAGACCTCGGCGCCGGCATCCTGGAACTCGACCATGGCCTTCACCTGCTTCGCCATGGATGCCCGTGCCCGCTCGGTGAACTCCTCGGGCTGGGCGGCCGCGTAGCTGTGCCATTCCTCCACGCTGACGCCCTCCGGCAGGTAGGAGAGCGGGTCGTGCGCGCTGGTCTGGTCGGTGACGATGTCGATCGGAACCTTGCGGGCGAGCAGCTCGGGGAACACGGTCGCGGCGTTGCCGACCAGGCCGACCGAGAGGGCTCGCTTCTCGGACTTGGCGGCGAGCACCCGGGCGATGGCGTCGCCCTGGTCGGTGGCCAGTTCGTCGAGGTACCCGTGGTCGACGCGGCGCTGCAGCCGGGACTCGTCGACGTCGACGATCAGCACGGCGCCCTCGTTCATCGTGACGGCGAGCGGCTGCGCGCCGCCCATGCCGCCGGCGCCGCCGGTGAGGGTGAGGGTGCCGGCCAGCGTTCCACCGAACCGTTTGGCGGCGACGGCGGCGAACGTCTCGTAGGTGCCCTGCAGGATGCCCTGGGTGCCGATGTAGATCCAGGAGCCGGCCGTCATCTGGCCGTACATCGTCAGGCCGAGGGCCTCGAGCCGGCGGAACTCCGGCCAGGTGGCCCAGTCGCCCACGAGGTTGGAATTGGCGATGAGCACCCGAGGCGCCCACTCGTTGGTGCGGAACACGCCCACCGGCTTGCCGGACTGCACGAGCAGGGTCTCGTCCTTCTCCAGTGTGGTGAGGGTGCGCACGATGGCGTCGTAGGCCTCCCAGTTCCGGGCGGCCTTGCCCGTTCCGCCATAGACGACGAGGTTCTCCGGGTGCTCGGCGACCTCGGGGTCGAGGTTGTTCATCAGCATCCGCAGCGCACCCTCGGTCTGCCAGCTCTTCGCGGTCAGCTCGGTTCCGCGGGCGGCGCGTACGGGGCGGGATTCAGACATCGGTGTCTCCTTGGGGTTTTCAGTCCGCCGAACTGTGAGTTTGGCACCTTCGTTGGCCCAATGAAGGTGCCAAACTCACAGTTCGGCGGGTGGGGCGGGGGCGGGGATGGGGGTGGATGCGCCGAGGCCGGCGGATACGCGGGCGGCCGCGGTGACGAGCAGGGGGCCGTAGCGTTCGATATCGGCGGGGGCGACCCGGTAGCTCGGGATGACCAGGCTGAGGGCGGCCACGACGCGATCGGCGGAGCGGATCGGGGCGGCGATTGCGGTGACATCGGTTTCGACGCCGCGTTCAACGACGACATAGCCCTCGGCGGGCGTCCGGCCGGCCAGCACCTGGCCGGAGGCCGACTGGTCGAGCGGAACCGTTCGGCCGACCCAGCTGGCGTGCCGGACCGAGTGCGTGCCCTCGACGATGGCGAGGTACAACGCGGTGTGGGCGTGGCCTTCGACACTCAGGTAGACGGATTCGCCGGTCGCGGCGACGAGGTCTTCCATCACCGGGCGACAGAGCGGGGCGAGGGACTCGTTGCTCAGGGACTGTGCGCCGAGTTGGATCAAACGGCTGCCCGGCCGGTAGCCGCCGTCATCGTCCTTCCGAACAAACCCGCTCGTCTCGAGGGTGCGCAACAGGCGAAGCGCGGTGCTCGGCGAGAGGTCGACGGCGCGGGAACTCGCGGACAGGGTGAGGCCGTCCCCATCGCAGATCACGGCGAGCAGGCTGAGGGCGCGTTCCACGGTGCGGGTGGATGACTCGGCCACGGTGCTGCTCCTTCGATGCTTGGTCTGTCACCTAGTAAAATACAAATGTCACGCAATGGCAAGACGTGGGCCGCGCACCGTGCCCCGCTCCGCGGATGAGGCGCCGGCGCCACGCCGACGCCGAACGCGCCCTACCGACGCCGAACGCCGACCGCCGAAACCGGTCGCGTCGGGTCAGCGGCCGAGAACGACTCCGCGCTCGGCCAGATACGCCTGGCCATCGACCCGCGAGCCGTTCACCCTCACTTCGAAGTGCAGGTGGCATCCGGTGGATGCGCCGGTGCTGCCGACGCCGGCAATGACCTCTCCGGCGATGACGGCGTCGCCGACCGCCACGAGGGTCTGGCCGGGGGCCACGTGCGCGTACCCGGTCTCCACCCCGTTGCCGTGGTCGATGAGGATCCAGTTGCCGTAGGTGCCCACGGAACCGACGGCCACGACCACCCCGGAGTTCGCCGCGTAGATCGCCGCTCCGCAGGATGCCCCGATGTCGGTGCCGTAGTGAACGGCGCCCACCCCGGGAACGGGTCGCGTGGGCCTGGGGCCGAAGACGTCGTTGATGCTGCCGACGGCGGGCGTCACCCAGCCCTGCGCGGTCGGTCGTCCGGCCGGCATCGCCGCGAGCGTGTTGGCGATCGGGGTCAGCCCGGACATCCCGACCGGAGCGCTGACGGACAGGAGGGTTAGCCGCGCGGTGGCGGCCTGCAGGGCGGCCTCGGCCGCCTGCATGGCGGTGAGGGTTTCTGCGATCGGGACGTTCTGCACGGTCTGCTGGGCCGTGGCCTCCTGCTCGGACAGGGAAAGCGCCCGCAGGGTGTCGGCCTCAGAGCGAGCGCGGATGGCGTCGATGCTGCCGGTCAGCTGCGCCAGTTTGTCGAGTGTGCCCAACTGGTACAGCAGGTCGGCGCCGTTCTGCGCGCCGAGCAGGACGTCGGCGGTCGCTGTGCCGGACTGGTGCTGCGCCAGGGATCGAATCAACGCGGCCAGGACACGCTTGGACGCATCAGCGGTGGCAGCGGCCTCCTCGGCCAGCGCGTGGACCAGGTCGACCCGGGCCAGGGCGGCGTCGAACTCGGCCTTGGCCGACGCGTAGCCGAGCTTCGCTGCGTCGTAGGCGGCCTGGGCGCTCGCCACCTCGGCCAGCGCTGCGGCATACGCTGCCGCCCGCTCCGCCGCAGTCCGTGCTGCTGCTGCCTGTTCCTGCGCTGCGCGTTCGGCCTCGGCGCGGGCGGCGGCTGCGGCGGCGGCGCGCTCCGCGAGCAGGGACGCTGACGGCCGGTTGACTTGCTGAGGGATGGGGTCGACTTCGGCCGCCGGAGTTGGCGGGGAAGGTGGAGCCGGCGGGGCCGGCGCATTGGGCGTGCCGGGCGCGGGGTCGGGATCCGGCTCCCCCGCGGGATCGGGGTCTGCGCCGGGATCGACCGTGGGTTCGGGATCCACCGCGGGTTCGACAGTGGGTTCGGGATCGACAGTCGGTGTCGGATTGCCGCTGGGGGCCGGGTCTGCGACGGGTTCGGGGTCCGTCCCGGGGTCAGGCTCTCCGCCGGGGCCGGGATCGCCACTGGGATCCGGCTCCACGACGGGTGGGGTGTCGGTGACGGGCGCCGGCACGGGGGCCGCGTCGACGAGAGGCGCCGTCGGGTCGGCGCCCGACAGGTCCGGGGTCGTCGGTACGACAGCCGGGTCGGAAATCGCCGGGTCGGAAATCGCCGGGTCCGAGGCTGCCGTCGGCGCAGGGTCGGGCGCGGAATCCGCTGCGCTCGCCATCGCGGGGGCCCCGAAGACCACGAGCGATACCGCGAGAACGACTGCGATCGGAAAGCCCATGCGGCGCGACATCCCGACGCCCGGGAGGCGCTGGGGGATACCGTTCGGCTGCTGCAACATCACGATCGTCAATCCATCTTCGGGGTATGGATGGTTCGGTGCGCCGGAGCAGGACAGGCCGGCGTGGCGCCAGTATCGCATGGGGGCATGGGGGGCACAACCACCCGTCTGGCGGTCCCCCCGGCGACGTCCGTCAGTGCAGGGCGGGGGCAACCTGCCCGGCGGCATCCCGCACCGCACCGGTCTGGACCAGCCCGACGATCGCCTCGATTTCCGGCGACAGGAACCGGTCGTGACCCGGCCCGTCGGCGACCGTGCGCACCAGGTCGCGCACGGTCGCGGTTGCCGGGCCGGGCAGCAGGGGCGCCCGCAGGTCGAGCGACCGGGCGGCGGTCATGATCTCGATCGCCAGCACGCGGCCCAGGCCGTCGATCGACTTGCGGAGCTTGCGTGCGGCCGCCCAGCCCATCGACACGTGGTCCTCCTGCATGGCCGACGAGGGGATCGAGTCGACGGATGCCGGCGCCGCCAGCCGCTTCAGCTCCGACACGATTCCGGCCGCCGTGTACTGCGCGATCATCAGGCCGGAGTCGACGCCGACCTCGTGGGCGAGGAACGGGGGGAGGCCCTTGTTCCTGGACGCGTCGAGGTGGCGGTCGGTGCGGCGCTCGCTCATGCTGGCGACATCCGCCGCGGCGATGGCGAGGAAGTCGAGCACGTAGCCTACCGGGGCGCCGTGGAAGTTGCCGTTGGACTCGACGCGGCCGTCGAGCGTCACGACCGGGTTGTCCACCGCGCTCTCGAGCTCCCGGCCGGCGATCATCGCGGCGTGGCCGGCAGTGTCCCTGGCCGCGCCGTGCACCTGCGGCGAGCAGCGCAGCGAGTACGCATCCTGCACGGTCGGGTCCTCGGGCCCGGCGTGGCTGGCGAGCAGGGGGGAGCCGGCAAGCAGGGCGCGCAGGTTCGCCGCGCTCAGGGCCTGGCCCACTTGGGGGCGGAGGGCCTGCAGGTCGGCGGCGAACGTGGCATCCGTGCCGAAGAGTGCCTCGACGCTCATCGCCGCGGCGATGTCGGCGGTCGTCAGCAGCAGGGCGAGGTCGTCGAGGGCGAGCACCAGCATGCCGAGCATGCCGTCGGTGCCATTGATCAGGGCCAGCCCTTCCTTTTCGGCGAGCACGACCGGTTCGATGCCGGCCGCCCGCAGGGCGTCGCCGGCGTGCAGCCAGGTGCCGGCGGCATCCCGCACCTCGCCCTCGCCCATGATCGCCAGCGCGCAGTGAGCCAGGGGGGCGAGGTCGCCCGAGCAGCCGAGCGAGCCGTATTCGCGCACGATCGGGGTGATTCCGGCATTGAGCAGGGCGGCGTAGGTCTGCGCCGTGGCGGGGCGCACGCCCGTGCGCCCGGTCATCAGCGTCGAGAGCCGCAGCAGCATGAGCGCGCGCACGACCTCGCGTTCGACCTCCGGCCCGCTGCCGGCCGCGTGCGACCGCACGAGGCTCGCCTGCAGCTGGGCGCGGCGATCCGCGGTGATGAAGGTCGTGGCGAGGGCGCCGAAGCCGGTCGAGATGCCGTAGTGCGGGTCGACGTCCTCGGCCAGCGCGTCGATGATGCGCCGGGTGGCGGCGACCCCCTCGAGCGCGGTCGGGTCGAGCGTGATCGGGGCGCCATGACGGGCCACGGCGACGACGTCGGCGAAGGACACCGGGCCTGTGCCCACGGTGACGGATGCTGCGGAGAAGGTCATACTCCGATTGCACACCACCGACGGCCCCGTCAGGACGTGTCTAGACTCGGAACCGTCCGGTATCCCGGACACTTCACGGACCGGGCAGGGCGAACGGATGGCGCAGGCGGAGGAATCGACACCGCCCCAGGGGTCGGCACGGTCCAAGGTTCCCGCGCACTCCAAGGTTCCCGCGGCGGAGGGCACGCTGCGCATCCTGTCCCACCTCGCGACCCAGCGCGGGCCGGTGCCCGCCTCCGCCATTGCGACCGCGCTCGGCCTGCCCCGGTCGACCGTCTACCAGCTGCTCGCCGTGCTCGCCGAGCGCGGCTTCGTCGTGCACCTGCCCGAGGAACGGCGCTACGGGCTGGGCCTGGCCGCCTTCGAGCTGAGCACGGGGTTCTCCCGCCAGGAGCCGCTCTCGCACCTCGGCCGCCCGCTGGTCGCGCAGCTCGTTGACCGGCTCGGCGAGAGCGCGCACCTCGTCGTGCTGCACGGCCGCGACGTCATCTACCTGGTCGAGGAACGCGCGCCCCGTCGACCGTCGCTGGTGACGGATGTCGGGGTGCGCCTGCCCGGACACCTCACCGCGAGCGGCCGCGCGCTCCTGGCCGCGCTGCCGGCGGCCCAGCTGCGGGCGCTGTACCCCAATGCGGCCGCCTTCCAGGAGCGGGACGGCCGGGGGCCGCGCACCTCGACCGAGCTGCGCCGCCTGCTCGACCAGGTGCGCCGCCAGGGGTACGCGCAGGAGGACGGCGAGATCACCGCCGGCATGGCCTCGGTCGCGGTGGCCGTGCGCGACCACGCCGGCTGGCCGGCCGCGAGCATCGCGGTGACCTTTCCCCGCGACGCGATCGCGGAGTCGGAGTGGCCGGCCCTGGCCGAGAGGATCTCGGGCACGGCGGCCGAGCTCTCCCGGCGCATCCGTGGCCGGCAGCCGGTCTGAGGGGAACGCCCCCGGGAGTCTCCCCGCTCAGTTGCGGACCAAGTACCTTCAATTTCACAACGAAGGTACTTTCTCCGCGACTCAACCCGTATTAGGTGCCGAGGTGCCGGTGCAGGAACGCGGCGACCTTCACGCGCATGGCCGCGTCGAGGATGCCGATCGAGTGCAGGGTGCCGGGCACGGTCACCAGCTCGTTCGGGATGCCGAGCCGGTCGAGCCTGGAGGCGTACCCGATGGACTGGGCGAGCGGGATGAACTCCTCTGCGGCCGCGCCGATGAAGACGGGTGGGTCGCTCGGGTCGAGTTCGCGAAGCGGCGATGCGGCGCCGGCCTGCGGGCAGTCGGCCAGCGAGTCGCAGCCGAGGTAGCTCTGCACGATCCGCTGCAGCCCGGCGGGCGCGTTGCCGACCACGAGCGCCTCGTGGCCCAGGTCGGTCGGACCGGAGAGCTCTGCGACCGCGGCGACGCGCGCGCCCTCGGTCAGGGACCCCGATCCGCGCGCGCCGAGGAGGGCGGCCAGATTGCCGCCGGCCGAGCCGCCGAACGCGCCGATGCGGTCGGGGTCGATGCCGTACTGCGCGGCGTTCTCCGCCTGGCGGATCCACTCGACCGCGAGGCCCAGGTCGTCGATGGCGGCCGGGAACAGGGCATCCGGCACGAGGCGGTAGTTCACCGAGTAGGCGACGAATCCCTCGCTTGCGAGCCAGGTGCACACGGCCCGCCAGTCGGAGTTGCCCTTGTCGCCGCGAGCCCAGCTGCCGCCGTGGATGGAGACGACGGCCGGGCGCAACCCACCCGCCTCGGCGTCGCCGGTGGGCGAGCAGACGTCGAGGGTGAGCAGCGCGCCGTCCGACTGGGTGCCGTACACGACATCCGTGGCCACGCTGATGCCGTCGGGCCGGCTGAAGGTGCGGATGCCGACGACCTCGGTCGTGACGAGTTCGCTCCGGGTGGCGCCGGGCTCGTCGGGCGTGACCGGGTGCAGTTCGGTGTGGAACCCGCCGAGGAGGACCGTGGCCGCCACGGCGATTCCGCCCGCGCAGGCGATGGCGAGAAGCCGGATGCGGCGGGACGGGCGACGACCAGGTCTCACGGCTGCTCCGGGGTGAATGGTGGGGGCGGGTGAGATGAGGATAGTTCCCCTCATGCCCCAACCGCGAATCCCCTTCAGGGGGCAGGGGTGGGGATGTCCTCGGCGTCGCGCTCGACGCTGGGGCGCAGGGCGACGAGGATGCGCCGCAGGTCCATGTCGATCGCGGACGCGGCGCTGATCGTCTCGGCTCCGGAGTGCCGCTGCCGCTCCAGCTCGGCCCTGAGCGATTTCAGTCCCGCCTCGGCCTCGTCGCGGGGCGGCGCCAGCACCCCGGTGCCGGAGTCCCACTCGTCCAGGATCCGGGCCACCGAGCGGATGGCGGCGCCGAGGGAAGGCCGCAGTTCGGCGGGCACCTCGACCGGGAGCGGGTCGCCCCAGACCGCCCCGGCGAGCACGTCGGTCAGGTTCCGCACATGGAAAGACACCGTCTCCAGCGCTGCCACGTCGTCATAAGCGGCCAGCAGGTCCCGGCGGTGGATGAGTGCGCGCGGGTTGCCCTTGCGGCTTTCGTCCGCCTGCATCACCGCCGCACGCACCTCGCTCGCCGTCCGGCTGAGCATGTCGCCGCGTGTCGCCCAGGCTTCGTGCTCCGGCGGCCAGCTCTCGGTCAGGGCTTCACTGATCTCGCGGAGGTGTCGGGCCAGGGTGGTGCGGAAGCGCGAGAGCTCTGCCGCGGCGGCGTCCTGCCTGAGCGGCGGCAGGATCAGCAGGTTGACGGCCAGGCCGACGGAAATGCCGAGGCACACCTGCACCAGGTACCCGATCGAGTACGAGTCCGCGTTCGGCCCTCCCACGATCAGCACGAACAACGCGGTGACGGGCACGAACTCCCGGGCCGTGGTGATCCGGCGGCTTCCCGAGATCAGGAATCCAATGCCGACCACGAGCGAAATCGTGAAAACATTCGGCTCGCTCAACAGGATGACCGCGCCCGCCAGGAGCACGCCGATGGCCAGCCCGGCCACGGTCTGCAGGCCGTTCTTCACCGAACCCATCAACGTGGGAGCCATGCTCACCAGCGCCCCGAGCGGGGCGTAGTACGGGTAGTCGTTGGCGACGCCCGGCAGATACGGCGCGATCGACCACGCGATCCCGACGGCGAGGGCGGCCTTTGCCGCCAGGAGAAGCTCCGGATGCCGCACCCCGGCTTTCAGCCATGCGGCGGCCCGCTTGCGGCGGCCGTCCTCCTCCCGGTCAGAGGCTTTTTGCGAAACAGACACTGAATTCCTCCCCGATGTACTGGCCGAACTGGGCGATCTCCCGGTAGCCCTGCCGGCGGTAGAGCGCGAGGGCGGCGGCGTGCAGCGGCCCGGTTTCGAGCACGACTTCGCGGATGCCGCGGGCGGCGGCATCCGCTTCGATCCGGACGAGCAGGGCGGCGCCGAGACCGCGCCCGCGGCCCTCCGGATGCACGAACATGCGCTTGAGCTCGGCCGTGTCGCCGGGGCTCGGAACGAGGGCGGCGATGCCGAGCGCCCGGCCGGTTTCGTCCCGTGCCGCATAGAAGGTCACGCCCCGCTGCTCGAGCTCGTCGACTCCGAGCAGGAAGTTGCTCTCCGGCGGATAGAGCGACTCGGCGTACTCCGCGCTCAGACCCAGGAGGGCCTCGATATCGTGATGCCGGGGTGATTCGATGGCGATCGTCGTACGCATTGATACAGGGTAAACCACGATTGTCCGTGACTTTCGGGCAACAATCGGGTAACGTAGACAAGTCGGCTCTTGACACCGCGCTATTTTCACGTGTGCGCGGATGGGTTTGTAAGTCAGGATGGGCCGGTTTCCCAGTAATCCGCTGGTGAAAAATCACTGTATGTGAACGGCCCGGCCATCGACTGCCCGGGTGCTCAGGTTGCGTCGCGTATGTGCGTCGTCGTTCTGCCATGTACTCAACACAACCCAGAAATACCGTTATGCCTTTTGACAAGAAGCCAGCAAAGAATTTCGACCCGAAGTACGCCTCGAAGGGCGGCCCCAGCAGGGGCGGGTCCAACTCGGGCAGCAAGAGCCCCGGTCATCGCGGCTACCGTGCTGACGAGGGTGCGCCCAAGAAGCAGCGTTGGAACGCGGACGAGCGCGCAGCCCGCGCCTCGGAGCGTCCGTCCGGCGATCGTCCGGCCTACGGCACCCGCAACGAGCGTCCGGCCACCGGCCAGCGTAACGAGCGTCCTGCCTACGGCGACCGCCCGAACCGCACCGAGCGTCCGGCCTACGGCGACCGCGCCCCGCGCACGGACCGCCCCGCCTACAACAAGGACCGTCCCGCGTACGGCGACCGCGCCCCGCGCACCGACCGCCCCGCGTACAACAATGACCGTCCGTCCTACGGCGACCGTCCGAACCGCACCGAGCGCCCGTCGTACGGCGACCGTCCGGCGCGCACCGACCGTCCCGCGTACAACAACGACCGTCCCTCCTACGGTGACCGCCCGGCACGCACCGAGCGTCCGTCGTACGGCGACCGTCCGGCACGCACCGACCGTCCGGCGTACAACAACGACCGTCCGTCCTACGGCGATCGCCCCAACCGCACCGAGCGCCCGTCGTACAACAACGACCGCCCCTCGTACGGCGACCGTCCGGCCCGCACAGACCGTCCGGCGTACAACAACGACCGTCCGGCCCGCACCGAGCGTCCCTCCTACGGTGACCGTCCGGCCCGCACCGACCGTCCGGCGTACAACAACGACCGTCCGGCCCGCACTGAGCGCCCCTCCTATGGCGACCGTCCGGCCCGCACCGACCGTCCGGCCCGCTCGGAGCGCGACGGCGGCCACTCCAGCAACTTCTACCCGGACCGCGACTCCAAGCCCAAATTCGCCGCCGGTGACGACGTCGTACTCGAGCGTCTCGAAGCCATCGCGACGACGGCATCCGATGTCGTTGGCGTGACCTTCGCAGACCTCGGCCTCGGCGAGAACATCGTGCGTGAGCTCGGACTGCTCGGCGCCTCGGCGCCGTTCCCGATCCAGGCCGCGACCATCCCGGATGTGCTCGCCGGCCGCGACGTGCTCGGCCGCGGCAAGACCGGTTCCGGCAAGACCATTGCCTTCGGCGCTCCCCTCGTGGAGAAGCTGCTGGAGAACAACGGCGCCAAGGACCGCAAGATGGCGCGCAAGCCCCGCGCGCTCATCCTGGCCCCGACCCGTGAGCTGGCCCTGCAGATCGACCGCACCATCCAGCCCATCGCCCGCAGCGTCGGCCTCTTCACCACCCAGATCTACGGCGGCGTCCCGCAGTACCGCCAGGTCAGCGCGCTCCAGCGCGGCGTGGACATCATCATCGGCACCGCGGGCCGCATCGAGGACCTGATCGAACAGGGTCGTCTCGACCTCAGCGAGGTCATCGTCACCGTCCTCGACGAGGCCGACTACATGTGCGACCTGGGCTTCCTCGAGCCGGTGCAGCGCATCCTGCGCCAGACCAAAAAGGGCGGCCAGAAGCTGCTCTTCTCGGCCACGCTCGACAAGGGCGTCGCCCAGCTGGTCAAGGAATTCCTGACCAACCCGGCGGTGCACGAGGTTGCCGGTGAAGACCAGGCCTCCTCCACGATCGACCACCGCGTGCTCATGATCGAGCACCGCGACAAGAGCGCCATCATCGGCCAGCTCGTCGACCGCCAGGGCAAGACGCTCATCTTCAGCCGCACCCGTGCGTACGCCGAGCAGCTCGCCGACCAGCTCGAAGACGCCGGCGTGAAGGCGACCAGCCTGCACGGCGACCTGAACCAGGCCCGCCGTACCCGCAACCTGGCCATGCTGACCAGCGGTCGCGTCAACGTGCTGGTGGCAACGGATGTCGCAGCCCGCGGCATCCACGTGGACGACATCGACCTGGTCATCCAGGCCGACGCTCCCGACGAGTACAAGACGTACCTGCACCGCGCCGGCCGCACCGGCCGCGCCGGCAAGAACGGCACGGTTGTGACGCTCATCCCGAAGCAGCGTCGCCGCCGCATGGACGAGCTGCTGGGCCGCGCCGAGATCGAAGCCAGCTTCGACTCCGCCACGCCTGGTGACTCGGCCGTCAGGGAGCTCGCGAACATCTAGCACCCGCTCACCGATCAGGGGCATCCACCATTGGGGGGATGCCCCTGATCTCTTTAACGCCCGCTTCCCGCCCTGAGGGGTCGCAAATCGACCTTCCCGGCGTACGGGAAGGTCGATTTGCGACCCCTCACCGGGCGAGAAATGCCATCAGGTCAGGTCAGGTCAGGTCAGGTCTTCGACGCGGTTCATGGTCGGCATCCGCAGACCGTCGAGCGCCACGGCAAGCACGTCGTCGGCCAGGTGAGCCGGGTCCTCCGCGCCCTCCGGCCGATACCACTCCACGATCGAGTTGACCATGCCGAACAGTAGCCGGGTCACGATCCGCGGATCGATGTCGCTGCGCAGCGAGCCCTCGTTGCGGGCCTCGACGACGAGGCCGGATACCGCCCGGTCGAAGGCGCGGCGACGCTCGAGGGCGGCGCGCTCGACGACCGTGTTGCCCCGCACCCGCAGCAGGAGAGTCACAAACGGAAGATTGGCGGCCAGCACCTCGACCGCGCCGCGGAGCACGTGCGCGAGCCGGTCGATCGCCCGGCCGGTCTGGGATTCCCGGTCTTGCAGCACGCCCTCCAGCGCGTCGAGGGCCTCGTTCAGGGCGAGCTCGAGCAGCTCCTCCTTCGACGCGAAGTGGTGGTAGATCGCGGACTTCGACAGGGCGAGTCGGGACGCCAGAACCCCCATCGACGTGGCGTCGTAGCCGAATTCGTTGAAGGCGTCGACGGCGATCTCGAGGATGGCGCGCTGGTCGTAACCGGGGCGCCCGCGCTTGCTTGCTGGTTGCTCAGACATCGCCGATCAGTCTCTCACGAGCCTGTGGCCGATTACCGCAGGTCGTAGACACGCTTGTGCTTGCCCGTGCTGCGTTCGAGCGAGCCGGGTTCGACGATCAGCACGTTCACGCTCGAGCCGATCTGGTCCTTCACCCGCTCGATCAGGATCGCGCACGCCCGGTCGGAGGTGGAGGCATCCGAGTTCTCGTGCCGTTCGATGCGCACGGTCAGCTCGTCCATCCGGCCCGGCCTCGTGAGTTCGAGGATGAAGTGGGGGGAGAGGTGCTCGATCCCGAGCACGATCTCCTCGATCTGGGTCGGGAACAGGTTGACCCCGCGCAGGATGATCATGTCGTCGTTGCGTCCGGTGACCTTTTCCATCCGGCGCATGCCGGGCCGGGCGGTGCCGGGCAGAAGCCGGGTCAGGTCGCGGGTGCGGTAGCGGATCACCGGGAACGCTTCCTTGGTCAGCGAGGTGAACACGAGTTCGCCCGTTTCACCGTCGTCCAGCACGTGCCCCGTGTCGCCGTCGATGATCTCGGGCAGGAAATTGTCCTCCCAGAGGTGCGGGCCGTCCTTCGACTCGATGCACTCGTTGCCGACGCCCGGGCCCATGACCTCGCTCAGGCCGTAGATGTCGAGGGCGTCGAAGTCGAGTCGTTCCTCGAGCTCGCGGCGCATCTGGTTCGTCCACGGCTCCGCGCCGAGCACGCCGGCCTTGAGGCTGGAGAGACGGGGGTCCATGCCGGCCGCGACCATCGCATCCGTGATGGTCAGCAGGTAGCTGGGGGTGCTCATGATGACGTCGGGCTCGAAGTCCCGGATCATCTGCACCTGCTTGTTCGTCTGGCCGCCCGACATCGGGATGGCGACGGCGCCGAGCGCCTCGATGCCGGCGTGGGCGCCCAGCCCGCCGGTGAACAGGCCGTAACCGTAGGCGTTGTGCACCTTCATGCCCGGCCGTACCCCCGAGGCGCGCAGGCTCCGTGCGACGAGGCCGGACCACATCCGCAGGTCGTTCTTCGTATAGCCGACCACCGTGGGGAGGCCCGTGGTCCCCGACGAGGTGTGGATGCGCGCGACCTGGTCCATCGGCACAGCGAACATCCCGAACGGGTAGGACACGCGCAGGTCTTCCTTCGTGGTGAACGGCAGCTTGTGCACATCGTCAAGCGTGCGGATGTCGTCCGGGTGCACGCCGACCTCGTCGAACTTGCGGGTGTACAGGGGAACGTTCGCGTAGGCGTGCCGCACGGTGTGCTGCAGGCGAGTGAGCTGCAGCGACTGGATCTCGTCGCGGGACATGCGCTCTTCCGGATCGAGCTCGTCCGTGGCGGGCGCGTGCAGGCGGGTCTTGGTCAGCGTTGACATGGTGCCTCCGGGCGTCGTGGGGATTTAGTCGCGTGCCCGTTCGGGCACGGGAAGGTTGGTGGTGCGGCTGCGGCCGCGGAATTCTGCCACCGGCGCGTTGTCGTCGTCGGTGACGCTCACGTCGTAGATGCCGGATCGCCCGCTCTTCGTGCGGAGCATGGCGGTGGCGGTGAGGGTCTGGCCGCTGGTCGTGGGCTTGAGGAACGCGATGTCGGCCCCGGCCGCGAGGGTGACGTGGTGGCTGTCATTGCAGCAGATGGCGAAGGCGGTGTCCGCGAGCGCGAAGACGATCCCGCCGTGGGTGACGTCGAAGCCGTTGAGCATGTCGTCCCTGATGATCATGGAAACGACCGCGAGCCCGGGTTCAGTGCGCTGGACAATCATGCCGAGGCCGGCGGATGCCCGGTCCCGCTCCATCATGGCGAGGTTGCCGGTGGGTGAAGCATCCATGTATCTGGTTCTCCTCGTTGAGTGACCGTACGCGCGGCAACAGACGGTTGCCGTGCCGTTGGTGACACCATATACTAACTGAACGATCGGTTGGTAATGATAGCCGGACCGGGAGAGACCAGGAGTCGATGATGACCACCCCAGCAGAGCCTTACGCACTGCCCACGGAAGCCTCCGTCGAGGTTTCCGCCGAGGAGCACCAGTTCAACGAACTGATCGCGGCCGACTCGCGGATCGAACCTCGCGACTGGATGCCGGAGGGCTACCGGAAGACGCTGGTGCGCCAGATCTCCCAGCACGCCCACTCCGAGATCATCGGCATGCAGCCGGAGGCGAACTGGATCACCCGCGCGCCCAGCCTCAAGCGCAAGGCCATCCTGATGGCCAAGGTGCAGGACGAGGCCGGCCACGGTTTGTACCTCTACTCCGCGGCGCAGACCCTCGGCACCACCCGGGATGAGATGACGGATGCCCTCATCGCCGGCAAGGCCCGCTACTCCTCGATCTTCAATTACCCGAGTCCCACCTGGGCCGACATGGGCGCGATCGGCTGGCTCGTCGACGGCGCCGCCATCTGCAATCAGGTGCCCCTCTGCCGGGCCTCCTACGGACCGTACGGTCGCGCCATGGTGCGCATCTGCAAGGAAGAGTCCTTCCACCAGCGGCAGGGCTTCGAGATCCTGCTCGAACTGATGAACGGCACGCCCGCGCAGCGGGAGATGGCCCAGGACGCCGTCAACCGCTGGTACTGGCCGGCGCTGCAGATGTTCGGCCCGCCCGACAACGACTCGCCCAACTCGGCGCAGTCCATGGCCTGGAACATCAAGCGATTCTCCAATGACGAACTTCGCCAGCGCTTCGTCGGCATGTGCGTCCCGCAGGCCGAGGTGCTCGGCGTGACCCTGCCCGATCCCGACCTGCGCTACAACGAGGAAACGAAACAATACGACATGGGCGAAATCGACTGGACCGAATTCCACGAGGTGCTCGCCGGCCGCGGCCCGGCCAACGCCCGCCGCCTGCAGCGGCGCCGCGAGGCCCACGAGGACGGTGCGTGGGTGCGGGAAGCCGCCGCCGCGTACGCCCGCAAGCAGGCCGTCCGGTCGAAGGCGGTGGCATGATGAGCGCCCCCGGAACGTCCGAGAAGGAGATCTGGCCCCTCTGGGAGGTCTTCGTGCGCGCCAGCCGCGGAATCAGCCACACCCACGTTGGCTCCCTGCATGCTCCCGACGCCACCCTGGCCGTGCGCAATGCGCGTGACCTGTACACCCGCCGAGGCGAGGGCGTTTCGGTGTGGGTCGTGCCCGCCGACGCGATCACCACCAGCGACCCCGACGCGAAGGGCGCCTTCTTCGAATCGCCCGCCGGCAAGAACTACCGTCACGCCAGCTACTACTCCAAGAGCGAAGGGGTGAAGCACCTGTGACCGGGACGAACACGGCGGATGCCGCCACCAACGCCGACCACGGACACGGACACGGACACGTCGAGGTCGATTCCGTCACCCTCTCCGCCGAACTGGTCGAGGGCGCATCCGTCGCCTCGCACGACGTGGCCGAGTACGCCCTGTGGCTCGGTGACGACGCCCTGATCATCGCCCAGCAGCTGGGCTGGTGGATCTCCCGCGCCCCCGAACTCGAGGAAGACGTCGCGCTCGGCAACATCGGCCTCGACCTGCTCGGGCACGCTCGCTCGCTGCTGCATTACGCCGGCGCCGAATCGGGCCGCAGCGAAGACGACCTGGCCTACTGGCGCGACGAACCCCAGTTCCGCTCCGCGCACCTGTTCGAGCAGCCCAACGGCGACTTCGCGCACACGATCGCGCGCCAGTTCATCGCCGCGCACTACCTGTTCGAGCTGTACACGCGGCTGCAGGCATCCGGCGACGCCACCCTGGCCGCGATCGCCGCCAAGTCGGTCAAGGAGGTCGATTACCACCGCGACCACTCCGTGCAGTGGATCCTCCGGCTCTCCCTCGGCACCGAGGAATCCCGCCGGCGCATGATCACGGCTCTGTCCGACCTGTGGCCCTACGTCGAAGAGCTGTTCGCCGACGAGCCGCTCATCGACCGGCTCGAGGGCGTCGCCGTCAGGCCGTCCTCGCTCCGCCAGGCCTTCGACGACGCGATCGTCCCGGTGCTGGCCGAGGCGGAACTCGAGGTACCCCGCGGCTTCATCTCCTCCGGCGGCGGCCGGGGCGGCAAGCACTCCGAGAACCTCGGTTTCATCCTCGCCGAGATGCAGGTGCTCGCCCGGGCGCACCCCGGAGCGTCCTGGTGACCCTGCCCTCGGTTGCCCGACCTCGCCCCGTCGACGAGGCCTCGCGCCGTGCCTGGGACATCGCGGCGCAGGTCGTGGACCCGGAGATCCCCGTGCTGACCATCGAGGACCTCGGCGTGCTCCGCTCCGTGGCCGTCGGCGAGGGCGGCGCGGTCACGGTTTCCCTGACGCCTACCTACAGCGGATGTCCGGCCCTCGAGGCCATGCGCGACGACGTCACCTCCGCCCTCCGCGCCGCCGGGTACGCCGACGTGTCCGTCGACCTGGTGCTCGCCCCGGCCTGGACCACCGATTGGATGAGCGAGGAGGGGAAGGCGAAATTGCAGGAGTACGGAATCGCGGCCCCGACCGGGCACTCGTCCGTTCGCCCTTCCGGCGCCGTGCGGCTGCAGCTGGCCGTCAAGTGCCCCCGGTGCTCGTCCCTGAACACGCGGGAACTCGCCCGCTTCGGCTCGACGTCGTGCAAGGCCCTCTATGAGTGCCGCGACTGCCTCGAACCGTTCGACTACTTCAAGGTGCTCTAACCATGGCAGCAACAAATCTCGGCGCCCCGCGCTCCGGTGCAACGAAGCACCGCGCGAAGTTCCACACCCTGTCCGTCGCCGAGATCCGTCCGTTGACGGCCGACAGCGTCGAGGTGACCTTCGCGGTGCCGGAGGACCTGCAGGACGAGTTCGACTACGTGCCGGGGCAGCACCTCGCGCTCCGGGCCACGGTCGACGGCCACGAGCTGCGGCGCAGCTACTCGATCTGCCGGCCGCCGACCTCCGGCTCGGTCAGCGTGGCCATCAAGCGCGACCTCGGCGGAGCCTTCTCCACCTGGGCCAACAGCGAACTGGCCGTGGGGCAGCGCCTCGACGTGATGAGCCCGCAGGGCACCTTCACGACCGCGCTGCACGAGCTCGACGGCAAGCACATCGTCGGCATCGCCGCCGGGTCCGGCATCACCCCGCTGATGTCGCTCGCCCACACGGTGCTCGCGCACTCCGACAGCTCCCGGTTCACCCTCGTCTACACGAACCGCACCGCCCTCGACGTCATGTTCCTCGACGAACTGGCCGACCTCAAGGACAGGTACCCCGCGCGGCTGGCGCTGCACCACGTGCTCTCCCGCCAGCAGCGTTCCTCCACCCTGCTGTCCGGGCGGATCGACGAGGAGAAGCTCCGGCTGATGCTCGACACGATCATCCGCCCCGCCTCGGTCGACGAGTGGTTCCTCTGCGGACCCTTCGAGCTGGTGCAGCTGTGCCGCGACACGCTCGAGAGCGCCGAGGTAGAGCCCGAGCACGTGCGGTTCGAACTGTTCACCACCGGCGAGCCCTCGGCCGCCGGCGGTGACACCGGGCGACCGGTCATCGTCGCCCCCGGCGACAAGACGTACGAGATCGAGTTCACCCTCGACGGGGAGAGCGCCACCGTCACCACGCCGGTCAACGCGAACGAGAGCATCCTGAACGCCGCCCTCCGCGTTCGCCCCGACGTGCCGTTCGCCTGCGCCGGCGGGGTCTGCGGCACCTGCCGTGCCAAACTCGTCAGCGGTGACGTGACGATGACCGAGAACTACGCCCTCGAACCCGAGGAGCTGGCCCGCGGCTACGTGCTCACCTGCCAGTCACACCCGACCACCGACAAGGTCGTCGTCGACTACGACGGATAGCGCGAAGGCGCAGTAAGGCGGATGCCGTGATCGACCTGACCATCCAGGACGACGTTGCCCACGTGGTGCTGAACGCGCCCGAGAAGATGAACTCGCTCGATCCGGCGGCCCTCGCCGAGCTCGAGGCCGCCTACGCGAGCGCAGAGGCCGCCGGAGTGCGCGCCCTGGTGCTGCGCGGCGAGGGCCGCGCCTTCTGCGCCGGCCGGGACATCTCCGGCGTCGACCCCGCGACCGACGACGTGATGGGCTACCTCGGCGGACTCGTGACCCCGTTGCTCGAGCGGATGAGCGCGTTCCCCGCGCCCACCTTCGCGATCGCCCACGGGGCCTGCCTGGGCGTCGGCCTCGGCCTCCTGATCGCGACGGACGTCGTCTACGTCGCCGACACCGCGAAGATCGGTTCCCCGTTCGCGAATCTGGGGGCCACGCTCGATTCGGGCGGCCATGCCCTCTTCGTCGAACGGCTCGGCGCGCACAAGACGCTCGACCTGATCTACACCGGACGGCTCATGTCCGGAACGGAGGCCGTCGCCTCCGGCCTGTTCAGCCAGGTCTTCCCGGCCGATGAGGTCCTGGCGGCGACGGTCCGGGCGGCCACCCGGGCGGCCTCAGGGGCCACGCAGGCGTTCCTCGCGAGCAAGGAGCTTGTGCGGGCGCTCCGCGACGAGCGCCTGGGCCTCTGGCAGAGCATGTCCGCCGAGAACGCGGCCCAGGCGGCCCTCTGCGCGACCGCGGATTACCGGGAGGGCTTCGCCGCCTTCCAGCAGAAACGCACACCCGCGTTCACCGGCCGCGGCTGACCGGCTCACACTCCGCGCCGGACGTCTGCGCATAACTCCTCCAGAAAATCGGAAGCGCGACCTGAGCCTGCGAAATCACGCGGCTGTTGGGGCGATCGCCGCCGATCTGGCGGAGTTATGAACCGCGGCGTGCGGTGGCGCCGCGCGCGAAGAGCTACACCGCGGCGCCGCCGAGGTAGGCGTTGTGCACCTCGGGCAGTTCGACGAGTTCGGCCGGCGTGCCCGTGAGCGCGACCCGTCCGCGGTGCATGACCACGGCGCGGTGCGCGATCTTGAACGAGGCGCGCACGTTCTGTTCGACGAGCAGCACGGCGAGCTGCTTCTCGACGCAGAGCCGGGAGAGCACCTCCATGATCTCGGAGACGACCTTCGGCGCGAGGCCGATGGACGGTTCGTCGAGCATGATCGCCGTCGGATCCGCCATCAGGCCGCGCCCGATGGCGACCATCTGCTGTTCGCCGCCCGAGAGGGTGCCGGCGGCCTGTCCCATGCGTGCCTTGAGCCGGGGGAACAACTCGAGCACCGAGTCGACGTCGCCGTGGCCCTTCTTCGTCCAGGCGCCCAGCATCAGGTTGTCGCGCACCGACAGGGTCGGGAAGACCAGCCGGTTCTCGGGGACGTGCGTCAGGCCGAAGCCCGCCATCTTCTCCGTAGGCTTGCCCGTGATGGTGCGTCCCTCGAGGGTCACGGTGCCCGCGGTGGGTCGGATGAGGCCGCTCACGGCGCGAAGCAGGGTCGTCTTTCCGGCCCCGTTCGAACCCACGACGGCGAGGATTTCCCCTCGGCTCACCTCGAACCCGACCTCGTGCAGCACCGCGAGCTGCCCATAGCCGGCGTTGAGACCGGAAACGATGAGCGTCATGCGTGCTCCTCCAACTCGTTCAGTTCGGCTTCGGCCTCGTCGAGGTCAGTGCCGAGATAGGCGACGACAACGGCCGGATCATTACGCACCGTCTCCGGATCCCCGTGCGCGATGAGCACTCCGTCGTCGAGCACCGCGACATGGTCGGCGAGTGACATCACCTGGGCCACATCGTGCTCGACGAGCACGATCGTGAGCCCGGCCGTCCGCAGCCGGCGCAGGAGCTCGGCCATCACGTCGCGCTCGTGGCCGGACAGTCCGGCCATGGGCTCGTCGAGCAGCAGCAGCGCCGGCTCCGCGGCCAGGGCCCGGCAGACTTCCATCATGCGCTGCTTGCCGAACGGCAGCGCGGAGGCCGAGTCGTCCGCGGCATCCGTCAGCCTCATCGACTTCAGGATTTCGTAGGATGCGGCCCGGTGGGCGCCCTGCTCGTGCGCCTGCAACCCCAGCATTCCGCGGAGAACGCCGGCGCGTCCCTTGCGGTACCGGCCCATGTACACGTTGCCGACGACATCCGTCGAGGTGAACACCTGCAGGTTCTGGAAGGTGCGGGTCAGGCCGTGCGAGGCCGCCACGTGCGGCTTTTTGCCCGAGATGACCTGGCCTAGGAAGGTGACCGTGCCCGCAGTCGGCGTCAGCGCCCCGGAGATCATGTTGAAGCAGGTCGTCTTCCCGGCGCCGTTCGGGCCGATCAGGCCCAGGATGGTACCGGCCGGCACGGTGAGGCTCACGTCGTTGACGGCGACGACGCCCCCGTACCGCTTGGTCAGGCCGGAGATCACGAGGATCGGTTCGCCGGCTGCGACCGGCGTGCTCACCGCCGGGAGCTGCGGGATCGTCGTGTCGTCCTCGGCGGCGGTGGCATGTGCGTCAGCGGCCCGGCGGTTGCGGGCGAAGGGCAGCTTCCGCCAGAGCGTGATTGTCGCCTGGTAGAGGCCGCCGGGCAGGAGCAGGATCACCAGGATGAGCACGATGCCGTAGCCGAGCAGCTGCACCTCGCCGGTCGCGCCGGGGAAGATGGCCGGGATGACCTCGCGCATGCCCTCTCCGAGGAACTGCACGAGGAACGCGCCCGCGACCGCGCCCCAGACCGACCCGAGACCGCCGATGACCACCATCAGCAGGATCGAGACCGACAGGTGGAACTCGGCCGTTGTCGGGCTCACAATCGCGACCTGGTAGGCGTAGAAGACGCCGCCGAGTGCGGCGAATCCGGCGGACAACACGAACACCTTGAGCCGCAGCGCATACGTGTTGACGCCGAGGCTCTCCGCCGCGAGTTCGGAGTCGTTGACCGCCGAGAGCGCACGTCCGGCGCGGCTGCGGGTCAGGTTGAGGGCCAGGACCAGCCCGATCACGACGAACGGCGTGATGAACCAGAGGAAGAAGCCGCTGTTGTCGATGGGGATGCCGAACACCGTCGGCCGGGGGATGCCGTAGATGCCTGTCGTTCGACCGGTGACGTCCCATTCGCGCACCGCGATCATCACGATGAAGCCGAGCCCGAGCGTGGCCAGGGCGAGGTAGTGGCCGCGGAGGCGCATCAGCGGAAGCCCGACGAGCAGGGCGACCAGCATGGCGGCTGCCACGCCGATGGCTGCCGCGACCGGGCCGGGGAGGTCGAGTTTGGTCAGCATGATCGCGTGCGTGTACGCGCCGATCGCGAAGAACGCCGCCTGCCCGAGGCTGACCTGTCCGGCCAGTCCCATCAGCAGATTGAGCCCGATGGCGGGCAGCGCGAAGATCATCGCGAAGACGACGATGTTCATCATCGAGGAGCTGGCCGTGAAGGGGATCACGAGCATCAGGGCGACGAGGATGCCGCCACCGATGAGCGTGCCCTTGTTGTTCGTCCAGAAGCTGGCCCGGGGGGCGAGTTTGCCCACGAAGGTTGGTTTGGTGGAATCTGTCATGTCGCTACACCCTGACCGCTGTGGGCTTGAGAACGAGACCCTGTGGCCGGACGACCAGCACAAGGATGAGGATGAGGAAGGCCGCGCCGTCCCTCAGGCCCGAGCCGACATAGCCGGCCACGTAGGCCTCGATCACGCCGAGCAGGAGGGCTCCGATGATCGCCGCGCGGAAGGAGACGAAGCCGCCGAGGACGGCGGCGACGAAGCCCTTGAGGCCGAGCAGCACGCCGCCCGACCAGAGCGAGAGGTAGATCGGGGAGGCCACCACGCCGGCGACACCCCCGACGAAACCCGCAATCGCGAAGGCCAGCACGGACGCGGCAACGGGGGAGATCCCCACGATGCGCGCCGCAACCGGCTGCTCCGCGCACGCCCGCAGCGCCTTGCCCCAGCGCGATTTCTCGTAGAAGAGCACGATGCCGCCACCGACCACGATGAGCGCGCCCATCATCCAGAACTCCTGCGAGCGGATGCTCACCCCGCCGATGAGGAGGTTCGTCCCCGGGAACAGGGGTACCCCCCGGGCCTCCGGGCCCCACGCCAGCAGCATGATCGCCTGCAGGAGCGTGGAGATTCCGAGGGTCAGGATGATGGACAGGAGCGGAGTCAGGTTCTTCACCCGCGATATGACCAGCCGTTCCATCGCGATCGCCACGAGGGTGACCGAGAGGATGGCGACCAGGATCGCGACGATGAGCGGCATGCCCGCCGACACCAGCCAGATGGAGCCCAGGCCGGCGAGCATCGCGAACTCACCCTGGGCAATGTTGATCACATGGCGCACGGTGTAGACGGCGATCAGGCCGACGGCGAGCAGGGCGTACACAGATCCCTGTGACAGCCCTGCCACCGTCAGTTGCAGGAAATCAGTGAGCACGGTCAGTCCTTGACGAGGTTCCAGCGGCCGTCCTGCGCCTCAGCGAGGATCAGTGCGGATGCGTCGAGGCCCGAGTGGTTCTCCGGGCTCATCGTGAAGACGCCGGAAATTCCGGTGAACTCGGCCTTCTCGAGCTCGTCGCGCAGGGCGTCGGCGTCGGTGCCGGCTTCCTTGATCGCGTTGACCGCGATGTGCCAGGCGTCGAACGCGTGGCCGGCGAAGCCGGAGGGCTGCTCACCGTACGCCTCGCTGTAGTCGGCTTTGAACTTTTCGATGACCTCGCGCTGGGGGTTGTCGGCATCCAGCTGGTCGGCGACGAGCAGACGGCCCATCGGCGCGATGACGCCGTTGGCCGCGTCACCGGCCGCGTCGAAGAACGCCTGGTTGGAGATGCCGTGCGAGTGGTAGACCGGCTTGTTCACGCCGAGCTGCACGTATGCCTTCTGGGCCAGTCCGGCCGAGGGGTTGATGCCCCAGATGATGACGGCGTCGGCGTCGGAGGAGCGAACGCCGGTCATCTGCGGGGTGAAGTCAGTCGCGCTCGGCTCGAAGGACTCGGTCGTGACGAGGGTGATGCCGCGCTCGGAGCCGAGTGCGGTGATGTAGTCCGCGATCCCTTCGCCGAATCCGGTGGCGTCGCGGACGAGGGCCAGCTTCGTGTAGCCCTTTTCCTTGGCGTCATTGAGGATGGTCTCGAGCACGACGACATCGTTCTGCGCGGTCTTGAAGACCCACTCGGAACCCTCGACGATGGCCACATTGGCGGCGACGGAGATCATCGGGATCTTCGCGGCTTCGGCAATGGGGCGCATGGCCAGGCTGGGGCCGGTGCGTGACGCGCCGATGATGATGTCGACCTTGTCGCTCTCGATCAGCTTGCTCGTGGCCTTGGCGGCGCCATCCTCGGTCGACTGGTTGTCCACGATGGTGAGCTCGACCTCGCGGCCGTCAATGCCGCCGTCGTCGTTGAGCTGTTCGGCCAGCATGTTGAGTGTGTTCTGCTCGGGGACGCCCAGGCTGGCACCCACTCCCGTGACGTCGAGCACCGCGCCGATCTTGATCGGCCCCTTCTCCGCGTCGCCGTCGGGGGCGCTGTCGCCGCCGAGGTTGGCGGTGCTGCATCCGGACAGGGCGAGGGCCGTGACGAGCGCAAGCGGCGCGATAACGCGCAGGCGAGACTTCTTCATTGAATCTCCTTCGGTGGGGACGGGCAATTAGTGACCGAACAGTCGGTCACTAATTGGCGTGCTTTCACAGTAGCCGTGGCCAATCGCCGGGTGCAAGCGTTGAGCACCCCCGGCGGGTAACGAGTTGGTGACGGAAGGCCCGGCATTGTTCCGGCGTGTTGCTGCGCGTTTCGCCCGGACGCGCGCAATAACATCCATGTATCACCGGTCCGCATGCGGGACGGGGACACCCGTTCGCCTCTCCGCCACAATTCGGGTTTGTGGTCGAAAGAGCAAACGATCAACATCTGTGGGGCGCCGAGCGCCCCACAGGTGCAATCCCGCCCCAGGTGAGCGCTCCCGTGGACCTTCGCCTTACGCGACGGAGAGCATCGCGGCAGCGGCCAGCGCCAGGGCCAGTCCCGCCCACTGCACGGGGGCGATGCGCTCCCGGAGCACGAGCGCGGCGAGCAGGATCGTTCCGGCCGGATACATCGCGGTGAGCACGCTCATCACGCTCAGTTCGCCGGCCCGGATCCCGAGGAGCAGCAGGAAGTTGGCGACCACGTCGACCACGCCGCATGCCACCGCCAGCGCGAGTCCCGCCCGGAGGGTGGCCGTCGCCTCGGGGGAGCGGGGCGGCGGCGCAACCCGCAGGGATCGGCGCCGGTTCCACGCCACGAAGGCGATGACTCCGAGCACGCAGAGCATGATCCCACCATTCACCGCCCGGTTGAGCACGAGCGGCACCAGCCCGCTGTCATTTGGGGTGAGGTCGATCATGATGATGAAGGCGCCAATCATGATCCCCGAGCCGATCGCCATCAGCACGCCGGTAAGGCTCGGCCGCACGGCGCCCCGCTCCGGCACGAAGCCGACCAGCACCACCGCGACCAGGGCGAGCCCCAGCGCCCAGTAGCCGATCGGGGCGAGCAGGTCGCCCCCGATCAGGCCGACGGTCGCCGGCACGACCGCCGACACGACGGCGGTCAGCGGGGAGAGGATGCTCATCGGTCCGACCGCGAGGCAGGCGTACAGCAGCGAAATCGCGATCGCGCCGCTGACGCCGGAGAGCGCGCCCCAGGCAACGGCCTCGGCCGACCAGGTTCCGCCGACGATGGGGAATGCCAGGAGGAGCACCACCAGGCCGGTGAGCGCGGCGACGGCCGTCGCCAGCATGGCGCTGATGCGCTTCGCGGCGAGGCCGCCCAGGAAGTCGGCGGCACCGAAGATGAGTGCCCCGGTGAGGCCGTAGAAAGCGGTGAGCATAGAGGTTCAGCCTAGAGCGTCGGCGGGCACCCGCATTTGCGCACCGTACGGCGTCCGGCAACTTAAGAGCAGACGACGAACGTTGCGCATCCGTAGACCCGCTGGGCGCTCGTCCCTAGACTCTGGCTACCCCCAGCCGGGTGGCCCTACAAGGGGCGACGGTCCGTGGGCGCCCGACACCCATGGTCACCCACCCAAGGAGCTCAAGGTTATGAGTCACGTCGTCCCACGTACCCCCATCGAATCGCTCCCGCAGGGCGCCGCACGTCGCGCCCGCCGGGGCCGGGCCGTCGCCCTGGCGACGGCCGCGGCGCTCGGCCTGTCCATGCTCGCGGCCACTCCCGCGCACGCGGCCACGGTCACCCACACGATTGCCGCGGTCCAGGGCCCCGGAGCGGCGAGCCCGCTGGTCGGAGCGACCGTCACCGTGGCGGGCATTATCACGGCCGACCACCGCGTCGGCGGCTACCGGGGCGTCTACCTGCAGAGCGCCGGTTCCGGTGGGCCAACGGACGCGACGCCGGGCGCCTCAGACGGCGTCTTCATCTTCCTCGGATCGGCCAACCCGGCCGTCGCCCTCGGCGACCTGGTGCGGGTGACCGGTCCGGTGAGCGAGTACTTCGGCCTGACCCAGGTCACCGGCTCTGCGGCGGGCGCGGTTGAGCTCGTCACCGCCGCGGTCGGCGTGCCGGCGGCAACCGCCCTGCCCGACACCCTCGTCGGCAGCGGCCGGGAGCAGCTGGAAGGCATGCTCGTCGCGCCGGCCGGAACCTACCGGGTCAGCTCGAGTCACCAGCTCTACAACTTCGGCACGCTCTGGCTGTCGGCCGGCACCAGGCCGCTCGTCAAGAGCACCGAGCAGGTGCCGCCCGGACCCGACGCGACCGCGATCGCGACCGCGAACCGGGCCAACCGGATCCTCCTCGACGACGGTTACAACATCCAGATCGGCAATGCCGCCCACATCGGCGACCAGCCGTTCTTCACGGCCGGCCAGGTCGTGCGCGTCGGTGACACGGTCACCTTCCCCGGCGGGCCCGCCGTGCTGTCCTATGGTTTCGACGACTGGCGGCTGCAGCCGTCCATGCCGATCACCGATGCCAGCGACGCCGAGGACAAGCCGGTCTTCGCCGCGTCGAACCCGCGCCCGGCCGCCGCCCCCGAGGTGGGCGGAGACATCCAGGCCGCAGCCTTCAACGTCTTCAACTACTTCACGACCCTGAGCAGCGAGAACCCGGCCGCCCGCGGCGCCGCCACCCAGGCACAGTTCGACATCCAGAAGTCCAAGATCGTTGCGGCCATCAACGGCCTCGACGCTGACGTGGTCAGCCTGATGGAGATCGAGAACTCGGTCAAGCTCGGCAAGCCGATCGACAGTGCCCTGGCCGACCTGGTCGGAGGGCTGAACGCCGCGCTCGGGAAGAAGAACGTCTGGGATTACGTTCGCACGCCGGCCGCGCTGGGCGACCCGGCGATCACCGACGCGATCACCGACGCGATCACCAACGCGATCATCTACAAGAAGTCGGAGCTCACGCCGCGCGGTGCCAGCCGCACCCAGATCGACGAATCCGTCTGGGACATCGCGCGCGAACCCATCGCCCAGACGTTCACCTTCGGCCCGAAGGTCGTCACCGTCGTGGCCAATCACTTCAAGTCGAAGAGCGGATCCGGCGCCGAGCCGGCCGACGGCCAGGGGAAATTCAACGCCGAGCGCGTCGAGCAGGCCCAGGCCCTCGTGACGTTCGTCGGCGACCTGCAGGACTCCTCGGAAAGCGACGATGTGCTGCTGCTCGGCGACTTCAACGCCTACTCGCAGGAAGACCCGATGAACGTTTTCACCCAGGCGGGCTACGTCGACCTGGTGAGGGCGAAGACCACCGGCCAGTACACCTACACCTTCGACGGCGAGCTCGGCTCGCTCGACCACGCGGTCGCGACGCCCAGCCTGGCCGCCTCGGTCACGGGCGCCGGCGTGTGGGGGATCAACGCGGCCGAGTGGGGTGACCGCGGCTACGCATACCCGGCGGCCGAGGCCGGCACCCCGTTCCGCTCCAGCGACCACGACCCGATCAAGGTGGGCATCTCCAAGAAAGTGCTCCCGGTGGAGGTCAGCGTCGTCACCGTCAACGACTTCCACGGTCGACTCGAGCAGAGCGGAGCCTCCGGCGGCGCCGCGACGCTCGCCGGAGCGGTGAAGCAGGTGCGCGCCAAGAACCCCAACACGGTCTTCGCCGCCGCCGGCGACCTGATCGGGGCGTCGACGTTCACCTCCTTCATCCAGCAGGACAACCCGACCATCGACGCGCTCAACCTGGCCGGGCTCGACGTCTCCGCGGTCGGCAACCACGAGTTCGACCAGGGCTTCGCCGACCTGAAGAACCGGGTCATGCCGCGGGCCCAATGGGAGTACCTGGGTGCCAACGTCTATGACAAGAACACCGGAAAGCCGGCCCTCCCCGAGTACTACGTGGAGGACTTCAACGGCGTCTCCGTCGGCTTTATCGGGGCGGTCACGAACGAGCTGCCCTCGCTGGTGAGCCCGTCCGGCATCGCTGACCTCGAGATCCGAGACGTCACCGTGGAAACCAACCGCGTCGCCGACAATCTCCGCGACAAGAACCCCGACAACGGCGAGGCCGACGTCGTCATCCTGCTCGTGCACGAGGGTGCCGCGACGACGAATGTGAGCACGGCCACCGACGATTCGTCGTTCGGTCGGATCGTGATGGGCGTCGATGCCGACGTCAACGCCATCGTCTCCGGGCACACTCACCTTGCGTACAACCACGTCATCAACGGTCGGCCGGTCGTCTCGTCCGGGCAGTACGGTGAGTTCTTCGGTCAGATGAACATCTCCTGGGACCCGGTGGTCAAGAAGCTGGTCTCGATCAACAACTCCATCCTGCCGCTGATGGATTCGACGAAGAACCCGCCGGTAGCCCTCTACCCGGCAGACGCCGCGGTCGCCCAGGTGGTCGCAGCCGCCGTGGCCCAGGCGGCACCGCTCGGCGCGGTCAAGGTCGGCCAGGTCACGGCCGATTTCAACCGGGCCAAGCAGTCCAGCGGCAGCGAGAACCGCGGCGGGGAGTCCACACTCGGCAACTTCGTCGCCGACGTGCAGCTCTGGGCGACGGCGCCGGCGGGAGCCGAGATCGCGTTCATGAACCCCGGTGGGCTCCGGGCCGACCTGAAGTTCCTGAGCTCGGGAGCCGGCGACCCCGACGGCAACGTCACCTACAAGGAGGCCGCGGCCGTCCAGCCGTTCGCCAACACGCTGGTCACCATGGACCTCACCGGTGCGCAAATCCGGCAGGTCCTGGAACAGCAGTGGCAGCCCGCGGGCTCCAGCCGGCCGTTCCTCAAGCTCGGTGTGTCGAAGGAACTGACCTACACGTACGATCCCACGGCGGCGGCGGGCGGCAGAATCACGCACGTCTTCCTCAACGGGACCCAAGTGCAGCCGGCCGACACTCACCGGGTCGTCGTGAACTCGTTCCTCGCCTCCGGCGGAGACAACTTCACCACGCTCGCATCCGGAACGGTACGGGCCGACTCCGGCAAAGTCGACCTCCAGTCGATGGTCGACTACTTCGCCGCATCCGGAACGGCTTCACCGGACTACGCGCAGCGCGCGGTCGGTGTGAAGCTCTCCGCCGCCGATGCCAACGGGTACAGCGCCGGGGACATCGTGACGGTCACGTTGTCCTCGCTGTTGTTCAGCGCGGGCGAGCCGGTTCTGGGCCTCGTGGGCGTTGCGCTCGCCGGAAACTCGCTGGGCACCGCACCGATCGATCCGGCGATCGTGACCGGGACGGATGAGGTGGGCCGGGCAACCGTGTCGATCACCATCCCGGGCGGCGTCACCGGAGCCCAGCAGCTCCTGGTGACCGTCCCGGGCGCCGGTACCAGGGCAGTCGTCCCGATCACCATCACCGCGCCGTAGGTGTGAGCCTGCCCGCCCCCACACCTCAGGTTGAGTTGCGGACAAAGTACCTTCACTTTCGCAACGAGGGTACTTTCTCCGCAACTCAGCCAGGAGGGGCGACGGGATAATGCGAGAGGCCCGCCACCCCCTGGGGGTGGCGGGCCTCTCGCATGTGGGGGACTACTTGGTCGGCATCAGCACCGAGTCGATGAGGTACACGGTCGCGTTGGCGGTCTGAACGCCACCGCAGATCACGTTCGCGTCGTTGACCTTGAGGTTGTCGCCGCTTCCGGTGACCTCGACGGTGCCGCCCTGGACGGTCGTCTGCATGCCGGCGATGGCGTCAGGGGCGATCTGGCCGGGAACCACGTGGTAGGTCAGGATGCTGCTGAGCGTCGCTGCGCCCTCGGGGGTCTTCAGGGTCTCGAGGGTCGCGGCGTCGATCTTGGCGAATGCCTCATCAACCGGAGCGAAGACGGTGAACTCGTCACCGTTGAGGGTGTCGACCAGGTTGACGTCCTTGTTGATCTGACCGGAGACCGCGGCAGCCAGCGTCTTCAGGAGCGGGTTGTTGGATGCGGCGACCGCGACGGGGTCGGCCGACATGCCGTCGATCGAGCCGGCACCATCCGGAACGGCCTCGCCGTAGGCGGCGCAGCCGGTTCCGACGAGGTTGGCTGCCGGGTCGTTCTCCATGGCGGGGGCTTCGCTCGTAGTGGACTTGGGCTCCTTCGCCGTGTCGGCGCTTGACGCGCCCATGGAACATGCGGACAAGCCGAGCACTGCGATCGAAGCAATGGACACTGCCGTCAGCGTCTTACGTGTAATGAGTCGCATTGGAGATTCTCCTTGGATGAGGTGGCCCACCTGGTGTGCGGCCTTCACAGCTTCATTCGGAGCCCCTGCCGATCCGGTTTGGGGGAATGTGGAAGGCAATCTCAAAACCGGTCTCCTCCGAACACCCTCCGACAGGCGCCGGGGGATGGCGCCGGGGGTCCCGGGTAGAGTGGCCGGGTGAGCTGGAACGCCGAAACACCGTGGGATCCTGACGAGTTCGAACCACCCGAGGACTTCGACGCGCCGCCCCCGCCGGACACCTACTCCGACCAGGCATCCGGGCCGATGGATGCTCCCGGCGCCGGCGCCGGCGGCCCCGGCGCCGCGCGAATGGCCCCGCCCGCGCCGACCGCGGCGACCGTGAAGTTCGCGACCGCGGCCGAGGCGCTGCACACCGTCTTCGGCTACGACTCGTTCCGCGGCGAGCAGGCCGCCATCATCGACCAGCTCATCGGCGGCGGCGACGCGGTCGTGCTCATGCCCACCGGCGGCGGCAAGAGCCTCTGCTACCAGATCCCGTCGCTCGTGCGGGCTGGCACCGGCATCGTCGTCTCCCCGCTGATCGCCCTCATGCAGGACCAGGTCGACGCCCTCACCGCCGTCGGCGTGCGGGCGGCGTTCCTCAATTCCAGCCAGGATGCCGCCTCCCGCGGCCAGGTCGAACGCGACTACCTCGCCGGCAACCTCGACCTGCTCTACGTCGCCCCGGAGCGGCTCTCCTCCGAGGCCACCAAACGGTTCCTCGACCGGGGCGCCATCTCCCTCTTCGCCATCGACGAAGCCCACTGCGTGTCGCAGTGGGGGCATGACTTCCGCCCCGACTACCTCGCCCTGTCCGAGCTGGCCGACCGGTGGCCCGACGTGCCGCGCATCGCGCTCACGGCCACGGCCACGGATGCCACGCACAAGGAGATCACCACCCGCCTGCAGCTGGGCGACGCGAAGCACTTCGTCGCGAGCTTCGACCGGCCGAACATCCAGTACCGCATCGTGAGCAAGCTCGAGGTGCGCAAGCAGCTCCTCGCATTCATCCGTTCGGAGCACGCGGACGACGCGGGCATCGTCTACGCCCTCAGCCGCAAGACCGTCGAACAGACCGCCGAGTTCCTGCGGGCCAACGGCGTCAATGCGATGCCGTACCACGCGGGACTCGACGCCGGCCTGCGCGCCCGCACCCAGTCGCGGTTCCTGCGCGAGGAGGGCGTCGTCATCGTCGCCACGATCGCGTTCGGCATGGGAATTGACAAGCCCGACGTGCGTTTCGTCGCCCACATCGACCTGCCCAAGTCGGTCGAGGGCTACTACCAGGAGACCGGCCGCGCCGGCCGCGACGGTGCCCCCGCGACGGCCTGGCTCGCCTACGGCCTGCAGGACGTCGTGCAGTTGCGACGCATGATCGACCAGTCGCCCGGCGACATGGCGCACCGCCGCAAGCTCTCCGCGCACCTCGACGCCATGCTCGCGCTCTGCGAAACCGTGCACTGCCGACGGGTCAACCTGCTGCGCTACTTCGGCCAGCCGAGCGAGCCCTGCGGCAACTGCGACACCTGCCTCGAGCCGCCCGTCGGCTGGGACGGCACCGTCCCCGCCCAGAAACTGCTTTCCACCGTCGTGCGCCTGCTGCGGGAGCGCAATCAGCGCTTCGGCGCCGGGCACCTCATCGACATCCTCCGCGGCAAGACGACCCCGCGCAGCACCCAGCACAAGCACGAGCAGCTCGCCACCTGGGGCATCGGCGCCGACCTGAGCGACCAGCAGTGGCGCGGCATCGTGCGCCAGCTGCTGGCCCAGGGGTTCCTCGCCCCCGAGGGCGAATACGGCACGCTGGCCCTCACGGATGCCGCGGCCGACGTGCTCGCCGGCACCCGCCCCGTGCAACTCCGCACCGAGCCCGACCGTCCCGACCGCCCCGCTCGCCGGTCCGCGGCCGCGAAGAGCGTGGCCAGGGCCGGCGTCGCCGACCTCACCCCCGGGCAGGAGGCGCTGTTCGAGGCGCTGCGTGCCTGGCGCTCGGCCGCGGCGAAGGAGCAGGGCGTCCCCGCCTACATCGTCTTCGGCGACGCCACCCTGATCGCCGTCGCGGCCGCCGGCCCGGCGACACTCGGCGAGCTCGACGGCATCAGCGGCATCGGCGCGAAGAAGCTCGAGGCCTACGGTGAGGCGCTGCTGGGCGTGGTCGCGACGGGCGTGGGCGCGGCGTAGCGCATGGACTGGACCGGCTACTACGACGCGCAGGCCGGTCGCGCCGTGCGGTCGGTCGTGCTTCAGGCCCTCGCCAGTCGGGACGACGCCCCACCCGGCGTGGCGATCGACATCGGCTGCGGCGAGGGAACCGAGACCCGTCACCTGCTCGCGAACGGATGGCGCGTGCTCGCGATCGACGCGGACCCCACCTCCGAGGCGCGCGTGCGCGCGGGCCTTACGCCCGAACAGCTCGCCCGCCTGACCTTCCGCCGCGCCCGATTCGAAGACGTCGGCGTGCTCCCCGCCGCCGACCTCGTCTACTCGACCTTCGCGCTGCCGTTCTGCGAATCGGTGGCGTTCCCGACAGTGTGGTCGGGCATCCGTGCCGCGCTGAAGCCCGGCGCCTGGTTCGCCGGCGAACTGTTCGGCCCGCACGGCTCCTGGTCCGGCCGCGCCGACATGAACTTCCACGACCGCGCCGACGTGCAGGCGCTGCTCGCCGGACTGACCGTGCATACCCTCGATGAAGACGACCGGACGGGCCAGTCCGCCTTCGGCCCCCGGCACTGGCACGTCTTCCACATCATCGCCCACAACCCCGCCTGATCGAACCACGATTGTGGACGGTCGCAGGTGCAAACGGCCATGAGCTGTGGGAACCTACAAAACGGATGCCGGGCGCAGCGGGCTTCTTTGTAGCCCCGTCACGCACCATTTCCGCCGACTCCGAGCCCGCCCTAACGTGGAGAAAATTCCTGTTCCGCGCGAAAGACGAAGGACCGACGATGGTTGACACCGCCCAGCGCCCCACCACCCCCACCACCTCGACCGACGCCAGCGTCGACACCGGACCGATCAAGATCGCCGGCGACCCGAGTGCCCCGGCAATCGACCTGCCGACCCTCAACCGGCAGCTCCTCGGCACCTGGGCCGACGTGCGCCTCGCGGCGCGCGAGCTCACCGCACGGCCGGAGATGCAGCGCATCGAGGGACTCTCCATGGACGAACACCGCAGTCGCGTCTTCGGCCAGTTGAAGGTGCTCGCCGACCTCGGCCACGTCCACCGCGCCTACCCGAAACACCTCGGCGGCCAGGACGACCAGGGCGGCAATATCGCCGCCTTCGAAGAGCTCGTCACCGCCGACCCCAGCCTGCAGATCAAGGGCGGCGTGCAGTGGGGCCTTTTCGGTGCCGCCGTCCTCCACCTCGGCACGAAGCCGCACCACGACGCCTGGCTGCCGGACATCATGAGCCTGAAGATCCCCGGCGCCTTCGCCATGACCGAGATCGGGCACGGCTCGGATGTCGCGAGCATCGGTACGACGGCGACCTTCGATTCCGAAACCGACGAGTTCGCCATCCACACCCCGTTCCGGGCCGCGTGGAAGGACTACCTCGGCAATGCCGCGAAGGACGGCGTCGCCGCCGTCGTCTTCGCCCAGCTGATCACCCGGGGGGTGAACCATGGGGTCCACGCCTTCTACGTGCCGATCCGCGGCGAGGACGGCGCCTTCCTGCCGGGCGTCGGCGGTGAGGACGACGGCCTCAAGGGCGGCCTGAACGGCATCGACAACGGACGGCTGCACTTCACGAACGTGCGCATCCCGCGCGCGAGCCTTCTCAACCGGTACGGAAACGTCGACGCTGACGGCACGTACACGAGTTCGATCGACAGCCCGGGCCGCCGCTTCTTCACCATGCTCGGCACGCTCGTGCAGGGGCGGGTGTCCCTCGACGGCGCGGCGACCCAGGCATCCGCACTCGCGCTGACCATCGCCATCACCTACGGCGGCCAGCGCCGGCAGTTCACGGCCGGCAGCGAGACCGATGAAGAGGTCGTCCTCGACTACCAGCGGCATCAGCGCCGGCTGCTGCCGCGCCTGGCCACCACCTACGCCCAGACCTTCGCGCACGACGAGTTCCTGGTCACCTTCGACAAGGTCTTCAGCGGCAAGGCCGATACCGATGACGATCGCCAGGACCTCGAGACCCTCGCCGCCGTGCTCAAGCCCCTCTCCACCTGGCACGCCCTCGACACGCTCCAGGAGACTCGCGAGGCCTGCGGCGGCGCGGGCTTCATGGCGGCGAACCGCCTCGTCGGCCTGCGTGCCGACCTCGACGTCTACGCCACATTCGAGGGCGACAACAACGTGCTCCTGCAGCTGGTCGCCAAGCGACTGCTCACCGACTACAGCAAGAAGTTCGCCTCGGCGGATGTCGGCGCCCTGGCCCGGTACGTCGTGCAGCAGGCCGCGGACCGGGCCTACCACGGCACGGGCCTCCGCACCCTGGCCCAGGCCGCCCGGGACTTCGGCTCCACCGCCCGCTCGGTCGGGCAGCTGCGCGACACGAACGTGCAGCGGCAGCTGCTCACCGACCGGGTCGAAACAATGATCGCCGACGTCGCCGGGAAGCTCCGCTCGGCGAACAAGCTGCCGCGAAAGCAGGCCGCCGACCTGTTCAATTCCCACCAGAACGAGCTGATCGAGGCCGCCCGCGCGCACGGCCAACTCTTGCAGTGGGAGGCCTTCACCCGGGCCGTCGAGACGACGGATGACGCGGGCACCCGGCAGGTGCTCACCTGGCTGCGCGACCTGTTCGGGCTTGGCCTGGTCGAGAAGAACCTGGCCTGGTACCTCATCCACGGCCGGTTGTCCGCGCAGCGTGCGCAATCGGTGACGGCCTACATCGACCGCCTCATCGCCCGACTGCGTCCGCACGCGCAGGACCTCGTCGACGCCTTCGGCTACACCCAGGAGCACCTGCGCGCCCCGATCGCCAGTGGCATCGAGCTCGAGCGCCAGAACGAGGCGCGCGAGTACTACCGGAAGCTTCGGGACAGCGGCAGGGCACCGGTCCAGGAGAAGGCAGTGAAGGCCGTGAAGGCCGTGAAGGCGAAGTAGAACGCGCCCGCCCGCCTGCCGGGGCAGGCTACCATCCCCGCCCCGGCCTCCCCTCGGCCGGCGTTCGGGTTGCGGCGGTAGTGTCGAGGCTGGTCAGCCGCGCGCCGATCGCCACGCCCACCGCCCCCACTGATAGACGAACGAGGACAGCGATGATCCAGGCACAATCCCTGACCAAGCACTACGGGAGCAAGACGGCGGTCGACGCGGTCGACTTCACGGTGCAATCCGGCAAGGTCACTGGTTTCCTGGGGCCGAACGGCGCGGGCAAGTCCACGACCATGCGCATGATTGTGGGGCTGAGCCGCCCCACCGCCGGGTCGGTCACGGTGAACGGCAAGCACTACCACGAGCACTCGGCCCCGCTCCGCGAGGTGGGGGTCCTCCTCGACGCCAAGGCCGTGCACACCGGGCGCTCGGCCTACAATCACCTGCTCGCCATGGGCGCCACGCACGGCATCCCGGCCCGCCGGGTTCGGGAGGTCATCGAGCTGACCGGCCTCGAGACCGTGGCGCGCAAGCGTGTGGGCGGATTCTCCCTCGGCATGGGACAGCGCCTGGGCATTGCCGCGGCCCTGCTCGGCGACCCGGCGACGCTCATCCTCGACGAGCCGATCAACGGCCTCGACCCCGAGGGCGTCCAGTGGGTGCGTCGTCTCGTACGCCATTTCGCGGCCGAGGGCCGGACAGTGCTGCTGTCCTCGCACCTGATGAGCGAGATGGCGCTCACCGCCGACCACCTCATCGTGCTCGGGCGAGGCCGCGTGATTGCGGATGCCCCGGTGGCCGACATCATCGGAGCCGCCACGCGCAGCACGGTGCGGGTTCGGAGCCCTCACGCCGGCCACCTGTCCACCCTGCTCACCCGGCCGGACGTCACCGTCACCGTCCTGGAGCCGGACGCGCTGGAGATCGTCGGCATCGCCGCGTCGGAAATCGGCGATCGGGCGGCCTCCGCGGGCATCGTGCTGCACGAGCTGACCCCGCTCTCCGCCTCCCTCGAAGAGGCGTACATGACCCTCACTCAGAACGAGGTGGAGTACCGCACGGCCGGCTCCCCGGATTCCAACGCGCCCGAACTGCAGGAGGCCGCACGATGAGCACCACGACCGCACCCCCGGCAGCGCCCTCCGCCGCACGGCTGCCGACCGCTTCCGGCCTGACCTTCGCCGGCATCCTCCGCTCCGAGTGGATCAAGCTGCGTACGGTTCGCTCCACCTCGTGGTCGTACGCCATCGTCGTGGTCATCTCGCTCGGCATGGCGGCGATCATGTCCCTCGCCCTGGACCTGCCCGGCGGGGCGGACTTGCCGGCGGCCCTGCAGACCAGCTTCGTCGTGCAGGCCTCGACGTTCGGTGTCTTCTTCGGCCAACTCGTCCTCGCCGTGCTCGGCGTGCTCGTCGTGAGCGGGGAGTACTCCACCGGAATGATCAGGTCGACGCTCACCGCGGTGCCTCGTCGGCTGCCCGCGCTCTGGGCGAAGGCGACCGTGCTGTTCACGGCCACCGTGCTGGTCGGCTCCGTCGCCAACGTCGGATCGTTCCTGGTGGCCGCGCCGATCCTGGCCGGGAAAGGGATCCACGCGAGCCTGTTCGACGGCGCCGTGATCATCCCCCTGCTGGCCGGCGCCCTCTACCTGGCCCTGGTGGCCGTCTTCGCCCTCGGCGTGGGCGCCATCCTGCGGAGCAGCGCCGGCGGAATCGCGGCGACCCTCGGGATGCTCCTGCTGCTGCCGATTGTGCTGTCGATGATCCCGGCCACCTGGGCGACCGATCTGATGCCGTATCTGATCTCCAACGCCGGCGCCGGCATGATGGCTTCGGGCGGGCCTGCTCCGGCGATCCTGGAGCCGTGGCAGGCGCTGCTCGTCGTGCTGGGCTGGCTGGTGGCGAGCCTGGCCGGTGCGGCCCTGCTGCTGAAGCGTCGCGACGCGTAGCGGCGGGCAAGCAGCAGCAGCGGGCAATAGGCTCTTCCCATGCGAGAGTTCTATCCCGAAATCGAACCGTACGAGACCGGCATGCTTGACGTGGGGGACGGCCAGACCCTGTACTGGGAGGCATCCGGAAACCCCGACGGCAAGCCGGCGGTCTACCTCCACGGCGGCCCCGGAGGCGCGTCGAGCGCCAAACAGCGCCGCGTCTTCAACCCGGAGAAGTACCGGATCATCCTCTTCGACCAGCGCGGATGCGGCCTGAGCACGCCGCATGCGAGTGAGCCGGCCGCGGACCTCGAGGCGAACACCACCTGGCACCTCGTGGCCGACCTGGAGAGGCTCCGCGCGCACCTCGGCATCGACAGCTGGCTGGTCTGCGGCGGCTCGTGGGGCAGCGCCCTCGCCCTGGCCTACGCACAGACCCACACAGAGCACGTCACCGAGCTCGTCGTTCGCGGCATCTTCACCCTGCGCCCAGTCGAGCTGGACTGGTTTTACGAGGGCGGCGCCGCGGCGATTTACCCTGACCTGTGGGAAAGCTTCCTGGCCCCGGTGCCGGTCGACGTACGCGGCCACCTGATCGAGGCCTACGGCCGACTGCTGAACGACCCGGACCAGGCCGTTCGCGAACGCGCCGGCATCGCCTGGTCCACGTGGGAGTCGTCCACGATCACGCTGCTGCAGCAGCCGGAGACGATCGCGCACTTCACCGAGCCCGCTTTCGCGGTTGCGTTCGCCCGGATCGAAAACCACTATTTCCAAAACGGCGGCTGGTTCGAGCCGAACCAGCTGATCCGGGACGCGGGCAAGCTGAAGGACATCCCCGGGGTGATCGTGCAGGGCCGCTACGACATGTGCACCCCGGCGTTCACCGCCTGGGAGCTGCACAAGGCGTGGCCCGAGGCCGAGTTTCAGATGATTCCGGATGCCGGCCACGCCTTCGACCAGCCCGGCAACCTCGACGCCATCATCGCGGCGACCGACCGCTTCGCGGCGTAGCCTGTCCAGATGACGTTCAACGACAATGCCAACATCGGCGGCGGCAGGGCGAGCAAGCGCGGGCGCAACACCGGCATCGCCGTCGGTGGAGGTGGCCTGGGCGTCGTCGCCCTGATCATCCTGTCGCAGATCCTCGGCGTCGACCTGACCGGACTGGTCGGCGGCGCCGGACCGCAGCCCACCGGCTCCTCCCTCGAGAACTGCCAGACCGGCGCCGACGCCAATGCCGACATCGACTGCCGGATGAAGGGGGCTGCGGCTTCGCTCGACTCCTACTGGGCCAACGAGCTGCCCGCACTCGGCGTGGACTACCAGCCGCCGCAGGACCTCTCGCTGTTCACCGACAGCGTCAGCACCGGCTGCGGCGGCGCCTCGAGCGCGACCGGCCCGTTCTACTGTCCGCCCGACGCCACGATCTACATCGACACGGCGTTCTACGACGAACTGCGCACGCGTTTCGGCTCCTCCGGGGGGCCGCTGGCCGAGATGTATGTCGTCTCGCATGAGTGGGGCCACCACATCCAGAACATCACGGGGGTCCTCGAGAAGTCCCAGGACGGGCGCACCGGAGCCGGCTCCAACGCGGTTCGCGTCGAGCTGCAGGCCGACTGCTACGCCGGCGCCTGGGCCGGCTCCGCATCGACGACGGAAGATCCGAGCGGAGTCCCGTTCCTCGAGCCGATCACCCCGGCGCAGATCCGGGACGCGCTGAGCGCCGCATCCGCCGTCGGTGACGACCGGATCCAGCAGGCCACGCAGGGCCAGGTCAATCCGGAGGGCTGGACGCACGGTTCGAGCGAGCAGCGGCAGCGCTGGTTCATGACCGGTTTCGAGCAGGGCGCGGACGGCTGCGACACGTTCGCACCGGGCGACGCCGCGCTCTGAGCGCCGCAGAAACCGAGGAGCCGCGGTTCAGTGCTTCCGCAGCACGGTCAGCCGCACGTACTTGCGGCGCATGGACACGGCCGCATGGACGGTGTTGGCCAGGAACATGGCCGCGTAGACCCACACGAAGATCGACGGCATCCCCCAGAGCAGGAAGATCCAGCACAACGTTCCGTTATCCGTCGGTATTAAGAGGAGCGACTGCCTGATCCCGGAAGCATCGGACCGAGGTGCGGCCGCGCCGGAGAGCTGCTCGGCCAGGATCTGGCTCATGAACTGGCCGACGCTGACGAGGCAGTAGCCGATCGCGATCAGCAGGGGCCAGATGCCGATCCCCGGCACGGCGCTCAGCCCGATCAGGGTTGCCAGGTGCAGCGCAGGGGTGCGGATCGCGTCGACAACATGGTCGAGCCATTCGCCGGCAGCGCTCCCGCCGCCGCCGAGCCGGGCGACCTGCCCGTCGGCGGAGTCGAGCACGTAGCCGGCGGCGAGCAGCACCCCGACCGCGACTCCGAGCGGGGCGGTCGTCGGCACCGTGACCATGAGCGCAAGCGCGACGAAAGACAGTGCCGCGGATGCCGCCGTGACGGCGTTCGCCGACCAGCCGGCGGAATATGCGGCCGCGGCCGCGAACCGGGCGAGGCGCCGGTTGACCCAGCGAGTATAGGCCGGCACCCCGCTTGCCGGCTTCTGGGCCGATCCGAGCCGGGCCAGGGCCAAGCTGAACCGTCTGTCACTCCCGGCGCTGGTTTGAGCCGCCTCGAAGGTGGATGAGTGGGCGTGGGACATCCGGGGACCCTCTATTTCACGACGGCCGACAGCTCGAAGCTGGCGCTTGGTGTGGCCCGGTAATTTGAGTGGACCTCCGCGGTGATCACATTGGTGCCCGCGACGAGGTCAGAGCCGGGGACCTGGACGACGACCGGGTTGGCCAGGGCAGTGCTCGCCGAGATGGCCGAGATGGCATAGGTGCCGCTCGTCACGGTGCCGGACGGCATGTTCACCCGGGTGATCTCCACGCCGTTCAGGTACACGACGATGCCGTCGTCTGCCCGCGTCGTCACCTCGACCGTTCCGACCTGGGCCGGATCGGCGACCGTGAAGGCCTTGCGGTAGTAGGACGTGAGCGGCTTGGGGGTCGCGGCGGTCAGGGTCGTCCCCAGGGTCGCCTGGCCCCAGCCGAGAGGCGCGGGGCCGGTCGGCCAGCTCGATGCGTCATACGTCGGCGCTTGCCAGCCCGGCGCCGGGTCGGTCGCGGAGTAGTAGTAGCTCCAGGAGCTTCCCGCGCCGATCAGCGTTGCGTCCGCGGGCGGCGGCGGAGGCGGCGGCGCAGCCGTGTCGGCCGTGACCGCCGCGGTGCTGGCCGAGCGGTTGCCGGAGGGATCGACGGCGCGAACGAAATACTTCGTCCCCGCCGGCGCGGCCGGAACGGTCAGCGATGTCGACGTGGTCGCCGCGATGACGCGGTCCTGACGCAGCACCTGGTACGTCACGGAACCACGGTTGTCCGTCGAACCACTCCAGCCCAGCACGTCACCCCCGGCGGTCACCGCGGCAGTGAGCCGCGACGGGACGGTGGGCGCCTCGGTGTCGTTATGGGCGAAGCGCACGAAACCGCCCGACCACTGGGACACGAACCCGGCCTTGAACGACTTGTTGTAGTCGCCGCCGAACCAGGTGGTCCCGGTCGAGTCGTTGAACAGGGCCCATGCCCCGGCGCCGGCGCGCTGGCTCACGATGGGGCTGAAGGCGTTGAGGTACTTGCCCGTCGCGTTGTCCCAGGCCCCGGCGCTGCTGATCTTCGATGCCTGGGTCCAGCTCGTGCCGATCGTCGGATACCTCCGCGCCCCGGAGTAGTTCGAGTGGAAGCAGTGGCAGCCGCCGTAGACAACGGATCCGTCACTGGAGATCGCCTGGAAGTCACCTCCCGATTTGGTGATGTTGGTGCTCAGCTCGGACATCGCCGTGCGGTCGTAGCTGTACAGCATGTGGTTGGATCCGCCGATCCACACCCTGTTGCCGACCTCCTTGACGGCCTGCTGGTAGTTGGTCGGACTCGAGAAGTCGATGGTCCACGGCACCACCCTGGCGTCCGAGGTTGTGATCACGGCGCCCTTCACGGCGGTTGTGGTCTTCGACGTCGTGAAGTACCCGGCGTAATAGGCGCGGTCTCCCCGGGCCGAAGCGTCGAGCGAGATCACGGTCCCGTTGAATTCCGGGTTCCAGGTGCGGTCGGGGGTGCCGCTGTTCGCGGCCATCCGGCCCGCGGACCGCACGTACGTCTGGGATGTCGCGGTACCTCCAGTTATGTGGGTGAAGGCCCCGCCGACATAGAGCCAGTTGTCCTGTACGTCGAGCGAACGAACGACGGGCACGCCGCCGGAGATGTTGTTGAAGATTTGCGTGGTGTAGCTCGCATCGGTGGCCCCCGTGTTCGGATCGAGCACGACGAAGGCGGCGCGGGAAGCCCCGTTCACCGTGCTGAAGTAGCCGCCGACGGCCAGGCGTCCGTTGGGCAGCACGGCGAGCGCCTTGACCTGGTTGTTGAAGGTCGGCCGGAACGAGGAGATCCATTCCCCGGTCCGCACGTCGAAGGCAGCGAGGTAGGACTGCGTGACCTTCCCGCTTCCGGCCGAGGTCCGCTGTACCGCGAGGAAGTTCCCGCCGACGTAGATGATGCCGTTTCCTTCCGCGAAGGCGGAGACCTCGTTGCTGCCCTCGGTCGTGGACGGCCCGGCGCCCAGCCCGGTGACTCCCCAGACGGTTGGCGCGGCGAAGCTCTGCGCCACCCCCGCGTTTTCGGACTGCACGGTGCCCGAGTCGGGGATGGCCGAGAAGGTGGTGGAGCTCAGCAGCTTCGGCCTCAGGTACACCTGCGTGAACGGGCGCGGATTGGGGGCGGTCGAACTCGGTGCCCAGAGGTAGCTGCTCGCACTGGTCGTGCCGCGGGAGGCCGTGCCGAAGCCGAAGCCGGGCTTCCAGCCCTGCTTGACGGTCGTGATCGTCTCGATGCGCTCCAGGCCGGTGCCGGATCCGAAGGCCGACGTTTGGCCGCCGGTGCCGGAGGCCGCGCCGATCTTCCAGGAGCCGAGGCGCTGCTCGTTGTTGAACAGCCAGGACCAGTCGTCGCGCGGCGAGGAGAACGTGAATGTGGATTCCTGCCAGGCGGTCCCGGAGACGTTCGTTGCGCGCCGCAGCCGGACCCCGTCCGAGAGAGACGTGACGGCGGCCCCATTCAGGAGCGCTCGGATCACGGCGGCCGAAAGCTGGGCCGGGGCGAAGGCGGCCTGCCCGGTGATGGTTCCGCTCACGGTGGCCGGGCTGCCCTTGCCCTCGTCGGACTGAGACCAGTCCTCCCGGCCGCGTCCGACGAGCACCCAGCCACCCCCGCTGGTCGACTGGTCGCAGTAGAAGCGGTCCGGAGCCCCCAGCGCGGGCGTGCCCAGCCAGTAGACTCCGCTCGGAGCGGAGGGAGTGACCTGCTTGATTTCCCAGCAGGATGCCGCGGCGCTCGCTGCCGTCAGCCCGTTGGGCACCGGCAGGCTCGCGGCATTCGCGGCGGTCGGCGTCAGGACGGACGCCAGCAGGACGCCGGCGGTGAGCCAGGCGGCACGTCGCGTGGCGGCGGGTCCGGTAGCTGAGCGCTGCATGTCGGTTCTCCTCGTGAGTGATGGGGTTGGCCGTGATCGACGCATCAGCAGGCCGGGTCGTCCGGGAACGTCCGGGCCGTGATGCGCCACGTTCCGCCGTCCTGCTGCAGCGAGTAGATGTTCAGGGCGGCGTGCGCGGCAGCCGGATCCGTGCCGGCCAGCGGCCGGCCGTCGGCATCGAGCGTCACGACCTTGCTGGAGTCGACGCAGGCCTGTGCGACCGCCGTCGGGGGCGTCGCGGTCAGGTTGGTGCTGATGATGGTGACGGATTTCACGCTGGCCTTGCCTCGTTGCGTCCAGCCGTTCGACTCCAACTCCTGCTGCTCGTTCTCGAGCTCGTCGACGATCGCGCCCCTGGCCACGGCGGACAGCTTGGCACCCAGGCTCCTGGACGTCGGATCAATGGCTGCGACAGAATCCAGGAATCCCTTGACAGCCGATGTCGCCAGCTCCTTGTTGAGGGCTCCCAGCGGGGCGGTCTTCGGGGCCCCGGGAGGCGTCGCGGTGGGGGACGGGGCCGCCGGGGCGGCCGCGCTGATCGTGCCGCCCTCCGCCGCCGCCGGAGGCGCCGCTTTCTCGGCCGCGCCCGTCGCCGGGGCGGGCAAGGAAGCCCAGGCTGCCAGGCAGAGCGGAAGTGTCACCGCGGCCGCCAGCCCGACAAGCATGGCTCGGCGCCGTGAGCGGGGCGGCCGTCGCTCGCCCGACGGCTCGCCGCCGGGCCGGGGGGCGTGCGTGGACTTCGTCATGACGGACTCCCGGGTGCGGGAGCGCACGCAAGCGCAAGGGTCGGGTTCACTGGATCATCTCCTGCATTTCGGGTGTACAGGTTGGTTCCCACGTCAGCCGGGTGCCTCCGGGGGTGGGAGAGCTCCGACTACGTCGCACAGTACCCCGAGCGAACACTGAAGTGAACCCCCCGCATTCGGCTGGCATCACTTCACCGGGGCCCGGCGGCGTGCGAGGAGCGCCAGGTCATGCAGCTGCAACCTCCGGCGGTCCAGGGCGCACCAGCCGAAGAACAGTGCCGCGCACAGGGGGAGGGCGATGAGCAACGCGGCCAGGGTGTCACCGACCGTGAGCCGCAGGGCCAGGGCCGGGATGCCGACCGTGATCACCGGCACCATGAGTGCGTACGCCACGGCGCGCGCATCCAGCCGGATGCCGATGAACCGTCGGACCTCCACGGTCGCGAGGGCGGCATCGATGAGCATGCTGAGTGCCCACGAGATCGCGGCGCCATTGATGCCGATGAGCGGCACGAGCACGAGGTTCCCGGCCACATTGACGACGAGCACGATTGCCTTGTTGAATGCCGCCCAGCCGCTCCGCCCGCTCATCAGGAGCACCGACTGCACGTTGCCGGCCGTGAAGCTGATGATTCCGCCGGCGCACAGGATCATGAGCGCCGTCGATCCTTCGGTGAAGCCTGGTCCCAGCAGCTGGAGGACCACCGGCGCGAAAACGGCCAGGACGAGGTAGATCGGTGTGCCGAACAGCACGAGCCAGGTGGCCGCCACCCGGTAGAGCGCCTGGACCTGGGCGACCTTTTCCTGGAACAGGAGGGTGCTGAATCGAGTGGACACGACGAGGCGAAGTGCCGTGTCGATGATGAGTCCGGCGGCCACGAAACGGCTGGCGCCGCCGTAGACACCGGCCGAAGCCGACCCGGCAAGGATGCCCACGAGCACAACGTCGAGCCAAATCACCGACTGTTCCAGGCCGGCCGACAGCGTTCGAGGCAAGGCGTAGGACACGATGCCCTTCCGCAGGGAGGGATCAGGGCGCCAGAGCCCGCGCACCCCGGCCGCCCCTTCGTGACGGCGAACCTGGACCCGCAGCACGAGGGCGGCGGCGATCAGGGCGACCGGGAGCGGGGCGGCCCAGGCCAGGGTGACGGCAACGAAGGATCCGCCGCCGGCAGCGACCAGCCAGACGACGATGGGACGCACTACGGGAAGGCCGATGCTGCCCACGCTCACGTACGGCAGGACGCCGCCCAGACCCCGGGTGGCCGCAAGCCCCACCAGCAGGAGCGCCGCGACCGGAAGGAACCATCCGGCGACGGCCACGGCATCCGCCACGTCACTGGCGTGGGAGTCCCCGGTCAACGCGAAACCTGGCGCGAGGATCACGGTTGCCGCGCCGCAGAGGACGCCGGCGGCTGCCGTCGCCGCGAACATGACCGTCAGCGCGCTGCGGATCCGTGCCGGATCGTGCGCGACCAGGCGGGGCATGATCCACACGGCGGCGGAATCCATGCCGGCCCTGGCCAGGCTCAGCACGATCGAGAAGACCGCGATGGCCTGCAAGACCACGCCCGAGCCGGTGTCGCCGAGCGTGCGGGCCAGGACGACCATCAGCACGAAACCCATCACAGCGCTTGTGGCCGCGCCGGCGAAGCCCGCGACCGCGCCCCTGGCAAGGTTGGTGGAATCGGTGGCGACGAGCTGCGTCCTGCTGCTCACGACACCGTGGCCCGTCGGTGATTGCGCAGGATTTCCAGGCCCAGTCGGAGCAGGAAGGCGGGATTGCCCAGCAGGTATCGCTTCGCGAGTCGTCGCGGTTCGATCATGAGGCGCCACAGCCATTCGAGGCCCGCGCCGATCATCCAGGCGGGAGCGCGCCGGTGTGCCCCGCTCGTCCAGTCGAACAGGCCGCCGCAGGTCAGCACGACCGGAACGGTGAGCTCGCTGCGATGGCTGGAAACCCAGCGCTGCTGGAGGGGATCGCCGAGCCCGACCAGAAGGATGTCGGCCCCCGACTCGTTGATCTCCCGCACCAGCCGGTCCATGTGCTGCTCCAGCACGAAGCCGTCGTGCGTATCGATCAGAAGCCCAGGCGACCCGGCTGCCAGGCGGGCGGCGGCTCGCTCGGCGACCCCGGCCTGCCCCCCGTACAGGAAGAGTTTCTTTCCCTGCTGCGCGCACGCCGCGGACAGCGGGTAGATGAGATCGGTCGTGGCGACGCGCTCAGGGATGATCCGGCCGAGGAATCGCGCCGCCCAGACGATCGACTGACCGTCCGCGTAGGTGAGGTCGGCGGAGGCCAGTACACCGCACAGGACCCGATCCGCGGCAGCCTGGTTGCACACATCGGCATTGACGCCAACGGCGACGTGGACCGTGGTGGAATCCGTCCACCGCAGGATCGTCTCGACGACCTCCGCCATGGTCAGGGTGTCGACGGCCACGCCGACGACGTCGACGCGGCGTGCGGTCGACAGGCCGCCGGAGGGGACGGGTCGGTCGGGGGTTCCGTCGGCTGGTAGGTGAGCTATCCTCATGCTGCACACACTGGCACAACAGGGCGGGGGCACCTACCCCCGTTCGGGGTTCAATCTTGTGCCGCGTTGCTACCTATACTGAACGCGCGTGACATGGCAACCGGCGCATCGGCTGGGCCGACCGGAGAAGGAGCAAAGTATGCGGGCACTCGCTCCGGCCACGCTGGGCTCCGACGTTGTTCTGCGGCAGCCCCTCCCGCGCTGGCCGTTTGCGGCCATGTTCGTGCTGTTCCCGGCCTGGTGGCTGCTCGGCCTCGGTGAGGCCGTGTGGATAGCGCTGGCCGCCGTGATGCTCTTCCTTCTCGTTCGCCGCGGTGGCATCAGTTTCCCGCGCGGGCTCGCCATCTGGCTGTTCTTCCTGGTCTGGATGGGCATCTCGGTGATCGGAATTGACACCGGTGATCGCCTCGTTGGGTTCGCCTATCGCGCCCTGCTCTACCTGAGCGTCACGATCATTTTTCTCTACGTCTACAACGCCGGGGCCTCGCTCACAACGCGGTACGTCCTCGGCGTGTTGACCGTGTTCTGGCTTGTCATCGTCGCGGGTGGGTATATCGGCGTGATCTTCCCCCTGTTGTCGATCCACACGCCGCTGGGCCTCGTGCTCCCGGCCCCGATCAGTTCCAACGAGATGGTCCAGGACATGATCGTCCGGCGGGTCTCCCAGTACAACCCGGACGGATGGGCCAAGCTCGATCCCCGGCCCAGCGCCCCGTTCCTCTACACGAACGGCTGGGGCAACGCCTATTCCATGCTCCTGCCCATCGTGATCGCCTACCTCGTCGAGGTGCGGGGGGAGCGGCGGTTCTGGTGGCTCCTCCTGGCCATCCCGGTGTCCCTGGTGCCGGCCTTCCTCACCCTCAACCGGGGGATGTTCCTGGGGCTCGGACTCGCGCTGGTCTACGTGGCCGTTCGCCTGGTCATCCGCGGCAACGGCAAAGCGCTCCTCGGCCTGCTCGCGCTCGCGGCCGTCGTCGCGGTCGCGTTCGCGACCCTGCCCATCGCCGAGCGACTCACCCACAGGATCACGGCCAGCTCGTCGACCGAGGACCGCGCGAACCTCTACCAGGAGGCATTCGACCGCACCCTCGATTCGCCCTGGCTCGGCTACGGGGCCCCGCGCCCCTCCGAAAAGGATGACGCGCCATCCGTTGGCACCCAGGGCCAGATCTGGATGGTCATGTTCTCGCACGGGTTCCCCGGGGTGGTTCTGTTCATGGGGTGGCTGGCCTGGGCCTACATCAGGTCGATCCGCGAACGTGACCCGGCAGGCCTGGCCCTCAACACCGTGCTGCTGGTCGTGCTCGTCGAGTCGCTCTACTACGGGATCATGACTGCGGGACTTGCGATCGCCATGATCGCCGCGGCGCTGACCATGCGTCCGGATGTCCTGCCCTCCGGTCTGCACAAGCACCGGTTGGGAAGGTTCGTCTGATGCCGGCGCAGTCGAGTGCGACGTTACCCAGCGTGAGCGTCGTCATCGCGACCCGCGGGCGGCCCGAGCTGCTCCGGTCGGCGGTGCGGGCCGCACTCGGACAGGAGTACGCGGGCGAGATCGAGGTGATCGTCGTCTTCGACCAGGTGGCTATCGATCCCCTCGAGGATGTCGTCGTGCCGGCCGGTCCGCGAGCGCTCCGCACGATGTCGAACGACCGCACGCCGGGACTGGCCGGGGGCCGTAACACGGGGATCCTCGCCGCCGGCGGAGAGCTCACCTCATTCTGCGACGATGACGACGAGTGGCTCCCCACCAAACTGATCAGGCAGGTCCAGGCGTGGCGAGAGGACCCGGCTGCGGTTCTCGTGGCCACCGGCATCCGCATTGTGACGCCAGGCCGGACGGTCGATCGGCTGCCCCCCGAACGCACGGAATTCGCCGCCCTGTTGGCGTCGCGGATCACCGAAATCCACCCGTCCTCGTTCCTGCTCCGGCGTGCCGATCTGCTCGGCCGCATCGGCCTGGTCGACGAGGTGCTGCCGACGTCCTATGGGGAGGATTACGACCTTCTGCTCCGGGCCACCCGCGTCGGCCACATCCTGGGAATACGGGAGCCGCTGGTCATCATCCATTGGAACCGAGCCTCGTTCTTCTCGGGGAAGTGGCAGGGGATCGCGGACGGACTCAGCTACCTGCTCGACAAGCATCCGGAATTCGCCGGCAGCGCCGCCGGGTCAGCCCGGATCGAGGGCCAGATCGCCTTCGCGCTGGCCGCCCTCGGGCAGCTGGCCGGCGCGCGCAGCTGGGCCGGTCGCGCCATCCGGCACGACCGCTCCCAACTGCGCGCCTACGCGGCGATGGCCATCGCCGCGCGCCTGGTGCCCGCCGGGCCGCTGGTCAACGCCGTCAACCGCCGCGGCCGCGGCCTCTGAGGCGCGGCCGCTGCGACTGCGTCGGCGCTTCTGAACGTCGGCGCTTGCGCACGTCAGCGCCTGAAGACCCTGACGTAGTCGACCTGGTAGTTCGCGGGGAAGGCCGTGTTGGCATCGGGCGAGCCGGGCCACGTGCCGCCGACGGCCATGTTGAGCCGGAGGTAGAACTTGCCCACGAACGCCTTGTCAATCCACGACGTCGTGCTGAGGGTGCGCGTGTAGGTCAGCGTCCCGTCGACGAACCACTTGATCGAACCCGGCGCCCATTCGACCGCGTAGTTGTGGAAACCATCGGCGAAGTTGCCGCTGGCGAGCTTGTGCACATGGGACTGCTTCCGGTGGGTTCCCACGTAGTCGTAGTGGATGGTCTGGGAAACCTTGTCGGCGCTGTACGGGTCGCTCTTGCCGGTGCCGATCAGCTCGAGGATGTCGAGCTCGCCGATCCCGCCGGCGGCCGGGCGCATCCAGTAGGCCGGCCACAGTCCCTTCGAGGTTCCCTGTGTGGTCGGCATCTTCGCGCGGATCTCGAACCGTCCGTACTGGAAGGCAAGCTTGTTCTTCGTGTGCAGCATGGCCGAGGTGTACGTGCGCCCGGCGGGGAAACGCGTGTCGCGCGTGCCGCACGTGATCGGAGTCGCCTCTTTGCGCGCCGCGATCGTGAGGAGGCCGCTGGATACCTTGACGTTCTGCGGCCGGTCCATCAGGCAGGCGAGCTCCTTGTTCCCGTCGCCGTAGGTCGATCTGTTCGCGACGTTCCATACGGCGCGATTGAGCGTGGTGCCGGAGAACTCGTCGGCCCAGGCCAGCTTCCATCCGGCCGGGGCGGTCGCGGCCGAGGCGAGGCTCACCGTCGGCTGGGCCGCCGGTGCCGCCTGGGCGGGGAGACTCACGGCCGACAGGGCCAGAACCGTGAGGGTCGCTGTCGACACTCCGATCGTTCGTGCGACGCCGCGGCGCCCGTCCGGGGTGCTGCCGGGCGCCCTCCGGGAGCGCGTGAATCCGAATGGTGACATGAGTCACTCCTTGCCGCTGTTGTGAGTAGGTGGTGAGCGGCAGAGCAGTATGCATGACAAGCGGGTATGGCTCGGTGGCTACATAAGATTTGGAACGCCCAGGACAATCGTCACACGGACCAGTAGCTGAGCGTTAGTCAAGTATTCCCCCTCTGGGGGGACTCTCAGGTTGGTGCGGCGGGCGCCAGGGCGCCGACTGCTAGCGCCGGCGCACCGCCTCGGCCTCGCGCGGGGGCGCCGACAACGCGTCGAGCGCGTGGCGGAGCGCGGTGCTCGAGGTGCTCATCGTGTAGGGGAAGTAGACCACCTCGACACCCACCTCGGCGAACGCTTGCTCGAGGCGCAGCCCCCGTTCGGTTCCCTTCCAGTCGTCTCCCTTGAAGTAGATATCGAAGTGCACCGAACGCCAGGTGTCCAGCTTGTCCAGAAAGGTTTCCTCCACGGCCTCATCAACAAACGAGACGTGGCGCACGATTTCCAGCCGCTCCGAGAGGGGGACAATCGGGCGCCGGCCTTTGACGAGCTCGAGAAGTTCATCGGACACGACTCCCGCGATGAGGTAGTCGCACTGGCTCTTGGCATGCTTGAGGATGTTCAGGTGGCCGACATGGAACAGGTCGAAGGCGCCGCCGGCGTAGCCGATTCGATGTGACATGTGTGCTCCTTGGGATCGGGTGAGGGGCATGATCAGTACGCCCCCGTCGGGCGGAGGACGACCTTGACGGTGCGCCACAGGATGAGCAGGTCTCCGGGGAGGGACCAGTTTTCGACGTAGAACAGGTCGAGCCGTACGCTCTCGTCCCAGGACAGGTCCGAGCGGCCGTTGACCTGCCACATGCCGGTCAGCCCCGGTTTGATGTAGAGACGGCGATGTACATGTCGCTCGTAGCACTCCACCTCGGTCGGCAGCGGCGGGCGCGGGCCCACCAGGCTCATGTCCCCGACGAAGACGTTCCAGAGCTGGGGCAATTCGTCGAGGGAGTACTTGCGGATCACGCGCCCCACCCGGGTGATCCTCGGGTCATGGCGGATCTTGAACAGCGCACCGGATGCTTCGTTCAGTTCGCGGAGGCCGGCCAGGTCCTCCTCCGCGGTCCGGACCATCGAGCGGAACTTGACCATGGTGAACGTGCGCCCGTTGCGGCCACAGCGCTCCTGCAGGAACAGCGCGGGACCCGGGCTTTCGACTCTGACCAGGATGCCGATCGCCAGGAGCAGGGGCAACAGCACGAGGAGCCCCAGTCCGGAGGCCACCAGGTCGAGCATTCGCTTGAGTGCGTGCCTGGCGCCATCGAAGTGCGGGATCTCCACGTGGATCAACGGCAGGCCTTCAACCGGACGAAAATGGATGCGGGGTCCGGCGACATCCGTCAACCGGCTCGACAGCACCAGCTCGGCCGAGGTGCCTTCCAGGTCCCAGGCGAGGTTGCGGATGTACTGGCTTCCGCCCTCGGGGGCTCCGGCCACGATCACGCTGTCGACACCCATGCTCGCCGCCGCGCTCGCGACCCGGCTCAAGTCGGCGACGACGGGCACCTCGTGCTGCCCGGCCATCACCGCGGGGCCGCCGTCGCTCTCCAGCGCCGCACCCACCACGCAGTAGGCAGCGCCGGACTTGGCGTCGATCTGGCCGATCACGTAGTCAACGTCCTCGCGTTTGCCGACCACGATGACCCGCGAGAGATAGTGTCCGAAGAGCCGTTGGTGCAACAGCCATTTTCGCCACAGCCAGCGTTCGAGCGTGAGGGCGGCCAGGCCGAGGGGCAGGGCGACGAGGAAGTAATCGCGCGCGGAGTGGACCTGGAAGAGCAGGAAGCCGATCGCGAGCAGCCCGAAGGCCAGTGCGCTCGCGTTGATCACCCGCTTGTACTCGGTAGCGCCGACCCCCACGACTCGCGAGTCCCTGGTGTGGAACGTGCCGAGGGTGAGGATCCAGGTGGCGATGATGAGCAGGGAGACTCCCCAGTACTCGGCGTGCTGACCGAGGTCGGCCGCGGAAGCGCCCTCGGAGCCCAGGTGCGCAGCCAGCCCCGTTGCGACGGCGGCCGCGATGACCCCGGCGTCGGTCAGGAGGAGCGTGGTCCGGTATCGCCTGGCCCAGGCCAGTCCGGAGGAGTGCCTGTCGACGCTGCGGGCCGGACTCGGAGGCGCCTCGCTGTCCACGAGCCTCAGTCGCGGGATGTGCCAGGCCGGCGCCGCCGTGATGAACGGAAGCCGGGGCTTCGGGTCGGTCATCGCGCCCTCACCGTCCCCGCCGCGAGGCGCAGCGAGGCGCCGTGGGTGCCGGAGCGGGTGCTCCCGCCCGGGCGGGGGCTGGATCCACGGGGTCGACGAAGAGTCGACGCAAAAGCGACGTATTCACGGGCATTCCCTGCATTTCGGGTTTACAGGTCAGTGTCTTGTTGTGCAGACCTGATGAATTCTCAGCTCTGCACACGGCGAACATACCCCGATCGGGGGGAGCGGCGCTGTAACCCCTACGGGGGCCAGGTGGGGGAGTCCCCGGAGCGTGGGTGCACGCCCCGTTCGGGGGCGCGACGGTGCCCCCTGTGTGTGCCGCAGGTCGTGACCGCCTGGCCGCCGATTGAGATCCTGGTGGTGGTCGTCATTGCGCCGTCGCCCGGTGCTCAGGTATGACTGAGCACACCCTTGTTCTCCACGTACCGCTCTCCGGTGGCGGGGCAGACGTACGTCCCGTCGCCTGCGTCCTGCAAGCGGGCGCCGCTGCGGCCGACCCAGCCGATGCGCCGGGCGGGAACCCCGGCAACGAGCGCGTAGTCGGGCACGTCCCGTGTCACCACCGCGCCGGCGGCCACCATCGCCCAACGTCCGATGGTGAGGGGCGCGACGCAGACCGCACCGGCGCCGATGGAGGCACCCGTGCGCACCGTCACGCCGACCATTTCCCAATCGACGGCTGCCTTCTGGGTGCCGTCGACGTTGACCGCGCGGGGGAAAAGGTCGTTTGTGAACACGGCAGCCGGTCCGATGAAGACCCCGTCCTCGATGAGGGCCGGCTCATAGACGAGCGCGTAATTCTGCACCTTGCAGTTCTTGCCGAGGATGACTCCCGGCCCGACGTAGGCACCTCGCCCGAGGATGCAGCCCGGGCCGAGTCGAGCGTACTCGCGGACCTGCGCGAGGTGCCAGATCACGGTGTCGGGTTCGATGATCGCGCTGGGGTCGACGTCGGCCGTCGCCGCAATCCGTGGCGGATGGCCGGGGTTCGGGGTCGCTGCTGTGCCCGGGCCGGCAGTCAGATTGCTCATCAGTACGCCCCCACCGGATTGATGACGACCTTGAAGGTGCGCCAGATGATCATCAGGTCGCCCGTGAGCGACCAGTTCTCGACGTAGTAGAGGTCGAGTCGCACGCTCTCCTCCCAGCTGAGGTCGGAGCGGCCGTTGACCTGCCACATTCCGGTGAGCCCCGGCTTGATGTAGAGGCGGCGGTGAACGTGGTTCTCGTAGCCGCGTACCTCGGCGGGCAACGGCGGGCGAGGGCCGACCAGGCTCATGTCCCCGACGAGCACGTTCCACAGCTGGGGAAGCTCGTCGAGTGAGTACTTGCGCAGCACCCGGCCCACCCGGGTCACGCGCGGGTCGTCCTTCATCTTGAACAACAGTCCGGAGCCCTGATTGAGATCCCGAAGCACCGACAGGTGGTCTTCGGCATTGTGCACCATCGACCGGAATTTGAGCATCGGAAAGGTGCGGCCGTTACGCCCGACCCTTTCCTGGCGGAAGATGACCGCCCCGGGGCTCTCTGCCCGAATCGCGATCGCCACCGCGGCCAGGAGGGGCATCAACAGCACGATCGCCACGCCGCAGACGGCAACGTCGAGGGCTCGCTTGAGCACGTGCTTTCCGCCTTCGAACTGGGGGATCTCCACGTGGATGAGCGGCAGGCCTTCGACCGGGCGGAAGTGGATGCGGGGGCCGGCAACATCCGTCAGCCGGCTCGAGAGCACCAGCTCGGCGGATGTCCCCTCCAGCTCCCAGCCCAGGTTGCGGATGTAGTGGCTCCCACCCTGGGGATGCCCGGCCACGATGACGGTGTCGACCCCCATGGCCGCCGCGGCTTCGGCCACGTGATCGAGGTCGGCAACGACCGGCACCTCATGGTCGCCGGCGTTGACGGTTCCCCCGGTGCCCTCCTCGAGCGCGGCGCCCACGACGTGATACGCGGCGCCGGATTTCTCATCGATCTGATTGGCCACGTACTCCACGTCATCGCGTTTGCCGACGACGATCACCCGGGCCAGATAGTGGCCGAAGTGCCGCTGGTGGAGAAGCCATTTGCGCCAGAGCCAGCGCTCAAGCAGGAGTCCGACGACGCCCAGGGGCAGGGCCAGGATGAAGAAACCGCGGGCTATATCGACCTTGAACACGAGAAAGGCGATGGCGAGCAGCCCGAAGGTGAGCGCGCTCGCGTTGGCGACCTGCTTGTATTCCGAGGCCCCGATCCCCACGACCCGGGAATCCCGGGTGTGGAGCGCACCGAGCGTGGCGACCCAGGTGGCCGCGATCAGGAGGGCCACCGCCCAGTAGTCCGCGCGGAGGCTTCCGATGGAAGCCTGGGCGCCCTCGACACCGAAGCGTGCGACCAGGGCCACCGAAACGGCCACCACAATGATGCCGACGTCCGTCACACGAAGCCTGGCCCGGTACTGCCTGGCCCAGCGGAGTCCGGAGGCCTGGGCGTCCACGGACGGCCGGGGCGCGAGCTCGGTGGCGGGGTCGACGAGCCTCAGCTTCGGGCGACGCCCGAGGGGCAGAGGGCCGATCACCGGCAGGCGCGGCGTGGGATCGGTCATCGCGCACTCACCGCCCGGGGGCGGTCGGGTGCGCACGGTCGACGGAGGGGTCGACGAATTGTCGGTGGTGTCATCGGTCATTCCCTGCAGTTCGGGTTACAGGTTCAGGTGCGGGCGTGTGGGACCTCGCGGTCCATCGGGCGAGAGCTTCGGGGACTCACGCCGGAAGCAGCCGGGGAACATGACAGAAACTCAGCTGCTCACGTGCCGAACATACCCCGAATCCGCGGGGACGTGCTGTAGCCACTTCGGGGGCGAGTCTCGCCCGGACCGGAGCCGCCGCGGGCACAAAAAAGGCCACCCCCGAGTAGAAGCCTGGGAGTGGCCTTCGTGGCCCCGACCGGCGTCGATCCGGTGACCTTTCGATTTTCAGTCGAACGCTCTACCAACTGAGCTACAGGGCCAGAAAGAGACCTCGAGAGGTGACTTTCTAAGGCAAAAGCCCTTCCTTTCGAAAGGGCTTGTTGCTTTGCGACCCTGACCGGACTTGAACCGGCGACCTCCGCCGTGACAGGGCGGCGCGCTAACCAACTGCGCTACAGGGCCTCGTTATGAGAACCATTTTATAGTGTATTTCTATTTTCAATTGTGTAGCCCCAACGGGATTCGAACCCGTGTTAACGCCGTGAAAGGGCGCCGTCCTAGGCCGCTAAACGATGGGGCCGTGTCGTCACGAACCGCATGACTTCCGACGAGTAAGCATACGTTCCGGATGCTCGTTTGCCCAAATCGAGTCGCACACGGCGCGCCGCGCTTCCCACCGCGCCCGCGAATGGTCGCGGTTTCGCCGGTTCCGCGGGTTAGATTCGGGTCCGGCACTCGGTCCGGCGCCGGGCTGGGTACCGGACGCGGGACCGGTTTGTTACTGTGAACGGAGTTAACACAGTGACGTATGTGATTTTTGAGCAGTTGATCGGGGAATTATGAAGCGCACGAGAACTGCGATCGAGTCCGGGCCCGCGGCGCGCCTGATCGGCCGCCGAAGCGCAGCGCGGGCCGGGGTGACCAGGCGCCGCATCATGACCGTCATCGGATTCACCGCCGCACTGGTCATGGCCGTGACCCTGGCCAGCCCGGTCGCTCCGGCCCAGGCCGCCAAGTACCCGAGCTGGCAGGACCTGCAGAACGCGAAGTCGAACACCTCCGCCGCGCGGGCCCAGGTGGCCGAGATCAGGAGCCTCATTGCCGGCCTGCAGACGCAGGTCGCGGAGACCCGGGCGGCATCCGATGCGCGTGCGGCCGAACTCGAAGTCGCCCAGGACGACCTGGACGAGGCCACGCGTCGCGCCGAGTCCCTCCAGGCGCAGGCCGACGAGAGCAAGAAGACTGCGGATGCCGCGACCCGGCAGGCCGGCCAGCTGGCCGCCCAGCTCTACCGAACCGGCGGCACCGACCTCAGCGTCAACCTGTTCCTCGAGGGCGAGGCTTCCGGCAAGGGCGCCGACGAGTTGCTGTCGAAGCTGGGCAGCATGAGCAAACTGGTCGAGCGCAGTGCGGATATTTACGACCAGGCCCAGACCGCCAAGAACACGGCCCAGGCGCTGGGGGACCAGGCGAAGGTCGCGAAGGCGGAGCGGGAGAAGCTCCGCCGTGCCGCCGAGGACGCCCTCGTCGCGGCCCAGGCCGCGGCGGACGCCGCGGCCGGTGCGCTGGCCGAATCCGAGGACAAGGGCGTCGAGCTCGCCGCGCAGCTGACGTTCATGCAGGACACGGAAGCCAAGACCGCCGAGGGCTACCGGGCCGGCGTCGCCGAGCGCAAGCGCCTGGCCGCGATCGAGGCCGCACGGGTCGCCGCGGCGCGGGCGGCCGCGGCTGCTGCGGCAGCGGCAGCCGGCGGAGGCGGCGGTTCAAGCGGCGGCGGTGGAGGCGGCGGAGACTGGGTTTCGCCCGCGTACGGCCGGATCACCGCCGGGTACGGGCCGCGCCCGAGGATCTGCAGCAGCGGAGGGTGCAGTTCCAGCTACCACTCCGGCACCGACCTGGCCACGGGCTGCTACGCTCCGATTTCCGCGGCGCACTCCGGCCGGGTCGTTTACGCCGGCCGGCTCGGCACCTACGGCAACTACGTGCTCATCGACCACGGCGGCGGCGTCTCGACCGGCTACGCGCACATCCGCGACGGCGGAATCTTCGTCCGCAACGGCCAGCGGGTCGGGACGGGACAGGCAATCGCGAGCACGGGAAGCACGGGGGCGTCCACCGCCTGCCACCTGCACTTCGAGGTGCGCGTCAACGGCGGCCGCATCAACCCCGTGCCGTTCATGGGCGCCCGCGGCGCCTGGCTCGGCTGACCTGACGCCCAGGTTGAGTTGCGGACAAAGACCCTTCAATTTCCGAACGAAGGTTCTTTCTCCGCAACTCAGCCCGAGGCGCGATGGTGAGAGGGGTTAGTGCCCCTCGGCGGCAAGCTTCGCGATGCCGTCGATCACGATCTGCTCGGCCTCGGCCGCGTCGCCCCAGCCCTCGGTCTTGACCCACTTGTTCGGTTCGAGGTCCTTGTAGTGCTCGAAGAAGTGCTCGATTTCCTTGCGGGTGTACTCCGGGATGTCGGTGACGTCCTGGATGTGCGCCCAGCGCGGGTCGCCGGCGGGGACGGCGATGACCTTGGCGTCGGAACCGCCGTCATCGGTCATGTTGAACACACCGACGGGCCGAACCGACACTCCGACGCCGGGGAACAGCGGGTAGTCGAGGAGCACGAGCACGTCGACGGGGTCGCCGTCAAGGCCGAGCGTGTTCTCGAAGTAGCCGTAGTCGGTGGGGTACATGAAGCTCGTGTAGAGCACCCGGTCCAGGTACACGCGCCCGGTCTGGTGGTCAACCTCGTACTTGTTTCGGCTCCCGCGGGGGATTTCGATGACTGCGTCGTATTCGGCCATGGCCTGATATCTCCTCGGTGGTCTAAGTCTGCGGATAACGTTACTGGATGGAGTCTGCACAGCGCCCGCGGTTGTCCCCGGCGATCGCCGATGTGCGCCGAGCGGTACGCGGCCTGCTTCCAGCGGACGGGCTGGTGCTGGTGGGGCTGAGCGGCGGCGCGGATTCCCTCGCCCTCGCCGCGGCCACGGCCTTCGAGGCGCCCCGTGCGGGCCTCGGCGCCGGCGCAGTCATCGTGGACCACGGCTTGCAGCACGGGTCGGCGGAGGTGGCGGAGGCCGCGGCGCGCCTGGCCCGGGAACTCGGCCTCGGCCCGGTGCTCGTGCTGCCGGTGACGGTCCAGGCCGAGGGTGCGGGGGAGGGGCCGGAGGCTGCGGCGCGCTCGGCCCGGTACGCCGCCTTCGGCCGGGCGCTCGCGGAGACCGGTGCACGCCACATCCTGCTCGGGCACACCCTCGACGACCAGGCCGAGACCGTGCTGCTCGGGCTCGCCCGGGGATCGGGTCCGACGAGCCTCTCGGGCATGGCCGCGCAGAACGGCCCGTACCTGCGTCCCCTGCTCGGCATCCGTCGCCGGCAAACCCGCCAGGCCTGCCTCGACGCGGGCCTCGTCCCCTGGGAAGACCCGCACAATTCCGATCCGCGCTACGGGCGCGTTCGCGTGCGCGACACGGTGCTGCCGATCCTCGAACGCGAGCTGGGTCCCGGGGTCGCGGGCGCCCTCGCCCGGACGGCCGATCAGCTCCGGGAAGACGCCGAGGCCCTCGACGCGCTCGTGCGTGAACTCGCCCCGGAGATCTGCGAACCGGCCGAGGCCGGGATCGCGATCTCGGTGGCCGCGCTCGCGGCGAACCCGCCCGCCCTGCGGCAGCGGATCATTCGCTTCGTGGCCGAAAGCGAGTTCGGCGTCTCCCTCGAACGTGTCCACACGCTCGCCGTCGCCCGCCTGGTGACCGACTGGCACGGGCAGGGGGCGCTCGACCTGCCAGGCGTTAGAGTTGTCAGGCAGCACGGCTGGCTGATTCTCAGCAGACCCGGACACGCTCACAGCAAAGGACCTTCTCGCTCCCATGGAACCTCGCGACATTGATGGCGACCTCACCGAAATCCTGATCGAGGAGGAGCAGATCCGCGATCGACTCGCCGAGCTCTCCCGGCGGATCGAGGATGACTACGCGGGCAAGGACCTGCTGCTCGTCGGAGTCCTCAAGGGCGCCGTGATGGTCATGGCCGACCTGGCCAGGGAACTCAAGCACCCCATCGCGATGGACTGGATGGCGGTCAGCTCCTACGGCTCCGGCACCGCGTCCAGCGGGGTAGTGCGCATCCTCAAGGACCTGGACACCGACCTGACCGGGCGCCACGTGCTCATCGTCGAGGACATCATCGACTCGGGGCTCACCCTGTCCTGGTTGCTGGCCAACCTGAATTCCCGCGGTCCGGCATCCGTTGAAATCTGCGCCCTGCTCCGCAAGCCCGAGGCCGCGCGGGTCGAGATCGACGTGAAATACGTGGGTTTCGAGATCCCGAACCAGTTCGTCGTCGGCTATGGCCTCGACTACGCGGAGAAGTACCGCAACCTGCGTTCGGTCGGCGTGCTGGCCAGCCACGTGTATGCCGTGGTCGAGCCGGCCACCGCCTGAAGCGACCGATCAGTTCACCTTTAGGCGAACACACGGCCTTTGCCCAGTGCGTGCGCGATAGCCTGTGAGCATCATGAACGTCAAGAAGCTTCTGCGCGGGCCCATTCTCTACATCGTCCTGGCGGTTATCGCCGTCTGGGTCGGGTCGAGCCTGATCACCATGTCCGGATTCCGCGAGGTCTCGACCCAGGAGGGACTCGAGTTCCTGAAGGACGGGAAGGTCGCCGAGGCGAAGATCGTCGACGGCGAGCAGCGGGTCGACCTCACCCTCACCGAGGCCGACGGGGAGCTGGGCAAGGAAGTCCAGTTCTACTACGTCGCCCCGCGTGGCGAGGAAGTCGTGGCGGCGGTGACCGAGGCGAACCCCACGAAGGGCTTCACCGACGAGGTGCCGCAGCCGAACTGGTTCCTCTCCATGCTCGGCTTCCTGCTGCCCCTGCTCCTGATCGGCGCGTTCTTCTGGCTGATGCTGTCCGGAATGCAGGGCGGCGGCAACAAGATCATGCAGTTCGGAAAATCCAAGGCCAAACTCGTCTCCAAGGAGAGCCCGCAGGTCACCTTCGCGGATGTCGCCGGAGCCGACGAGGCAATCGAGGAACTCGAGGAGATCAAGGACTTCCTCAAGGAGCCCGCGAAGTTCCAGGCCGTGGGCGCGCGAATTCCGAAGGGCGTGCTGCTCTATGGCCCTCCCGGCACCGGTAAGACGCTGCTCGCCCGAGCCGTCGCCGGCGAGGCCGGCGTGCCGTTCTACTCCATCTCGGGTTCCGACTTCGTCGAAATGTTCGTCGGCGTCGGCGCGAGCCGTGTTCGCGACCTGTTCCAGCAGGCCAAGGAGAACGCCCCCGCGATCATCTTCATCGACGAGATCGACGCCGTCGGCCGCCACCGCGGCGCCGGCATGGGCGGCGGACACGACGAACGCGAACAGACTCTCAACCAGTTGCTGGTCGAGATGGACGGCTTCGACGTCAAGGCCAACGTCATCCTGATCGCGGCGACGAACCGCCCGGACATCCTCGACCCCGCGCTGCTGCGCCCGGGCCGCTTCGACCGCCAGATCGGTGTCGACGCCCCCGACATGCTCGGCCGCAAGCACATCCTCGAAGTGCACGCCAAGGGCAAGCCGATGGCTGCCGGCGTCGACCTCGAGGTGCTCGCCCGCAAGACGCCCGGCTTCACGGGCGCCGACCTGGCCAACGTGCTCAACGAGGCCGCGCTGCTCACGGCGCGCTCCAACGCCCAGCTGATCGACAACCGCGCCCTCGACGAAGCCGTCGACCGGGTGATGGCCGGTCCGCAGCGCCGCAGTCGCGTGATGCGCGACAAGGAAAAGCTGATCACGGCGTACCACGAGGGCGGACACGCGCTCGTGGCGACCGCGATGCGCAACACCGACCCGGTGACCAAGATCACGATCCTGCCCCGCGGCCGTGCCCTCGGCTACACGATGGTCATGCCCACCGAAGACCGCTATTCCGTCACCCGCAACGAACTGCTCGACCAGCTGGCCTACGCCATGGGCGGCCGCGTCGCCGAGGAGATCATCTTCCACGACCCCACCTCCGGCGCCTCCAACGACATCGAGAAGGCCACCGCCACCGCGCGCAAGATGGTCACCGAGTTCGGGATGAGCGCGGCCGTCGGCCCGATCAAGCTCGGCCAGGGCTCGGGCGAGGTCTTCCTCGGCCGTGACATGGGTCACGGGCGCGACTACTCCGAACGGATGGCAGAGCGCGTCGACGAAGAGGTCCGCCAGCTCATCGAGGACTCGCACGACGAGGCCTACGAGGTGCTGGTCACCAACCGCGACATTCTCGACAAGCTGGCCGCCGAGCTGCTCGAGCACGAAACGCTCGACCAGACTGCCCTCGCCGCGATTTTCGCGAACGTCGTCAAGCTGCCGCCGCGCCCGCAGTGGCTCTCCAGCGACAAGCGCCCCGTCTCCGATCGGCCGCCGATCGCGATGCCCGCACCGAAGGTTGCCCTCGAGGGCGCCGCGGCGTCGACGGACGCCGGCGAAGGCTCGGGCAAACCCAAGCGCGAGCCCACCCGCGCCCCGCGCCCCGCGACCGCCTAGGCCGCACTGTGGCAGTGGACAAGGCGCGCATCGAGGCCGCCGTCGCCGAGATCCTCGCTGCCATCGGGGAGGATCCGGCCCGGCCGGGCCTGGAGACGACGCCGCAGCGGGTCGCGGAGGCCTACGCTGAGATCTTTGCCGGGCTGGAGCAGGACCCGCTGGCGCCCCTGCGGGACACCATCCCGGTCGGACCGGACACGGGGGAACTTGTGCTCCTGCGCAACATCTCGTTCCGTTCCACCTGCGAGCACCACCTGCTTCCGTTCATCGGCACGGCCCACCTGGCTTACCTGCCGAGCGACCGCGTGGTCGGCCTCGGCCGGCTGCCCGCCGTCGTCGAGATCCTCGCGGCGCGCCCCCAGGTGCAGGAACGGCTGACCGAGGAGATCGCGGAGGCGCTGCAGGTCGGCCTGCGGCCCCGGGGAATCCTCGTCGTCCTCGATGCCGTCCACGGCTGCGTGAGCGCCAGGGGCCAGCGGCAGGTCGGCAGCTCGACCGTCACGATGGCATCCCGAGGCGAACTCACCGACCCGGTGGCCCGTGCCGAAATCATCGCGCTGATCGGAGCCGGAGGGTGACTCTGGTCATGGGGGTGCTCAACGTCACACCGGATTCCTTCAGCGACGGGGGCAGGTGGTCGAGCACGGACGCCGCCATCCGGCACGCCCTGACCCTCCAGGGCCAGGGCGCGGACATCATTGACGTCGGTGGTGAGTCCACCCGGCCCGGTGCGACCCGGGTGTCGCCCGCCGAGGAACAATCCCGGGTGATCCCGGTCATCACCGAGCTCACCCGTGCCGGAATCACGGTGAGCGTCGACACACTGAACTCGGAAACAGCCCTCGCCGCCGCGACGGCCGGCGCGAGCATCATCAACGACGTGTCCGGCGGCCTCGCCGACCCGGAGATGGCGTCCGTCGCGGCTCGCACGGGGTTGCGCTTCGTGGCGATGCACTGGCGGGGGCACGCCCACGAGATGGAGGCGCTGGCCTCCTACACGAACGTCGTCACCGACGTGCGGGACGAACTCGCAGAGCGGGTCGGCGCGCTCGTGCGAGCCGGCGTGGCCCGGGAGCGCATCCTGCTCGACCCCGGCCTCGGTTTCTCCAAGCGGCCCGAACACAACTGGCAGGTCCTCGCCCACCTCGCCGCTTTCGACGAGCTCGGCCTTCCGGTGCTCATCGGCGCCTCACGAAAGCGGTTCCTCGCCACGGCGCTCCCGGCCGACGCGCCCGTCCTCGCCCGCGACCTGCCGACCGCCGTGGTCAGCGTGCTGGCGGCCCAGGCCGGGGCGTGGGGGGTTCGCGTGCACGACGTTGCCGGCACGCGGGCGGCCTTGAACGTGCTCGCCCTCGCCGGTTCCGACAGAATGGTCCCATGAGCACCGACTCGATCATTCTCACCGGGCTGCGAGTCAACGCACACCACGGCGTCTACGAGTTCGAGAAGGAGAAAGGCCAGGATTTCGTCATCGACGTCACGGTCTGGCTGGACCTCGCCCGGGTGGGCGACGACGTCAGCCAGACGATCCACTATGGCGAGCTGGCCGTCGAGGTCACCGAAGCCGCAACACGCGACCCGGTCGACTTGATCGAAACCGTCGCCGAGCGGATCGCCGCCGTGGTGCTCGCCCACGAGGCGGCCGAGCGGGTGCAGGTGACGGTGCACAAGCCCGACGCGCCGATCTCGGTGCCGTTCACGGACGTCGCGGTGCGCATCGAGAGAACGCGCTCATGACCCCCGCGCCCGACGCGCCGGTATCCGTCGTGCTCGCCCTCGGCAGCAATCTCGGCGACCGCGCCGCGATCCTGGTCGACGCGGCGAGGGTCATCGCCGACCTCGAGAGGCTCGAAGTGGCCGGCGTCTCACCCGTCTTCGAGAGCGCCGCCGTGAAGCCGGACGGGGTGGACCCCGCCGCGCCGCCGTACCTCAACGCGGTGGTCACCGCACGCTACACCGGCGACCCGCACGAGCTGCTTGACGCGATCAACGGCATCGAGGACGCCCATGGCCGGGTGCGCACCGAGCGGTGGGGGGACCGCACCCTGGACATCGACATCATTGTCTTCGGCGAGCTGGAACTCTCCGACGACCGGCTCACGATTCCTCACCCCCGGGCCTGGCAGCGCGACTTCGTGCTCGCGCCGTGGCTTGCGCTCGACCCTGACGCCGCCATCCCGGGCCGCGGCCGCGTCGACGAGCTGCTCGCGGCGGCCGCGAGCAGCGTGCGTCGGCAGGGTAGCGCGCCGGGCTTGGACGGCCGGCCATGAAACGCAGTAGTCCCACCCCGCTGATCGCCCTCTGGCTGCTCGGCAGTGTCGTCGGCTTCCTCCTGGAAGTCACCGCGGCGGCATCCGGGGCGCCCATCCTCCTGCCGCCCCCGTCGATGGCCGCCACCCTCGCGGTGATCGGCATCATCGTGGTCGTGCTCGCCTGGCCGATCCGCCAGGCGACGAAAGCGACGATAGCGACGAAAGGTACCGTGAAGCGCCGCGTCGACCCCTTCAGGTCCATGCGGGTCGCGGTGCTCGCCAAGTCCTCCAGCTTCAGCGGCTCGCTCTTCCTCGGCGGCGGCCTCGGAGTCCTCTTGTACGTCCTTACCCGCACGGTGGTGCCGAACCTGTCCTCGCTGTGGCTCGCCATCGGCACGACAGTCGGCGCGGCCATTCTGCTCGCCGGCGGTCTCGTCGCCGAACACTTCTGCACCCTCCCGCCGGACAAACCGGAAGACGAGCGGCAGGAAGAGGCCGGAGGGCTCCATGCCTGACCAGTCCGGGCGCCTCGACCTCGCCGCCGGCGCCGGCTGGCAGCGCGTCTCCCCCCGCTATGTGGTGGTGGAGATCGTCGGCACGATCGTCGGCGGACTCCTCGCCTGCGCCGCGGCGGCTGCGCTCTGGCTGATGTTCGAGTTTCAGTGGGCGTTGTACGCGGGTGCCGGCGTGGCCGTGATCGCCCTGGTGACCCTGATCCTCGAGCCGCGCCGGGTCCGATCCATCGGCTACCAGCTGCGTCAGGACGACCTCCTGTTCCGCCGCGGCATCATGTTCCAGCGATTCGTGGCAGTGCCGTACGGTCGGATGCAGCTGGTCGACATCACGCGCGGCCCGGTCGCCCGCTGGCTGGGCCTGGCCGATCTCAAACTCGTGACCGCGGCGGCGACAACCGGCGTCGCGATCCCCGGCCTCACCGAGGAAGACGCGGAGAGCCTCCGCGATCGGCTCGTCGACCTGGCCGAAAGCCGCCGGGCCGGACTGTGAGCTCGCTGGCCGACGGCGAGTGGCATCGACTCCACCCGGCGACTCCGCTCCTCCGCGGGGGCATCTTCGTTTTCGCGGCCATCGGATTCATCCTGGCGAACCTGCGCGAACGCGTACTCGACGTCGTCTTCGGCATCCCGGTCGGCAGCGCCGATCCGCTGGAGGAGATCTACCGCCGCGGGTCGGTCGGCTGGGCCCTGCTCGCCGTGGCCGGCGCTCTCGTCGTCATCCTGATCGCGTTCTCGCTCAGTTGGCGGGCGCACACCTTCCGGGTGAACGACGAGATCGTCGAGGTGCGCAGCGGGATCGTCTTCCGGAGCAACCGCAAGGCGCGGCTCGACCGGATCCAGGGCGTCAACATCGAACGCCCCCTCATCCCGCGGCTGTTCGGCGCCGCCAAGCTCGAAGTGAGCGTCGCCGGGCAGGACGCCAATGTCCCGCTGGCGTACCTCGGCTCGGCCCGGGCGGACGAGCTCCGCCGCGACATCCTGCGCCTCGCGTCCGGCGCCCGCCGACCCGCCGCGGAGTCCGTCGAGCCTGCTCGGGAGCCGGGCGAGGGCCCCTCGGAACCCGGGGTGACGGTGGGCGGCTTCGCCCGCGACCGCGTCGTCGAGTTCCTGGCGCCGGAGCTCGACCCGGATGCCGCCCCGCCGGAGTCCGTCGTGCGGATCCCTCCCGCCAGGCTGTTCGGTTCGATCGTGCTCAGCGGCTTCACCGTCTTCCTCCTCGTCGGGGTCATCGCGCTCGCGGTCGGCGGCGCAATCGGCAGCAGCGGGTGGCTGCAGATCGCGATCGTTCCCGCCCTGATCGGCAGCGCGGGGTACTTCCTCTCCCGGCTGACCAGGTCGCTGCGCTTCAGCATCGCGGGCACCCCGGACGGCGTGCGGGTGGGCTTCGGCCTCCTCTCCACGAGCAACGAGACCCTTCCGCCGGGTCGGGTCCACGCGATCGGGATCTCGCAACCGCTGCTCTGGCGGCCCTTCGGCTGGTGGCAGGTGCGGATCAACAAGGCCGGCCGTTCCGTGAGCCAGGGCGCTGCCGGCGAGGCCGGCACCACGGTGCTGCCGGTCGGCACCGCAGCCGACGTCGCCAGGGTGCTCGAACTCATCCTTCCCGGGTACACCGGCGAGGAGCAGGGCGCCGTGATCGAGAGCGGGATGCACTCGAGGGGCGGCAGCGACGGCTTCATCAATGCCCCGCGGCGCGCCGCCTGGCTGCGGCCGTTCTCCTGGCGGCGCACCGGGTACACGCTCTCCGCCGGCGCAGTGGTGCTCCGCCGCGGGATCGTCTCCCGCGAACTCATCCTCGTGCCGCTGGCCCGGCTGCAGAGCGTGCGCATCGACCAGGGACCGGTGAGGCGGATGCTCGGCCTCGCGTCCGCACGCCTGCACACCGTGGCCGGCCCCGTGTCGGCATCCCTCGCCGTCGTCGATGCCGAGGAGGCGGTGCGTCTGTTCGAGGCGGTCGCGGCGGGCGCGGTCAGCTGCGCCACCTCCGACACCAGCCATCGCTGGAACCACCCGACAGGAGTCTTCGAATGACCCAACGCCCCGGACGACTCGGAGTCGGCATCATCGGCGCCGGCCGCGTCGGCCCCATCCTCGGCGCGGCCCTGGCCGGCGCCGGCCATGCCATCGTCGGCATTTCCGCCATCTCGCAGGAGAGCCGCGACCGGGCGGAAGCGATTCTCCCGCTCGTGCCGATCCTGACCGTGCCGCAGATCGTCGAGCGCAGCGAGCTCGTGATCATCGCCGTGCCGGACGCCCAGCTCGAAAGCCTCATCGCGGGCCTCGCGGCCACGGACACCTGGCAGCCGGGGCAGCTCGTGCTGCACACCTCGGCGCGATTCGGCACGGCCGTCCTCGCCCCTGCCCGGGCGGGCGGCGCCATCCCGCTGGCGATCCACCCGGCCATGACCTTCACCGGAACGAGCATCGACATCGCGCGCCTGGCCGACAGCTACTTCGCCGTGACGGCCCCGACTCCGGTGCTGCCGATCGCGCAGGCGCTCGTCGTGGAGATGGGCGGCGAACCCGTGGTCGTCTCCGAAGGGGACCGGCCGAGCTACGCCGAGGCGGTGGAGACCGCGACCGCGTTCTCGACCGCGATCGTCGAGCAGGCTACGCGCATACTGGAGGGGATCGGAATCGAACGGCCGGGCGCGGTCATCGCACCGCTCGTTCGGTCCGCCATCGAGAATGCGCTGGCGCGCACGAGCCCCGACACCCTCGACCTGTCCGATTTCAGCCCCGATCCGAACTACCCGGAGGACGAGTGAGCCTGCCCATACCAGAGGTGATCGGCACGATCGCCGAGCTCCGCGACCGACTCAGCCTCACGACGCAGAACTTCGCCGTGGCCGGAGCCGATACCCGGGTGGTGCTGGTGCCGACCATGGGCGCCCTGCACGCCGGCCACCTGGCCCTCGCCCGTCGGGCCCGCGAACTGGGCGACACTGTGGTCGTATCGGTCTTCGTGAACCCGCTGCAGTTCGGTGCCGGCGAAGACCTCGACCAGTATCCGCGCACGCTCGACGCGGACGTGTCAGCCCTGGCCGAGCTGGGGGTGCCCTACGTGTTCGCTCCGACCGCGCAGGAGATGTACCCGGACGGCGCGGCCGAGACGCGGGTGGGCGCCGGGCCCGTCGGGTCGCTCTACGAGGGCGCCGCACGGCCGGGACACTTCGACGGGATGCTCACGGTCGTCGCCAAGCTGATCAACATCGTCGATCCCGACGCCGTCGTGTTCGGGCAGAAGGACGCGCAGCAGGTTCACCTGATCGAACGGATGGTCGCCGAGCTCAACTTCCGGGCGTCCGTCGATGTGGTGCCGACGGTGCGTGAGGAGGGCGGCCTGGCTCTCTCCAGCCGCAATCAGTACCTCGACCCCGTGCAGCGGGAGAGCGCCCGCTCGCTCTCGGCCGGCCTCGCCGCGGCGGCATCCGTCGCCTCCCAGGGCGCCCCGGCCGCGCTCGCCGCCGCGCACGCGGTCATCGACGCCCAACCACTCGTTAAGCTTGACTATCTCGTTGTCGTGCACCCGCAGACCTTCCTTCCGGTCGACGACGACTACCGCGGGCCGGCCAGGATGCTGGTTGCCGCGCTGGTCGGCACCACCAGGCTCATCGACAACGTCCCCCTCGACATCACCTAACCACCACCACTGCCGACCGGCCGGGCCCCGCCCGTGCCGCAGGCCGACGGAGAACCATGAGCGAGCACCACGACGCAGCCCCTGCGGTCAGCACCGACGAGATCACCGACGAAATCACCGAGCAGAAGGCCGTGCGCCTGGCCAAGCGCGAGCGGTTGAACGCCGCCGCGACGGGCCCCGGCGGCGGCGCGTACCCGGTCTCGGTGCCCGTGACCGACACCATCCCGGCCGTGCGCGCGCGCTACGGCGAGCTCGAAGCGGATGCCACAACCGGCGTCACGGTCGGCCTCGCCGGCCGGATCGTGCACCTGCGCAACACCGGCAAGCTGTGCTTCGCGAGCCTGCAGGCCGGCGACGGCAGCCGGATCCAGGCCATGGTCTCGCTCGGCGAGGTGGGGGAGGCCTCGCTGGCCGACTGGAAGGACCTCGTCGACCTGGGCGACCACGTCTTCGTCTCCGGCGAGGTGATCTCCTCCCGCCGCGGCGAGCTGTCGATCATGGTCACCGAGTGGCAGGTCGCAGCCAAGGCCGTGCTGCCGTTGCCGAACCTGCACAGCGAGCTGAGCGAGGAGACCCGGGTGCGCAGCCGCTACCTCGACCTCATCGCCAGGGAGCAGGCCCGCCGCAACGTGGTGCAGCGCTCGCAGGCCGTGGCCAGCCTCCGGGCGACGTTCACCGCGCGCGACTTCATCGAGATCGAGACGCCGATGCTGCAGGTCATGCACGGCGGAGCATCCGCCCGCCCGTTCGCCACCCACAGCAACGCGTTCGACACCGAGTTGTTCCTGCGCATCGCGCCGGAGCTCTTCCTCAAGCGCGCCGTCGTCGGCGGTATCGACCGCGTCTACGAAATCAACCGCAACTTCCGCAACGAGGGCGCCGACTCCACGCACTCGCCGGAGTTCTCGATGCTCGAGGCGTACGAGGCGTACGGCGACTACAACTCGATCGCGGACCTGACGCAGACCCTGATCCAGGATGCCGCGTTCGCGATCTCCGGTTCGCACGTCGTGGCCTGGGCCGACGGCACCGAGTTCGACCTCGGCGGCGACTGGGACCGGATCAGCATGTACGACAGCCTCTCCGCAGCGGTGGGTGTCGCGATCTCCCCGGAGACGTCGATCGCCCAGCTCAAGGCCCTCGCCGACCGCGAGGGTGTCGACATTGACCACCCCATCCACGGCAAGTACGTCGAGGAGCTGTGGGAGCACTTCGTCAAGGGCGGGCTCACCCGCCCCACGTTCGTGATGGACTTCCCCGTCGACACGAGCCCGCTGGTGCGCGGCCACCGCAGCATCGCCGGAGTCGTGGAGAAGTGGGACCTGTACGTGCGCGGCTTCGAGCTGGCAACCGGCTACTCCGAGCTCGTCGACCCGGTCGTGCAGCGGGAGCGATTCGTCGAGCAGGCCAGGCTGGCCGCCGGCGGCGACCCCGAAGCGATGCGCCTCGACGAGGAGTTCCTGCGCGCGCTGGAATACGGCATGCCCCCGACCGGCGGTATGGGGATGGGCATCGACCGGCTGCTGATGGCCCTGACCGGCCTCGGCATCCGGGAGACAATCCTGTTCCCGCTAGTGAAGTGAGATTCTGATGAGCTATCTGCCCAAGGACGAGCTGAAGCCGGAAGACGGCAAAAAGGGGCCGTCGACGAACCGGATCATCGTCTGGGTGGTCGTCAGCGGCGTCGGCCTCTACCTGATCGTTTCCGGCGTCTACGGGATCCTGACCAAGTAACGACGACACCCCGCGAACCCGCAGTTGTTCGCGTTATAGCGACGTTTTAGCGCGCACAACTGCGTTTTCGCGGGGTACCCTAGGAGGACTATGGATGATTTCTGGGCCAACGCACTGGGGTCGCTCGCGCCCACCGTTTTGATCGGACTCGTTTTCTGGTTCGTGATGCGCGCCATCATCCATGCCGACCGCACCGAACGGAAGGCCTACGCGCAGATCGAAGCCGAAGAGCGCGCCAAACTCGGCCTCGCCTCGCACGACAAACCCGCCAACTAGGCCCGCATGCCCGACATCAACGGCACGACAATCATCGTCGCGCTGGCCGTGCTCGTGGACTTCGTCATCCGCGTCATCGCCATCATCGTCGTGCCCCGCAATCGCCGGCCCACCTCGGGCATGGCCTGGCTGCTCGCCATCTTCTTCCTCCCCTACATCGGCATTCTGCTTTTCCTCCTGATCGGCTACCGCACCCTGCCCAGGCGGCGCCTGGCCATGCAGGCGGAAATCAACCAGTTCATCATCGACAGCACCGACGGCATGGAACTGGTGCGGCGCGACCATGTGTGGCCGACCTGGCTGGAATCCGTTGTCGAGCTGAACCGCAACCTGGGCGCCATGCCGCTCGTCGGAGACAACACCGCCCGGCTGCTCGGCGACTACGAGGCCACATTCGCCGCGATGGTCAGCGACATCGACAAGGCCCGCAAGTACGTCAACGTCGAGTTCTACATCCTCGCCCTCGATCCCACCACCGCGCCGTTCTTCGACTCGCTCAAGCGGGCCGTCGACCGGGGCGTCACCGTGCGCGTGCTGATGGACCACATCCAATCCAAGCGCCAGGTCGGCTACAAGGAAACCATCCGCTGGCTCACCGAGGCCGGTGTCGAATGGGAGCTGATGCTGCCGCTGCAGCCGCTCAAGGGGAAGTGGCAGCGGCCCGACCTGCGCAACCACCGCAAGCTGCTGATCGTGGACGGCACGGTCGGGTTCATGGGATCGCAGAACATCATCGACCGCACCTACAACGCGCCCCGGAACATCCGGCGCGGGCTCAAGTGGAAAGACCTGATGACCCGCCTCGAGGGGCCGATTGTCGCCGGGCTCAACGCGATCTTCATCACCGACTGGTACAGCGAAACGAACGACCTGCTGACCCGGGAAATCCACCCGGTGCGGCAGCAACCACTGTCCCAGGCGCTGGACTGCCAGCTCGTGCCCAGCGGGCCCGGCTTCGTGCGCGAGAACAACCTCCGGCTGTTCCTGGCCCTGCTCTACTACGCACAGGAACGCATCATCATCACCAGCCCGTACTTCGTGCCGGACGAGTCGATCATGTACGCGATCACGACGGCCACGCAGCGGGGGCTGCATGTCGAGTTGTTCGTCTCCGAGATCGGCGACCAGGCGCTCGTCCACCACGCCCAGCGCTCGTACTACGAGGAGTTACTGCGCGCCGGAGTGCACGTCTACCTCTACAAGGCGCCCTACGTGCTGCACGCCAAGCACTTCACGATCGATGACGACGTCGCGGTGATCGGGTCCAGCAACATGGACATGCGATCGTTCAGCCTCAACTTCGAGATCTCGCTCATGGTGCGCGGCAAGTCGTTCGTTCAGGAAATGCGCTCAGTGGAAGACGGCTACCGGGCCGACAGCCGCGAACTCACCCTTGAGGAGTGGATGCGGCAGCCGCTGCGCTCCACCGTGCTCGACAATCTCGCCCGGCTGACCTCCGCCGTCCAGTAGCGGGCGGCCGCTCAGCCGCGGGCGTCGGGTGGGCCCGGGGTGAGGATCGGCTCCGCGGCCCCGGGGGCCGCCGTGACCGGCACGTACGGCTCCACCGGCGGGCGCCGCAGCACCTCGAGCAGCAGGATGACAATCAGGGCCAGGACGGCGGTCCACAGGATGATGGCGGGCGTCAACGGCCGTACGAACAGCGCCACCGCGCCGGCCGCAAGCGCCACCGCGATCCGCACGTAACGGCTCGCCCGGTGCAGCCACTCGCCGAAGGGACCGGTGCTCACCCCGCTGCTCTCCATCGAGGCGCGAATGCGCGCGGCCGTGCCCGTGGCGAACCGGCGCACGACGGTTGCTCCGCGGAACGGGCCCGCGAGGTAGCCGACCACGGCGACCGTGCCGCCGACCAGGCCGATCGACAGCGCGGAACCGGTGATGAAGGGCGTGGCGGCGTCGTAGAGCGACTCGGCCACCCCCTTCGGTATGTACGCCGGCGAGACGGCGCCCAGGAAGAGGATGCGACCGATCACGATGCCGGCGCGCAGGAGCACCATCGCGAGGGCGAGGCTGAGGCCGGCCCAGATCAAGGCCCGGGTCCGGCGCCGGGCGACGATGACGCCGGCTGCGAGGAGCAGGACGCTGGCCCAGGGGAGTACGAAGCCGAGGATGTTGAGGAGCTGGTAGGCCGTGCGTACCTGCACCAGCGCATCCGACTGGGCGATCGGAATGGTGCGGTCGACCTCGGGGATCCTCTCGGCCAGCGTGAAACCCCGCGCGACGAGTTGCTTCTTGACCGCGCCCAGGACGGGCGCCAGCTGGATGCCCACTTCGCCGGCCTCGCCGATCACCAGGGCAGCCGACTCGTCGCCTTGCAGGGCTGCCACGAGCTGGCTGTGGCTGACCCGCAGCGCCTCCTCCCAGACCCGCGCGAAGGCCTCGGGGGTGACGACCTTCTCGGCCGCCCTGCGGATGAGGGAGCGGACGCCCGCCACGGCAGGTTGCTCGAGCAGCCGGAGTGCGGCTTCGGCGCGGGGCGGAAGGTCGAGCGCCGAGAGCCCGTCGAAGAGGTCGGACGTGACCGTTTCGAAGTCCACCTGTCTTTCGATCGCCACGACGATCTCGTCGACGAGGAATGCCTGAAAGGCGGGGTCTTCGGCGAGCGGGGCGAGGGTCGCCACAAAGCGGGAGGTGTCCGTGACCTCCGCCTTCGTCCAGAACGCGACCACCGCGACGGGCGCGAGCAGGGCCCCCAGCGCAATCAGCAGAATGGCGAAGAACCCGCGAACCCTGCCCCGCGCTCGCGTGCGGGGCCGCGCCGCGAGCGCCCCGGATTCCACCTGTCCCCGGACGCGGGCGTTCTCTGCGGTCAGGCGGGGGATCTCATGCTCGGGGTTCTCGGTGCGATTCATCGCAGCACTCTCGCGCTTGCCCCACGCTTCGTCGCGCCATTATTTGCGTGGGTACGGCTGCTCGCAAGGGCAGACGGGGCCCGCGGCCGACCGTGGCCTCGGCTCCGCGCGAGCGTCATCCGTCACGCCTAGGGCGAACAAGCGCCTGCAACCCAGTTTCGCTGGTTACTCTCGATGTATCGGCGCCACAACTGCCCCTGGCGCCAAGGGAGTAATCATGTTCGAGAGATTCACCGACCGAGCTCGTCGCGTCGTCGTTTTGGCCCAGGAAGAGGCCAAGATGCTCAACCACAATTACATCGGCACCGAGCACATCCTGCTCGGGCTGATCCACGAGGGTGAAGGCGTCGCCGCGAAGGCCCTCGAGAGCCTGGGCATTTCGCTCGACGCCGTGCGCGAGCAGGTGCAGGACATCATCGGCCAGGGCCAGCAGCAGCCGACCGGGCACATCCCGTTCACGCCGCGCGCCAAGAAGGTGCTCGAGCTCAGCCTCCGCGAGGCGCTGCAGCTCGGCCACAACTACATCGGCACCGAGCACATCCTGCTCGGCCTCATCCGCGAGGGCGAAGGCGTTGCCGCCCAGGTGCTGGTCAAACTCGGCGCCGACCTCAACCGGGTGCGCCAGCAGGTCATCCAGCTCCTCTCCGGCTACCAGGGCAAGGAGCAGGTGCAGGTGGGTGCCAACGAGCAGCCGGCCGGCGCCGCGGGCAGCCAGATCCTCGACCAGTTCGGCCGCAACCTCACCCAGTCCGCACGCGACAACAAGCTCGACCCGGTCATCGGACGCGAGAAGGAAATCGAGCGGGTCATGCAGATCCTCTCCCGTCGCACCAAGAACAACCCCGTGCTGATCGGTGAACCCGGCGTCGGCAAGACAGCCGTGGTCGAGGGCCTCGCCCAGGCCATCGTCAAGGGCGATGTCCCGGAGACGCTGAAGGACAAGCAGCTCTACTCGCTCGACCTCGGTTCGCTCATCGCCGGCAGCCGCTACCGCGGTGACTTCGAGGAGCGCCTGAAGAAGGTCACCAAGGAGATCCGCACCCGCGGCGACATCATCGTCTTCATCGACGAGATCCACACCCTCGTCGGTGCGGGAGCCGCCGAGGGCGCGATCGACGCGGCCTCCATCCTCAAGCCGCTGCTCGCCCGCGGTGAGTTGCAGACCATCGGCGCGACCACGCTCGATGAGTACCGCAAGCACTTCGAGAAGGATGCCGCCCTCGAGCGTCGCTTCCAGCCGATCCAGGTCAACGAGCCGTCGTTGCCGCACACGATCAATATCCTCAAGGGGCTGCGCGACCGGTACGAGGCGCACCACAAGGTGTCCATCACCGACGGCGCCCTCGTGGCCGCCGCGAACCTCGCCGACCGCTACGTCTCCGACCGCTTCCTGCCGGACAAGGCCATCGACCTGATCGACGAGGCCGGCGCACGCCTCCGCCTCTCGATCCTGTCGAGCCCGCCCGAGCTGCGCGAATTCGACGAGAAGATCGCCGTGGTCCGTGCCGCCAAGGAAACCGCCATCGAGGAACAGGACTTCGAGAAGGCCGCAAGCCTGCGCGACGAGGAGAAAAACCTCCTCGGCGAGCGTCTGCGCCTCGAGAAGAAGTGGAAGTCGGGCGACGTCAAGACGACCGCGGTCGTCGACGAGGGCCTGATCGCCGAGGTTCTCGCGCAGGCCACCGGCATCCCGGTCTTCAAGCTCACCGAGGAAGAGTCCTCGCGGCTCGTCTTCATGGAGAAGGCCCTGCACCAGCGCGTCATCGGCCAGGAGGAGGCCATCTCGGCCCTCGCCAAGACGATCCGTCGCACCCGCGCCGGCCTGAAGGACCCGAAGCGCCCGAGCGGTTCGTTCATCTTCGCCGGCCCCACCGGCGTCGGCAAGACCGAGCTGGCCAAGGCGCTCGCCGAGTTCCTGTTCGACGACGAGGCCGCCATGATCTCGCTCGACATGAGCGAGTACGGCGAGAAGCACACCGTCTCCCGGCTGTTCGGTGCCCCTCCCGGGTTCGTCGGTTTCGAAGAGGGCGGGCAGCTCACCGAGAAGGTGCGCCGCAAGCCGTTCAGCGTGGTGCTGTTCGACGAGATCGAGAAGGCACACCCGGACATCTTCAACTCGCTCCTCCAGATTCTGGAAGAGGGCCGGCTGACGGATGGCCAGGGTCGCGTCGTCGACTTCAAGAACACCGTGATCATCATGACGACCAACCTCGGCACGAAGGACATCAGCGGCGGACCCGTCGGTTTCCAGCTTGAGGGCGACACCTCGACGGGCTACGACCGGATGGCCGGCAAGGTGAAGGAAGAGCTGAAGAAGAACTTCAAGCCCGAGTTCCTCAACCGCGTCGACGAGATCATCGTCTTCCCTCAGCTGTCCAAGCCGGAACTGCTGCAGATCGTGGACCTGTTCATCAAGCGCCTGAGCGACCGCCTGCTCGACCGCGACATGACCGTCGAGCTCACCCTCCCCGCCAAGGAGCGGCTGATCGAGGTCGGCTTCGACCCCGCGCTCGGCGCCCGGCCGCTGCGCCGCGCGGTGCAGCACGAAATCGAGGACCGCTTGTCGGAGAAAATCCTGCAGGGCGAGCTCAATGCGGGCGACCACGTGCACGTGGACTTCCAGGCCGGCGAGTTCGTCTTCACGACGACTGTGCGCGAGTCGGCCGTCGGGATCGGCGTCAACGCGACCGCCAGCATTGGCACCGGGTCGGGCACACCCGACCTCGCGGTGACCAGCGAGTAGTCCGGCACCCGGGGCAACTCACGGGAAGGGGCCCGGCGGAGCAATCCGCCGGGCCCCTTCGGCTTTCGTCATGAGGGCGGGGGAGCGGAGCGGAATCCGTAGACTGGACGTTCCGGGTGAGAACGACGAGAGAGGGCCGAGCGTGCCAGCGCAGGACCACGCAGTGCAGGGCTACTCGGTGCGCCGGGCGCGCACCAGTGATGTGCCGCGCATCCAGGCGCTCGTCGAGCCGCTCATCCAGGAGGGCATCCTGCTCGGTAAAGACCGGGTCGTCTTCTACGAAGCCGTCCAGGAATTCCGGGTGGCCGAGGACGCCGAGGGGCGCCTCATCGGCTGCGGCGCCCTGCACGTGATGTGGGAGGACCTCGCCGAGGTGCGCACCCTGGCCGTGTCGGCGGACTGGCTCGGCCACGGCGTCGGCCACGCGCTGCTGGACCGCCTCGAGGCGGATGCCCGCGAACTCGGCCTGAGCCGTCTGTTCTGCCTGACCTTCGAGGTGCCGTTCTTCAGCCGGCACGGTTTCGTCGACATGGGCTCCGAGACCGTCGATCCCGCCGTGTACGCCGAACTCGTGCGATCACACGATGAGGGCGTCGCGGAATTCCTCGACCTCGCGCGGGTCAAGCCGAACACGCTCGGCAACACCCGCATGGTCAAGCGTCTGGCCTGAACCATTCCGCCGACACGCACGCCATTACCGGGCAGCGGCGCGCCGGCTCGTTAACCTTGGGGCATGTCGACGACAAAGAACCCCGGTGGTCGCCAGTCCAGCACCGTGTACCGGCGCCGCCGCCTCATGGTGGGGCTGGGCCTGCTGGCCGTGCTCGTCATCATCGTCCTCATCATCGTGAAGCCCGGTTCCAGCCGCGGCGAACCGGTCGACCCCACGCCGCCGGCCGCGTCCGCTTCCGCCCCCGCGACGGATGCCGCGCCGAAGCCGACCCCGGAACCCGCGGTCGCGGGCGCCCCCTGCGTTGCCGCCCATGTGCAGGTCGAAGCGATTACCGATGCGGTCAAGTATGAGCCGGGCAAGTTGCCCCAGCTCTCCCTGAGTGTCACCAACACCGGCGACACCTCCTGCACCATCAACGCCGGAACCTCCAAGCAGGTCTTCACGATCTCGAGCGGCAAGGACGTTTACTGGACATCCACCGACTGCCAGCAGGACTCGGCCGACCAGGCGGTCCTGCTCGAGCCCGGCGACCCGATCAGCTCGACCACGCCTGTCGTCTGGCAGCGTGTGCGCTCGGCGAAGGACACCTGCGACGCGGCCACCCGCGACGCGGCGCCGGCCGGTGGTGCGTCGTACCACCTGCGGGTCAGCGTCGACGGAATCGAATCCGAGACGCCGAAGCAGTTCCTGCTGTACTGAGGTCCGTGCCGCTGCACCGAGCGATCGTTCGCTCACGGCAGGTGCTTTCGCTTGGACCTGCAGCGGCGCCGGCTGGTTGAATGGATTGGTGACCGAACCCACTCCTCCCACCCGCTCCGAGCCCCTCGCCGCGGCCCTCGCCGCGCAGGACGTCGTCGCCGTGGCCTACGCCCTGCGCAACGACGTGATCATCGTTCCGCAACTCGTCGTCAACGGTCGGGCCGAGCAGGTTCGGGTCTTCGGCCGCGAAGGCTCGGACAAGCGGATGCTGCTGCTCTTCTCGTCGACCGAGAACTACGCCCGGATGCTGCCGGACGACCCCGACCCTCGGGTCATGGTCGGCGACGCGCAGTGGCTGCGCGAGTTCCTCACCGTGCACGAGCAGACGCTTGAAATGGTGTTCTTCGACATCGCCGGTCCGCATGTGATGCAGGCCGCCCCGGCGGACCTGATGCGGGCGCTCGGACCGCTCCCCGCGGAAGGCGAGGGCGGGGAATAATCGCCCCCACGGGTGGGGACCGCGTTGGGTCTGTACCCACTAGGCTGACTTTCGATAGCGTCGAACCTCTCTCTGAGAGGGTCTCGGTCTGCGGAATCTGCGCCGGGGTCACGTACCTGTCTGAGAGTGGGCCGCAGTGGTGGGGACCGGGGACGATCCTGTCGACGCTCGTCTCGCGAGCGTGGAACGCCAGTTCTGGATCGACCGGGACGTTGCGCTGCACGCCGCGGAGGAGTGGCTCGGGCAACTCGGCGACGGAGAGCACGGGGCGACCTCTCGTCGCCTGCGCGTTCTGATCGCGGCCGTGCGAATCCACCGCACGGATCCCAGCCCGAGCGCCATCGATGTGCAACAGATTCTGGGCTGGGCCGAACAGCATGGCGAAGTCGCCCTGCAGTCCCGCTGCCACGACGTCCTCGGTTCGGTTTTCGAGATGGTTGGCGACCGGGCGTTGGCGCTGGAGCACGCCGTCGCCGCGAACGACCTCCTCGCCGAGTCGGAGATTCCGCTGATGCGAGCGGCCGCCCGAAAATGCCTCGCCGACGCGCTCGGGTCGGCGGGCTCCCTGGATGAGGCCAGGAGGCGATATGACGATGCGCTGAAACTCGTCATCGACGACCCGGAAACCAACATCCGGTACATCATCCTCAACAACCTGGCCTACACGGAACACCTGGCCCACAACAACGTCGAGGCACTCGCCACGGTCGAACGCCTGGTTGGCCTCTCGGAGCTGAGCGACCGCCAAATCGGGATGTCCGCGCGCGACACCATCGCCCGGGTGTACATGGCCGCCGGCCGGCTCCCCGAGGCGGAGACGATGCTGATCCCGGCCCTGGACGCGGCGTTCAGCGATGCGCACCCGGACAGCTCGGCGGCGGCCCTGGTGGCCCTGACGCAGCTTTACCGCACGCAGGGGCGCCTGGACCAGGCACAGGTCGTCATCGACCGGTGCCGCGACCTCGCCCAGCGCAACGGCCTGATTCGGTGGACGACGGAGGCGGCGCGCGAGCAGGCCGAGGTCTACGCGGCGCAGGAGAATTACCGGGCGGCCTTCGAGGCCTATCGGACCTATCACGAGCAGTCCGTTGCGCTCGGCGCCAGCGAGAATGAGGCCAAGGGTCGCATTCTCGAGGCCATGTTCCAGACGGCGGAATCGCGCCGAGAAAGCGAGCGCTATCGGGAACTGGCCGAACGCGATCCCCTCACCGGCCTGCACAACCGGAGGTTCGTCGACGAGCACCTCGGCGGAGCCCTGCTGCAGCTGCGGGAGGGCGGGCCGTCCCTCGCGATCGCGATGATCGACCTGGACCATTTCAAACGCGTCAACGACACGCTCTCCCACGGGGTCGGCGACGAGGTGCTGCGAACACTCGGCCGCCTCCTGGCCGAAGCCGTGGAGCCCGTCGCCGGCGGCATCGCGGCACGCCTGGGCGGGGAGGAGTTCCTGTTGATCCTCCCCGAGACCGACGCGGCGAGGGCCTACAAACTCTCCGAGGACCTGTGTCGCACGATCGCGACCTATGATTGGCCGCCGATCACGCACGGCCTCCCGGTGACGGCCAGCATCGGCGTCGCCCTGGCGCCGGCCGACGGCGAGCAGAACTCCGACTTGCTGCGCACCGCCGACCTGCGACTGTATGTGGCCAAGCGCAATGGGCGCAATCGCGTCGTGCACTCGGCAGCCATTTCGAGCTTCATCGGGGATGAAAGCGCGGCCGTCCCCGAGGCTGTGCCGCTCGGATCCCTGGTGGCGGCGTCGGTCTAGAAGGCCCGGTCGAGCTCGGCCTCGCGGTCGGGCACGCCGGTTGCCAGCGCCTGGCCGACGGCGGTGGCGATCGAGCCGCTGGCGACGTCGATGCGGGTCGTGAAGCCCAGCCGCACGCCCTCGCCGGCGCGCTGCGTCGCCGCGGAGACGGCGCGGATCTCGCCGGCCAGGCTGATCTCCCCGAACGCGGCCACGGTGTGCGAGATCGGACGGTCCTTCACCGCCGACGCGATGGCCAGGGCGATCGCCAGGTCGGCGGCAGGCTCGGTGAGACGGATGCCGCCGACCGTCGACACGTAGACATCCATTCCGCCCAGTTGCAGGCCGGCGCGTTTCTCGAGCACGGCCAGGAGCATGGCCACCCGTGAGGGGTCGACGCCGTTCGTCACCCGCCGAGGGTTCGGAGCCTGGCTCGCCACGACGAGGGCCTGCACCTGGACGGGCATCGCCCGACGACCCTCGAGGGCGACCGTCACGCAGGTGCCGGAGACCGGATCGGTGCCTCGGCTGAGGAAGAGCCCGCTCGGGTCGGGCACCTCGGCGATCCCGTCGCCGGTCATCTCGAAGCAGCCCACTTCGTCGGTGGGCCCGAACCGGTTCTTGAGGGCGCGCACGAATCGCAGCGCGCTCGGCCGATCGCCCTCGAACTGGCAGACCACGTCGACCAGGTGTTCGAGCAGCCGCGGCCCCGCGATCGAGCCGTCCTTGGTCACATGGCCCACGAGCAGGATGGGCAGGTTGCGGTCCTTGGCCACGCGAATGAGGGTGGATGCCACCTCCCGCACCTGGCTGGGCATGCCCGCGAGGCCGTCGGAGAGCGAACTGGCGACCGTCTGCACCGAGTCGACGATGACGAGGTCGGGCTTCACCGCGTCGATCTGGCCGAGGATGGTGGCGAGGTCGGTCTCGGCGGCGATGTACAGCTCGGGCTGGAGCGCGCCGGTGCGTTCGGCCCGGAGGCGCACCTGGCTCACGGACTCCTCGGCGCTCACGTAGAGCACGCGGGACTTGGCGGCCGCCGCCTTCGACGCGACCTCGAGCAGGAGCGTGGACTTGCCGACGCCGGGCTCACCGCTCAGCAGGATCACCGAGCCGGGAACGATGCCGCCGCCGAGCACCCGGTCGAATTCGTTGATGCCGGTGGGCCAGTGCGCGACCGAGGTCGTGTCGACGTGCGTGATGGGCCGGGCGATGCCGTCGCCGGTTACCGTCGTCGGCTTGACGGAGCGGCCGATCCCGGCCTTCTCTGCGGCGTCGAGAACGGTGCCCCACTGCTGGCACTCGCCGCAGCGACCCGCCCATTTCGGGGTGGTCCAGCCGCACTCTGTGCAGCGGAAAGTCGAGAGGGGCTTGGCCATGCCAGCGAGCCTAGCCGGGGCCACCGACGCCGGGTTGCGCGTCGGCGCTGGCCTGGGGAATCCGACGCGCGATGTCGGCGCTGAGTTCGGGCAGGAACGCTTCGGCCCAGACCCGGTAGCCGCGGTCGTTGGGGTGGAAGAAGTCGTTTGCGAACTGGGTGGCGACGCTCCGCAGGCCCTGCCGTTTGGTCGTCGTGTGCAGCGGAACGACGCTCAGCCCGAACTCCGCCGCCACGCCGCGCAGGATGCCGTTGGCCACGGCCACCTTGCGCTCGTTGTGGGGCAGGTGGAAGCACGGCAGGTCGGCGACGATCGCATGGGCGGGGAGGGCTGAGAAGATCTGCCGGATCCCGGTCTCGAAGAGCGTGGCATCCCACAGCGCGATGTCGTTTGCTCCGATGGCGATCGTGACAACGTCGGGGTCGAGTTTCACGAAGCGCGGCAGCTGGTCGCGCACGGCCAGGTGCACGGTGGCGCCGGACACGCTGAGGTTGATCACCCGCACGGTGCGCTCGGTGCTCAGGCGGATGTGATCGGCCAGGATCCCGACGTACCCCCGGTTGGGCTTGCTCGCGCCGATGCCCTGCGCCGCGCTGTCACCGATGGCGACGTAGAGCAGCTCGCCCTTCTCCTTGGCGTGATCCCTCCACCACTGCGAGTGGATCGGCAGGGTCTCGTTCAGCACTGCCGCGTTCTCGGCCAGCCGGAGGCGGAACTTCTTGTAGTTGAACGTGGCGGCAGCACCGATTCCTGCCGCCGCAGCCACGGTGCCGGCGGTCAGGACGAGGGAGCGGAGTCGCTGGTTCAGGGATATCACCCGCCGAGAATACAACCCTGCTCTGGGCATCCGCTGATTGGCGGCTGGGCGCGTGCTCGCGCGGATTCGCGCCGGGACGTCCGACTCAACTACAATCGACCCCGGTACCGTGTCCGAGCGGCCGAAGGTGCAACTCTCGAAAAGTTGTGTGGGGGAGACTCCACCGTGGGTTCAAATCCCACCGGTACCGCCACGGGGTTGTTCCTGCAACTGGCTGATTCTGTTCCGGGAACTCGTCCCAAAACGAATGGCCTCCGAGGTTTCGGAGGCCATTCGTCGTTCCGGATACGGGGAGCGGATGATCTTCAAGCTTGTCCGCTGGCCCGCGTAAATTCCGCACCTTTTGCAGAACCGGGCTATAGCTTCAGCGGCCAGGGCTATCTCAGCCGGCTGAGGCCGGTCCGGCATCATCCCAGCCGGGGCTGTCCAGCGTCTCGCGGTTTGCCGGTGGACTTCCCCGCACGAGGTTGCTCGTTTTTCTGCGTACATCGACCACCGAGGGTGCGGCTGACTCGGGCACGTCACATAGTGAAATGCGCCGCACGGCCGGTCCCGTCGCGCGAGTGCCCATGTAACATCATCGGTGAACGACAGGGGAGCGCTTCACTGCGCTGAGAGTGCGGGAAGCCGCAGACCCTCGAACCTGCTCCGGTTAGCACCGGCGAAGGGAGTCGGGAAATCTCACGTGCCTTCGTGCCGTGCCCCGCCGGGCTTGCCCGGGCGAGCGCGGCCTGAGGGAACGTCCCCGCGGAATCCACGGGAACAGGAACAACATGACTACGCAAGACACGACGTTCGGGACGCATCGTCGCCCGGTGCACCCAAGAGCACCATACTCGCCTCCGGCCGGCTGACCGCCTGGCGCGGGGTCGACCTGATCACCGCCGCCATGCTCGCCGTGGCGTTCGGTGTCGCCTTCTGGGGATTCGACACGTTCGTCTACCCGCTGCTCAGCGTCGTGACCGTCGGCTTTCCCCCGGCGGGTGAGCTCTCGCTCGGCGTCTGGCTGATCCCTGCCGTCGTCGGCGGACTGGTCATCCGGCGCCCAGGCGCCGCGCTCTTCACCGAGCTCGTCGCGGCCAATGTCGAGCTATTGCTGGGCAACGGGTGGGGAGTCGCCGTGCTCCTGTCCGGACTGCTGCAGGGCCTCGGCGTCGAGCTGGTGCTCGCCCTGGTTCGCTGGCGGCGCTTTGGCGCCGCAACGGCCGTGCTCGGCGGCGTCGCCGCCGCGATCCTGGAAATCGTCGGCTACGAATGGTGGGCGTACACGGCCGATTACTCCCCGGCATGGAAGCTCGCCTACCTCGCCTGCGGTGTCGCGTCCGGCGCCCTGATCGCGGGCCTCGGCGGCCTGGCACTCGTGCGGGCGCTCGCCCGCTCCGGTGCCCTCAATGCCTTCCCTGCCGGCCAGGAATTCCGTGAGTCCCGCGCGACCCGCTGACCGGCCCGCGCCCGCCGCTCCGCCGCACCGCCCGCCGCGCGCGCGCGGAGCGCGGGTGGAGGTGCACGAGCTGACCTGGCGCCCGTTCGGGCGTGCAACGCCGGTCCTGCACGACGTGACCCTGCAGATCGAGGAGGGGCAGCGCATCCTGCTGGCCGGACCGAGCGGCTCCGGTAAGTCGACCCTGCTGCGCGCGCTGGCCGGCGTGCTCACCACGACGGATGCCGGCGACCTCGCCGGATCGATCGGCGTCGACGGCCGGGACCCGCACCTGCATGGCGCCCCGGCCGGGCTGCTCGTGCAGGACCCGGCGGACGCGATGGTCGCCCCTCGAGTGGGACGCGAGGTGGCCTTCTGCCCGGAGAACGCCGGCCTGCCCCTGGAGCAGATCTGGACCGCGGTGCAGCAGGCGCTGGACGCGGTCGGGTTCCCCTATGGCCCGGACCATCCGGTGGACGCGGTGTCCGGCGGCGAGGCGCAACGCCTCGCGCTCGCCGGCGTGCTCGCACTGGGCCCCCGGCTCGTGCTGCTCGACGAACCCACCTCGATGCTCGACCGCTCGGCCGCGGACACGGTGCGCGCGGCGATCTGGGTGGCGGGCCGCGCCTCGGGCGCCACGATGGTGCTGGTCGAACACCACCTCGACCCCTGGCTCGACGAGGTCGACCGGGTGATCATCCTGGACGCCGACGGACGAATCAGCGCAGACGGCACCGTTGCGGAGACGCTGCTGGAGCGCGGCGCGGCGCCGGCATTGCAGGGTGTCTGGGCTCCGGGCCTCCCGGCCCCTGTTCCCCGCGGGTTGCCTCCGGAGTTGTGCCTTCCGGCTTTGCCGGGCGGGCCGGTCGGTTCGGTTGTGATCCGGGCGGATGCCGTCGGCGTGGTCCGCCGTCCGCGCGCCGGGCTTGCGTCGCCCGGGGGCCAGGCCGTGCCTGCCTCGGTGCAGGCGCTCTCGCGCGTCGACGCCAGCGTTCGTTCCGGCGAGGTCCTGGCAATCGTCGGCGTCAGCGGAGCAGGCAAGTCGACGCTCACTGCGCTGCTGGCCGGCCTCGAGCTGCCCACCTCCGGGACGGTGAGCGCGGGACGGGAGCTGGCCGCCGGCGTCGGCCCGCACCCGGCCCGGTGGTCGTCCACGGACCTCGCACGTCGTGTCGGCTGGGTGCCGCAACATGCCGAACTCGCCGTGGTCGCCCGCACGGTCCTGAATGATGTGCTGAGCACGAGCCGGGCGCTCGGCCTGGACGAAAAGGCGTCCGCGCAGCGAGCCGACGGCCTGATCGAGGCGCTCGGCCTGTCGGCGCTGCGGGACGCCGACCCGCACGAGCTCTCCGGTGGCGAGCTCCGGCGGCTTGCGCTCGCCGGAGCGCTCGCCCACGGGCCGTCGGTGCTGGTGCTCGACGAGCCGACGGTCGGGCAGGACCGTGACACCTGGGCTGCCGTGACCGGGCTGATCCTGTCCGCCCGGGCCGCCGGCGTCGCCGTCGTCGTCGCCACCCACGATCCTCTGCTCATCGCACTGGCCGACCGAAGGATCCACCTCGAGCACGGCAGGGGGGCGTTGACGGATGCCGCGGCGACGCCGGTCGGGGCATCCGCCGTGGCCGAGGGCAGCGGCGACGCGCACACACCGGCACCTGTGCCCCGCCGCCGGCCCCGCCCCACCGGCCTCGCGAGACGCTGTGGGCCGTTGTCGCTGCTCGGGTCATCCCTGTTGCTGATCGTCGGCGGGCTGGCCATCACCGATGTCCGTGTGGCCGCGGCGTGCGTCGCGGTCGAGTTGCTCCTGGCTCCGCTGGTCTTCGGCTGGGCTCGTCCGTCCGTCCGGCTGATCCCCGGGTTGCTCGCCGTCGCATCCGTGGGGTTCTCGAATTGGCTGCTCAGCACGGGACAGGACCCGCTGGCGGGCGTCACGGCCGGCCTGCGGGTGGCCTTCTTCGTGCTGCCCGGAGTTCTGCTCGCGGGCTCCGCGGATCCGTTCGCGCTCGGTGACCACCTCGCCCAGCGACTCCGGCTGCCCGCGCGACCCGTTGTCGCGGCCGTCGCCGCGCTGCAACGCTTCGAGGGCCTGGGCCGGCAGTGGGACCAGCTGCGCCGCATCCGGCGGGTGCGGGGACTGGACGCCGGGCGTGGACCGAGCACCAGGAGCCGGCAAGCGGCGGCCATGACCTTCGCCCTGCTGGTGCAGTCGCTGCGCCAGGCGGGCCGGATGGCCGTGGCAATGGAGGCGCGCGGCTTCTCGGCCGGCCGCAGCGCAGGCGTCCGCCGGACCTGGGCCGAGCCCGCACCCTGGCTGCCGGCTGACTCCGCTCTGCTCGCCCTGGGGCTCATCGTGGCCGGCACGCCGATCCTGCTCCAGGCCGCCTGGCCGTAATCCGCGCCGCTCCCGGGGAACGGTCTTGTAGGCTTTCCAGATTGACACGGGGTGCTCCGCCGGATGCGGGAGCTGAGATGAAACCCGTTGAACCTGTCTAGTTAGCACTAGCGAAGGGATGTCGCAGATGAACACGCACGCCGCCCCAGGCCTCGAGTTGAGAGCCACGCCGAGGGTGCTGAGCATCGCCGGGACCGATCCGACGGGCGGCGCGGGCATCCAGGCCGACCTGAAGAGCATCGCCGCGAACGGCGGCTACGGGATGGCCGTGGTCACCGCCCTCGTGGCGCAGAACACGTGCGGGGTACGCGCCGTGCACACTCCCCCGGTGGAGTTCCTCCGGCAACAGTTGGACGCGGTGAGCGAGGACGTGTCGATCGATGCGGTCAAGATCGGGATGCTGGCAGACGTCGCAGTCATCCGGGAGGTGCGGTCCTGGCTGGAGGCCAACCGCCCACCGCTCGTCGTGCTCGACCCGGTCATGGTGGCCACCAGCGGCGACCGGCTGCTGGAGCCCTCCGCGGAGCAGGCCCTGCGGAATCTGGTGCCGCTCGTCGACCTGGTCACGCCCAACCTGCCGGAGCTGGCCGTGCTGCTGGGGGAGCCGCCGGCCGAAAACTGGTCGGAGGCGGTGGAGCAGGCCCGGCGCCTGTCGGCGGCGACCGGGGTCACTGTGCTGGTCAAGGGGGGACACCTCACCGGCGAGAGCTGCCCCGACGCCCTGGTCAACAGCCACGGGCTGTTGGCGGACACCGTGGTGGAGTTCGCCTTGCCCCGGGTGGAGACGAGCAACACGCACGGCACCGGCTGTTCGCTGTCCTCCGCCATGGCCACGGTGCAGGCGCGGACCGGGGACTGGGCCGACTCGCTGGCGCAGGTCAAGGCCTGGCTGCACGACGCCCTGGTGCACGCGGACGACCTGGAGGTCGGCGCAGGCAACGGGCCGATCCACCACTTCCACCGGCTCTTCGCCGGGAAGGCTCCGGTCGGGCAGGAATTCAGCCGGAGTCTCTGGCAGGACATCGAACCCACCCGGACGGCCATCTTCGACCTGCCGTTCATCGAGGCGCTCGGCGACGGGACCCTCGACGAAGCGGAGTTCTCCTACTACCTGGCGCAGGATGCGCTCTACCTGAACACCTACTCGCGCGTGCTTGCCCGGGCCAGCGCCCTGGCCCCGACCGAGTCCGCCCAGCTGTTCTGGGCCAACTCCGCCCGGGTGTGCCTGGAAGTTGAATCAGACCTGCACCGCACCTGGCTGGGCGCTGACACCGCGCCGCGGAAACTCGGCCCCGTCACCAAGGGCTACCTGGACCACCTGTTGGCCGCCAGCGTGCAGGGCAGCTATGCGGTCCTGGTGGCCGCGATCCTGCCGTGCTACTGGCTCTACGCGGACGTGGGCGACCGGCTCCATGCCCGGTTCCTTGCTCGCGGCGACGGCAGCGTGCACCCCTACGCGGCGTGGCTCGAGACCTACGCCGACGAGGGTTTCGCCGCGGCCACCCGGCAGGCCATCGCCTTCACCGACGAGGCGGCGGGCAACGCCTCGGCCCAGGAGCGAGCGGCCATGAGAACGGCGTTTGCCCAGTCCTCGCGGTGCGAGCTGGACTTCTTCGACGCGCCCCGGCTGCATGCGGGCGCCTCGTCATGAGAGCGGACGAGCGGCTAGCGCAGCGGGGGCAGGTGAGCGAGCAGCCGCTGCGCGGCATCCGTCGGGTCATCCGCCTCGGTGATCGCGCGAACCACGACGACGCGAGTCGCGCCGGCCACCACGACCTGCTCGATGTTGGTCAGGTCAATGCCGCCAATTGCGTACCAGGGCAGGTTGCTTCCCGTCGCTCTGATCCTCTCAGTCGCGTACCCGGCCAGCGCGGTCCCCACCGCGGCACGCCCCGGTTTCGTCGGCGTGGCCCAGACCGGACCGACACAGAAGTAGTCCAGCGCCTCGGCGGCCAGGGCGGCGTCGATCTGCTCCGGCGTGTGGCTGGAGAGGCCGATCGCGGCCGTCTCACCGAGCAGCTTGCGGGCGGAGGCCAGCGGCAGGTCCTTCTGCCCGATGTGGAAAACCGGGGCCTCGGCCAGGACTGCGATGTCGGCCCGGTCGTTGACGGCCCAGAGCTTCCCGTGACGCTCTGCGGTGTCACGGAGGATCTCGAGGAGCTCCAGTTCCTCCGCAGCCTCGATGGTTTTGTCCCTGAGCTGGATGATGTCCACACCCCCGGCGAAGGCGGCATCGAGGAACTCGGCGAAATCGCCGCGCGACTTCCGGGCGTCGGTGCACAGGTACAGCCGGGCGTGATCATGATCCATGTGACCCACCATAAAGGCGATTTCCGCGAGTCGGCCCCATTCCGGACCCAGACCGAAATGCACCGGGTTCATGGCTGAGCGCGCCGTGGACGTCGTCGTCATTGGCGCCGGCATCATCGGGCTGGGGATAGCCTGGACGGCCGCGCGATCCGGCCGCACCGTCACCGTCCTCGACCCCGCGCCCGCCACCGGGGCTACGTATGCCGCCGCAGGGATGCTGGCTCCCGTCAGCGAGCTGCATTATCAGGAGGAAGACCTGCTCGAGCTCACGCTGGCTTCCGCGGCGTTGTACCCGGCATTTGTCGAGTCCCTGGGTGTGGCCGCCGCTGACGCCGGCTACCGGACGACCAGGACCATCACCGTTGGCGCCGACGCGGCAGACCGGCGGTCGCTGGCCGACCTGCGCGAGGCGCAACTCAGGCACGGTCTGGCCGTGGAACCGCTGACCATCCGCGCAGCACGCGCCCACGAACCCCTGCTCAGCCCGCAGCTGTCAAGCGCATTCAACACCCCGCAGGACCACCAGGTCGACCCCCGGCTGCTGGCGCACCGGCTGGAATCCGCCATTGGCCAGGCCGCGGCGGCGAACCACTGGACCCACGACGCGTTCCTCAGGCAGAACGCGGCCGGGCTCGTGCACGAGAATCCGGCGGATGCTTCCTCCCGCGTTGTCGGGGTCACCCTGGCGGACGGCTCCACGGTCACGGCGGGCGAGGTCATCGTTGCCAACGGCCTGGCCGCCGCCCGGCTGGGCGGGCTGCCGGATTGGCTGGCGCTGCCGCTGCGCCCGGTCTACGGCGAGATCCTCCGGCTGCGCGTCCCGGAGCATCTCCGCCCTCTCCTCACCGCCACCATCCGCGGCCTCGTTCGCGGCCTTCCCGTCTACCTCGTTCCGCGCTCCGACGGAACGGTCGTTCTCGGTGCCACCCAACGCGAAGACGGGTCAGCCGCGGTGTCTGCGGGAGGTGTGCACCAGCTGCTGCGGGATGCCCAGGTGCTGGTGCCGGCGGTGGCCGAACTGGAACTCATCGAGGTCACCGCCCGCGCCCGCCCGGGGACACCGGACAACGCGCCGCTGCTCGGACGGGTCGCCCGCGGCCCCGGGCGGGCAGCCGGCGACATTCCGGGCCTGGTCATCGCCACCGGATTCTTTCGCCACGGCGTTCTGCTCACCCCCATCGCGGCCGAGCATTGCCTGCACCTGCTCGACGGCACGGCGGACGCCAGATGGGCTCGTTTCCTCCCCGACCGTTTCTCAGCCCACCCCGTTCCCGCCGCCCAGCCAGAAGGAGTCCGCCCATGACTGAACCCCAACCCGCCGAGATCACCGTCAATGGCTCGGCCCGGATCCTGGCGAAGGGCGAGACCGTCACCGAACTGGTCGGCGAAATCACCGGCCGCCGGATCGCGGGGAACGGGCAGGCGACTGACGGGAAGCGACTCGGTGTCGCCGTCGCCCGGAACGCCGGCGTGGTGCCGAGAAGCCAGTGGGCCACAACCACACTCATGCCCGGCGACGACGTCGAGATCGTCACCGCGGCGCAGGGAGGCTAGCCATGACGCTGACCACGCAACCGGGCCCAGATCCGCTGGTGATCGACGGCATCCCGTTGACCTCCCGCCTGATCATGGGCACAGGCGGCGCACCCAGCCTGGACGGGCTCGGCGCGGCCCTGCTGGCGTCCGGCACGGAGCTCACCACGGTGGCCATGCGCCGGCACAGCCCGGGCGCCGCCGGGTCTCTGTTCGAGCTGCTGGTCGAGCACGGAATCCGCGTTCTGCCCAACACCGCCGGCTGCTTCACCGCCAGGGAAGCGGTGCTGACGGCGGAACTGGCCAGGGAGGCCCTCGAAACCGACTGGGTGAAACTCGAGGTCATCGCCGACGAGCAGACGCTCCTCCCCGACGCCGTCGAGTTGGTGGATGCGACCGAACAGCTGGTGGCGCGCGGTTTCAAGGTGTTCGCGTACACGAACGACGACCCGGTGCTGGCGTTGAGGCTCGAGCACCTCGGCGCCGTCGCCGTGATGCCGCTCGGCGCGCCGATCGGCACGGGCCTCGGCATTCTCAACCCGCACAACATCGAGCTCATCGTTGCCCGCGCCGGAGTCCCGGTGGTGCTCGACGCCGGAATCGGCACCGCCTCTGACGCTGCGCTCGCCATGGAGCTGGGCTGCCACGCCGTGCTGCTGGCCACAGCCGTCACGCGCGCGCAGGACCCGGTCAGGATGGCCGACGCCTTCAGGCACGCCGTCATCGCAGGCCGGATGGCCTCGCAGGCCGGGCGCATCCCCAAACGGAAACATGCGCTGGCCTCGTCGGCGATGGACGGACGGCCGGACCTGTGAACGCTGCCACCACAGCATCCGCGCTCGCCGCGTCTATGTCGGCCGTGGCGCCGCTGGTCGAACCGGCCGCCGATCTCACCGTGGCGGAGACCGAACGCTACTCGCGGCACATCATCATCCCCGAGATCGGCGCCGTCGGCCAGCGCCGGTTGAAGAACTCGCGGGTGCTCATGGTCGGCGCGGGCGGCCTGGGCTCGCCGGTGCTGCTCTACCTGGCGGCCGCCGGCGTCGGCACTCTCGGCATCATCGACGACGACATCGTCGACCTCAGCAACCTACAGCGCCAGGTGATCCACGGCGTCGCGGATGTCGGGCGGTCGAAACTGGAGTCGGCTCGCGACGCCGTTGCCGAGCTCAACCCGCTGGTGGCAGTGCGGCTTCACCACGCCCGGCTGGACAGCACGAACGCGCTGACGTTGTTCGCCGACTACGACCTGATCGTGGACGGTTCGGACACCTTCGCCACCAGGTATCTGGTCAATGACGCCGCGGCGATTCTGGGCAAACCGTATGTCTGGGGATCCGTTTCCCGCTTTGATGGGCAGGTCAGCGTGTTCTGGGCGAAGCACGGCCCCAGCTACCGCGACCTGTACCCGGAGGCTCCGCCGGCTGGATCGGTCCGGAGCTGCGGCGAGGGCGGGGTCTTCGGCATGCTGTGCGGCGTGGTCGGCGCGATGATGGTGTCGGAGGCGGTGAAACTGATCACCGGCGTAGGACGTACATTGCTCGGACGGGTTTTGCTCTTCAATGCGCTGGGCGCGTCTTGGCGCGAAATCACGGTCGCCAGGGACCCCGCCGGCGAACCGGTCACCGAACTCGTGGACTATGAGCTCTTCTGCGGAACATCCCACCGGCCGGACACGGATGCCAGCGCCGGTCTGTCTGTTCGCGAGCTGGCTGGCATGCTGGCCGCGCGAGGGCGCGGTGACTGCGACTTCGAGCTCATCGACGTGCGGGAGCCGGGGGAGCACGAGATCGTGCGCATCCCCGGGTCGCGGCTCATCCCTGTGGCTCTCATCCTCGGCGGGGGCGCCGTGTCGCAGGTACGGCTGGACCAGAACATCGTGCTGTACTGCAAGGCGGGAATCCGGTCGGCTGAGGCACTCTCTGAGCTGCGACGGCAGGGCTACAGCCGTATTCAGCATGTGCAGGGAGGCGTGTTGGCGTGGGCGAAGGAAATCGATCCGTCCCTGCCCCTGTACTAAGGCGTGACTACTGCGTTTCGAAGCCAGATGGTGACGGTGTCGAGGACGTCGTCGGTTAGTGAGGGCAATGCTGCTGCCAGTGATTTCGCTGCTCGCATACTCAGCGCATGCGGGGAACGGTCGGCCTCTGCCCTCGCCGGTGACCTTCTGGGTACTCGGGAGGGTGGCAGTTCTCGATCTTGAAGGCGGTCGGATTCCGTTCCTTGAGTCGGTAGAGCGGAACGCACTTCAACGCCGTCTGAGGACTTCGTGAAGCGAGTCCAGGTCGATGCCGATGGCTGCGATCTTAGGCGGAGGATTTTCTCGTTCCCTGGCGCGCGGCGGCCGGGGCAAAAAAAGGAGGCAGGGCGACAACCCGAATGTCACCCTGCCTCAGCTCCGGTTACGAAGAACCGGGGAGCTTTCGTAGCTAATACTGCAGGTGCGGAGCCGAATCCGAAAGTCATCATTTCGGGGGACCCCGGAACGAGGGGGTCTCCGTGCCCTATGCCAGAGGCTCCGCCGGGAGTTTGATGTGGGCATGACGGCAGGAATAGAGTCGGCCACCCGCTGGCCCACAATCCACAAGGACATCGCCGGCTTCCCGGTGCAGCCGAATCTCGTCGACTACGACGCGACGTGCGCTGCCTTCACCTGGGACTCGGCCCGGCGCGGGTTGTCCGGGCTGCCCGGCGGCCGGGGCCTCAACATCGCGTATGAGGCGGTGGACCGGCACGCGGCCGGCGCGCACGCCGCCCGCGAGGCGTTGCGCTTCGTCCGGGCCGACGGCACGACCCGCTCGCTGACCTACGCGGATCTCTTCGAGCAGACCAACCGCTTCGCCAGTGTGCTGCGCGCACTCGGCGTCGAGCGGGGGGAGCGCGTCTTCTCGCTCCTCGGGCGCATCCCCGAGCTGTACGTGGCGATGCTCGGCACCCTGAAGAACGCGAGCGTCTTCTGCCCGCTCTTCTCCGCCTTCGGACCGGAGCCGGTGCGCCAGCGGCTGCACCTCGGCGCCGGCCGGGCGCTGATCACGACCCGGGCGCTCTATCGCAAGAAGGTCGCGCCGATCCGCGCCGAACTTCCCGAGCTGCTGCACGTGCTCCTCGTCGACGCCGACGGCGCCCCGGAACCGGGCACCCTCGACCTGGCCGAGCTCATGCGCAACGCCCCGGAGTTCGGCGGGATCGCGACCACGCACCGCGAGGACATGGCACTGCTGCACTTCACGAGCGGCACGACCGGAACGCCCAAGGGAGCGATCCACGTGCACGACGCCGTGACCGCGCACTACGCCACCGGGCGCTTCGCGCTCGACCTGCACCCCGACGACATCTACTGGTGCACCGCCGACCCGGGCTGGGTCACCGGCACCTCCTACGGGCTGATCGCGCCGCTCGTGCACGGCGTGACCAGCATCGTCGACGAGGAGGAGCTGGACGCCGACCGGTGGTACCGCATCCTCGCCGAGCAGCGGGTCACGGTCTGGTACACGGCACCGACGGCGCTGCGGATGCTCATGAAGGCCGGCGCCGAGCGGGCACGGGGCCACGACCTGTCGGCACTCCGTTTCGTGGCCAGCGTGGGCGAGCCGCTCAACCCCGAGGTCGTGGTCTGGGGCCAGGAGTCGTTCGGCCAGCCGGTGCACGACAACTGGTGGCAGACCGAAACCGGCGGCATCATGATCTCGAACTACGCGGCCACCGAAATCCGGCCCGGCTCGATGGGACGGCCGCTGCCCGGCGTCGAGGCCGCGCTGGTCGCGCGCGACGAGCAGGGCAAGCCGGTGCTGCACAACATCACCGCCGTGCTGGTGACCGATCCGGATGTCGTGGGCGAGCTGGCCCTGCGCCCCGGCTGGCCGTCCATGTTCCGCGGCTACCTCAACGAGGAGGCGCGCTACCAGCGCTGTTTCGTCGGCGGCTGGTACCTCACCGGCGACCTCGCCAAGCGGGACGCCGACGGCTACTACTGGTTCGTCGGCCGCGGGGACGACGTGATCAAATCGTCGGGCCATCTCATCGGACCGTTCGAGGTGGAGAGTTCGCTGATGGAGCACGAGGCCGTGGCCGAGGCCGGCGTGATCGGAGTCCCCGACCCCGTCGCCGGCGAGATCGTCAAGGCCTTCGTCGAACTGCACGCGGGGTTCGAACCCACGGATGCGCTGCGCCTGGAGATCATCGGCTTCGCCCGCAAGCGGCTCGGCCCCGCCGTGGCGCCGCGCTTGCTCGAGTTCGCCGAGTCGCTGCCTCGCACCCGCAGCGGCAAGATCCTGCGCCGGCTGCTGAAGGCCCGCGAACTCGGCCTGCCCGAGGGGGACACGTCGACGGTGGAGGTGCCGCGGTGACCGGCAAGGCGGCCGAGGCGCCGCACTTCGCCGACCCGGAGCACGCCCGTCATCTGCTCCACCAGATGCTCCGGGTGAGGCGGCTGGAAGAGAAGTGTGTGGAGCTCTACAGCGAGGCGAAGATCCGCGGGTTCCTGCACGTGTACATCGGCGAGGAAGCGGTCGCGACCGGCGTGATGGCGACCCTGCAACCGGACGACGCCGTGCTGGCGACCTACCGCGAGCACGGCCATGCGCTCCTGAAGGGCGTTTCCGCCGGTGTGATCCTGGCCGAGATGTACGGCAAGGCCGAGGGATGCTGCCGCGGGCGCGGCGGGTCGATGCACCTGTTCGACGCGGCCACCCGGTTCTACGGCGGCAACGCCATCGTGGCCGGCGGCCTGCCCCTCGCGGTCGGCCTGGCCCTGGCCGACAAGATGGCGGGGCGCCGGCGGGTCACCGCATGCTTCTTCGGCGAAGGCGCCGTCGCCGAGGGGGAGTTCCACGAGAGCCTCAACCTCGCCGCGCTCTGGCAGCTGCCGGTGCTGTTCTGCTGCGAGAACAACCTCTACGCCATGGGCACCGCGCTGAATCGCTCGGAGTCGCAGACCGACATCGCCCTGAAGGCGGCCGCCTACGAAATCCCGGCCTGGGCCGTGGACGGGATGGACGTGCTCGCGGTGGAGGAGGCCGCGCGCCGGGCGACGGACGCCGTGCGCGCCGGAGGAGGACCGCATTTCCTCGAACTGCGCACCTACCGTTTCCGGGCGCACTCGATGTTCGATCCCGAGCGGTACCGGGAGAAGGCCGAGGTCGCCCAGTGGCTCGAGCGTGACCCGATCGACCACCTCCGGACGGCCCTCGAGGCCGCCGGCCAGCTCCGCAAGAAGGATTGGGACGCCATGCAGCGGGAGGTGGACGCGGAGGTGCAGGCGGCCGTGGATTTCGCCGAGGCGGGCACCCCGGAACCAGTCGACGAGCTCACCCGCTTCGTCTACAGCGAACGGGGCGCACCATGAACGGGGTGCTGCCATGAAGACGACCTACCGTGAGGCGATGCGCGCCGCCATGCGCGACGCGATGCAGCGTGACGACCGGGTGTTCCTGATGGGCGAAGACGTCGGCGAATACGGCGGATGCTTCGCGGTGAGCCTCGGGCTGCTGGAGGAGTTCGGACCCGAGCGGATCCGCGACACCCCGCTCTCGGAGGCCGGATTCGTCGGGGCCGGGATCGGCGCGGCCCTCGGCGGGATGCGCCCGATCGTCGAGATCATGACCGTCAACTTCAGCCTGCTCGCGCTGGACCAGATCATGAACAACGCGGCGACCCTCTCGCACATGTCGGGCGGGCAATTCAGCGTGCCGGTCGTCATCCGGATGGCCACGGGCGCCGGCCGCCAGCTCGCCGCCCAGCACTCGCACAGCCTCGAGGGCTGGTACGCGCACATCCCCGGGCTGCGCATCCTCGCCCCGGCGACCCTCGCGGATGCCCGCGGGATGCTCTGGACGGCGCTCGAGGATCCCGACCCGGTGCTGATCTTCGAGCACGGCTCGCTCTACAACATGGCCGGCGACCTCGACGATGACGCCGGCGCGGTGGACATCCACACCGCCGCCGTGCGCCGAACGGGCACCGACGTGTCCCTGATCACCTACGGCGGAACGCTGCAGACGACCCTCGACGCCGCGGATCAGCTGGCGGAGGAGGGCATCGACGCCGAGGTGCTGGACCTCCGCACCCTGCGTCCGCTCGACGACGCGGCGATCCTTGCCACCGTGGCAAAAACGCACCGCGCCGTCGTGGTCGACGAGGGCTGGCGCAGCGGCAGTATCTCCGCCGAGATCAGCGCCCGGATCACCGAGGCCGCGTTCTTCGACCTGGACGCCCCGGTGGGCCGGGTCTGCAGCGCCGAGGTGCCGACGCCCTACGCCAGGCACCTCGAGCTGGCCGCGGTGCCCTCGGTGGAGCGAGTAGTCGCCGCGGCACGGCAGGCGGTGGGGGCGCATGGGTGACTTCCGGATGCCCTCACTCGGCTCCGACATGGAGAGCGGCAAGATCATCGAATGGCTGGTCAAGCCGGGCGACTACGTGCACCGCGGCGACATCGTCGCCGTCGTCGACACTCAGAAGACCGTGATGGACGTGGAGACCTTCGAGGAGGGCGTGGTCGCCGACCTGCTCGTCGAGGTCGGCACGACAGTTCCGATCGGCACCCCGCTGGCGCGGATCACGGGTACCCCCGCCGAGGGTGCCGAACCGGCCCGGCCGGCACCTCGGGCGCGGGCGGAGAAGCCCGCCGAGAAAGCCGCCGAGAAGCTCACCAGGAAGCCCGAGAAGCCGCCCGCAGAGAAGCCGCCCGCGAAGGAGCCGGCACTCGGCTTCGTCTCTCCTCCGGTGCGCCACCTCGCGCGCCAGCTCGGCGTCGATACGGCCCGGCTCCGCGGCACCGGCAAGCACGGCGCGATCACCCACGCCGACGTCGAGCGCGCCGCGGCGGAGCTTGGGCCCGAAGCGGCCCGGGCCCAGGCCGCCCCGGCCCTGCCCGCAGCCGCCGCCGGCCGAGTCCGCTCCTCGCCGCGTGCCCGGCGGGTCGCCGACGAGCTCGGCGTCGACCTGGCCGCCGTGTCGGGGACGGGCCCCGAAGGCGCGATCACCGAGACCGACGTCCGACGGGCCGCAACCGCGGCCGCACCGCCGCCGCTCCCGGCAGCGCGGGCCGCCGGGCCGGAGGCGCCGACAGTGCGCCCCGGCCCGACACCGGCCGAGGCCGCGGAGCGGTCTGCGAGCCTGCGCCGGGCCATCGGGTCGCTGATGTCCCGGTCGAAGAGGGAGATCCCGCACTACTACCTCAGCACGACCATTGACCTGCGTGCCGCCCTCGCCTGGATGGAGTCGACCAACACCGGCCGGCCCATCGCGTCCCGGCTTGTCCCCGCGGCGCTGCTGCTGAAGGCATCCGCGCTGGCCGCCCGGGACGTGCCGGAGGTCAACGGGTTCTTCACCGACGACGCCTACCAGCCGAGCGACGCGGTGCACCTCGGCGTGGCGGTGGCGCTGCGCCAGGGGGGACTGGTCGCGCCCGCGATCCACGACGCAGACACCCTGTCGATCGACCTGCTGATGGAGCGCCTGCGCGACCTGGTCAGCCGCGCCCGCGCGGGGCGGCTGCAGCGTGCGGAGATGGCCGACCCGACCATCACCGTCACAAACCTCGGCGACCTCGGTGTCGAGAGCGTCTTCGGCGTCATCTACCCGCCGCAGGTTGCGCTGGTCGGCTTCGGCCGGGTGGTCGAGCAGCCCTGGGCGCAGAATGGCCTGATCGGAGTGCGCCCCGCCGTCACCGCGACCCTGTCCGCCGACCATCGCGTGAGCGACGGCTTGCGCGGAGGAAGATTCCTGGCGCGGGTCGACGAGCTGCTGCAGAAACCGGAGGAACTATGAACGAGCAGGACGCCCGAGCGGCCGTGCACGCCGCGATCGGCCAGGTGGCGCCGGATGTCGACACGGAAGACCTCGTGGAGACCTCCCGGCTGAGGCAGGACCTCGAACTCGACTCGCTCGACTTCCTGCGGCTGATCGAGACGATTTCGCAGGCGACCGGCGTCGACGTCCCCGAGCGCGACTACACCCAGGTGTCGACGGTGAAGGGGCTCGTCGAGTACGTCGCCGCCCACGGCTGAAACGCGCCGTGCCGACTTCGCCCACAACTGCCGCCGCTGCCAGGGTGAGGGGAGGCGAGGTGGGGTCCATTCCTCCACAGGGGCCGCCTCGCCGGAGTTATCCACAGAAAATGCGGCTGACCGGCCCTTTGTCGGCAGGAATGTCGGTGGTTCGGTGGAGACTTAACGCATGGACACCCCCACCGAAACCCCGCAGGCGCCCGCCGGATCGGCCCCCGCCGACGGTGCGGATGCGCTCGCGTCGTTCGCGGCGATCAGCGCCCAGATCGGTGACGCGCTGCGGTGTTCGGCTGTGCGGGCCCTCGATGACGACCCTCTGTTGATGGTGACCGCGGCGATCGAAGACGCGGGCCGCCGGGTCGATGCACTGCGGGTGGCCGCGGCCGCGGAGATCGCCGACCGGTCCCGATTCGAGCTCGGCACCGGCCGGCTCTCGGCGAAGAAGGGCTGCCGCACCCCGTCGGAGCTGGTGCAGCGGATGACCCTGGTGTCCGGGTCGACCGCGAACCGGCGGATGCGGCTCGGCTCGCAGGTGCGCACCGATTTCTCCATCGTCGGTCAGGCTCTGCCGCCGAAGTTCCCGGCGACCGCGGCGGGCCTGGCGACCGGGGCGCTCGGCCTCGACGCGGCCGAGGCCATCCTCGGCGCCCTCACCCCGACCCTGAACCGCGCAAACCTCGAAAACGTGCAGCTGGCCGAAACCGAACTCGTCGCCGCGGCGACCGGGCAGAGCATGGACACCTGCGTGCCGGCCACGGCCGATGAGATCCGGTTGCAGGCATCGGTGTGGAAGCCGGTGCTCGATCCCGACGGCGCCCGCCCCGACGACGAGCGTGCCTTCCAGGAACGCGGGCTGCGCCTCGGGCGCGCGCAGGGCGGAACGATCCCGGTCTCCGGCCGGTTGCTGCCCGAGATCGGCGGGCAGCTGCAGCGCCTCTTCGACGCGTATCTCTCGCCCAAGTCCGCCCCGGTCGCGTTCCTCACCCAGGAGCAGGCGCAGGAAGAACTCGAACGGTCGGTGCTTGAGCGCGACGACCGCACCTTCGACCAGCGGCGGCACGACGTGCTCGCTGTCATCCTCGACGTCGCGGCGCGCAGCGCCGAGGCCCCCACCATCGGAGGCGCCGCCCCCACCGTTCTCGTCACCGTCCGGCAGAAAGACCTTCTTCAGGAACGGGGAGTGGGCTGGATCGACGGCATCGAGGTTCCGCTGTCGATGCGGGCCGTGAAGCAGAAGGTCTGCACCGGCGGCATCCAGCCCGTCGTCTTCGGCGACGAAAACGCGATCTGCTCGCTCGGTGTGCCCGACCGCTGCTTCAATCGGGAGCAACGCCGGGCGATCTCCGCCCGGGACGGTGGCTGCATCATCCCTGGCTGCCAGATCCCGGCCAGCTGGAGCGAGATCCATCACGTCATCCCGGATGCCTTCGGCGGAGACACTCACACCGACAACGGGGTGCTTCTCTGTTGGTTCCATCACCGAACGATCGAGACCTCCGGCTGGAAGATCCGCATGCTCCGAGGCGTCCCCCAGCTCAAGGCGCCACCCTGGCTCGACCCCGGCGGCGGCAAATGGCGCTACGTCACCACCTCCCGCACAAGGATCGCGGATACCCTCGACCTCCGCCTGGCCCAATCGGACTGAGTGTCAGCCGGACCAGGTGCCAGCCGGGCCAGGTAGCTGGGCCAGGGGCCAGCTGGACTGAGGGCCAGCCGGACCAGGCGCCAGCCGGACTGGGTGTCGGCTGGGCTAAGCCCGGGCTTGGGGAAGTCGGATGCCCTGCACGATCAGGGTGGCCAGCTCGTCGTACGCCTCGGCGTCGGTGAGACCCGTGCTGTCGGCGATCTGGCGTTGCTGGATGCGCACCATGACGGCCGTCACCGCTTCGGCGATGAACGCGGCGGGAACCGGGCGGAACGCGCCGCGTTCGACCCCCGCGGAGATGAGTTCCCGCACCCGGTCCGCGGCGATCTGGGTGTTGCGTTCGTAGATCTCGTTCGCCGGCGGGAAGGCCGCGACATCGTCGACGAAGGCGGCGGATGCCGGACGCAGCTCGTCGCCGACCGCCCTCAGGTAGACGGCGATCCGATCGGCCGGATCGGCAGCGGCCGACAGCTTCTGTTCGACCCGGTCCGCGGCGCCCTTGAAGAAATGCACGACCGCCGTGCGGACCAACTGCTCGCGGCTGCTCGCCAGCGAGTAGATCGTGGTCTTCGAGCAGTGCAGCCGATTCGCCGCCTCGCCGAGGGTGATGTCCGAGAAGCCTTCCCGCAGGAACAGTTCCACGAGCTGGCCGAAGAGCTCGTCCTGCCGGGCCGACCAGCGCCGCCGCGGGCTGCCGAGGGGGATGGCGGTCACGGTCGTCTCACTCTCGTCCAGGTCGGCGCGCGGACTCCAGCTTGTGAATTCCAACGTTTTTAAGTTCCAGTGTACGCTCGTACTCGAAATCGTATCATTGACGATGCGAATGAACGCGAGGCACACAGTGACGATCACGGCAGAGAACCCGGCCGCGCCGGCCACCCAGACGGGCCCGACGGCCCCGGACCAGCCGCCCTACCCGGATGCCGACCTGCTCTTCGTCGATCAGCTGCTCTCGGATGCCGAACGCCGACGGCTCGCCGCGGCCCGGGCGTTCTTCCAGGCCGAGGTGCGTCCGATCGCGGTGGAGCACTGGAACCGCGCCGAGTTCCCCTTCGCGATCCTGCCGAAGCTGGCGAGCCAGAACCTCAGCGGGGTCGGCGCCGGGGGCACGGGGCCCCTCCTGTCCGGGCTCCTCCAGATGGAGCTCGCGCGGGCAGACACGTCGATCTCGACGTTTTTCGGCGTGCATCACGAGTTGTTCGCGACCGCGATCGAAACGCTCGGCTCTGATGACCAGCGGGCCCGGCTCCTTCCCGACCTCCTCGCGCTGAAGACGATCGGCGCCTTCGCCCTGACGGAACCCGGGCACGGGTCCGACATCTCGCGGGACATGCAGACCACCGCGACCCGCGACGGTGACGAATGGGTGCTGAACGGGCAGAAGCGGTGGATCGGAAACGGCGCCATGGCCGACCACGTGCTCGTCTGGGCCCGTGACACGGCCGACCAGCAGATCAAGGGCTTCATCGTCGAGAAGGGACGGGCCGGGTTCTCCGCGTCCACGATCGAGAACAAGATCGCCGTGCGCATTGTGCAGAACGCGGACCTGACCCTCCGGGACGTGCGGATCCCCCTCGAGAACTGGCTGCCGGGAACCGGCAGCTTCCGGGACACGAACCAGCTGCTGCGTAACTCGCGCGTGTGGGTCGCCTGGCAATCGGTCGGCCAGCAGTTCGCTGCGTTCGACGTCGCGCGCGCCTACGCCCTCGACCGGCGGCAGTTCGGCAAGCCGATCGCCTCGTTCCAGCTGATCCAGGAGCAACTGACGCGGATGATCGGCAACGCCACCCTGTCCCTGTCGCTGATGATCCAGCTGGCCCGGCTCCAGGAATCGGGCAGCCTGAGCATGGATCAGGCGGCGCTCGCGAAGGCCTCCTGCACGTCACTCATGCGCGAAACGGTGGCACTCGGCCGGGGCATCCTCGGTGGCAACGGCATCAGCACCGACTTCGAGATGGCCAAGATCTTCGCCGACGCCGAAGCGATTTACTCCTACGAGGGCAGCTACGAGATCAACGCGCTCCTCGTCGGCCGGGCCGTCACCGGAATCTCGGCGTTTTCCTGACGGCCGGTAGCCTTGGGACGCGGCGACGCGCTCGGCACCCGCAACGACCCCTTCCGAAAGCAGAAGAATGATCACCCTGTCCTGGCTCATCATCGTCACCGTCCTGGCCGCCGGACTCGCGCTCGCGGACGGAATCATCCGGTTGCGCGGCTCGCGCAATAACTCGATCCTCGCCATCGCGGAAGTCGCCGTCGCGGCCCTGATGCTGGTCTCGGCCTTCACCGCCCTGCCGGCCCCGTTCACCACCTTCTTCTTCGCCCTGGCCCTCGAGGCCGTTCTCGTGCTGCTGCTCGTGCTGCCGGGCCGCGGACGCAAGGGCGCACCGACCCTAATCATCATTGCCCTGGTCGTGAACACGGTGGTCGTGCTGACCTCGGCCGGCTGGCTGCAAATCCCCGGGATGGGCTAGCCCGGCACGGTTCACCGGGACATTCGCCCGAGCAACGAGTGGCCCGGATGCCCGAACGGGGGCCGTCTGGCCATAAACTGCAGAGGCACGGCCCGGGATAGGAGAAAGAGCACCATGACACAGCACACACCGCTCCTCCCCCGCATCATTGCTTTCGTGGGGGATGACTCCACCGGCGAGGTGACCATCGACGGCGTGCGCCAGCTGGTGGCCGCGCCCGACGAAGCCGGCGTGCGCGAGGAAATCATCGCTCGGGTCACCAGCGCGGCGATCAGGATCGGCGGGCCGGTGCGGCTCGTGGCCGAAGACTCGCAGGGCCAGTCGCCGCTGATCGTGTACCCGGACGGTCGCGTCGAGTCGGACGGGGATTTCGTCCCCGCCTCCGAGCGTCGGTCGACGCTCGCGGACGCGCTCCCCGAGCTGGAGGCCGAGCCCGAACCGGAGCCCGAAGCGGCACCGGTTGCCGACCCCATTCTCTCGATCCTCGCGGCGGTAACTGCCGCCCCCGTGGCCGCCGTGGCCGCTGCTCCCATCACCAAGCCAACGGAGACGCGCATGCCGCCCGTTTCACTGCCGACGTCCGGCTCCACGACACCCGATCTCGCCGACTTCCTCAAGTCCCGGCCTCAAGAAACCGCGGGCCCCGCAGAGCGGGGCTGGCAGGGGACGGTGAGCCGGATGACCGGCGGGCGCGTCTCTCCTTCGCCCAGCCGGATCGAGGTCACACACCGTGCCGCCATCGCAGCGGTCCAGCGCGGGCTCAGCGGCCCCCGCACGATCGTGGTGCTCAACCCCAAGGGCGGAGCCCACAAGACCACGGCGACGCTGCTGATCGCGGCGACCTTCGGCATCCACCGCGGCGGCTACACGCTCGCCTGGGACAACAACGAGACCATGGGCACGCTCGGCGTGCGGGCGCAGGGCGCCGCCCACAATAACACCGCCGTCGATCTGCTCCGGGATCTCGACCGCCTGGACGGCGACCGCACGGTGAGCGTGGCCGACGTGGACCGGTACGTGCGCAACCAGGGGGACTCCCGGTTCGACGCCCTGGCCTCGGACCAGGATCCGGCCGGCGCGGCCAGTATCGACGATGTCGCCTTCCGCAAGCTTCATTCCACGCTCAGCCGCTTCTACCGCATCCTGGTCATCGACACCGGCAACAACATGCGCGCGTCCAACTGGGAGGCGGCCGTCGAGACGGCCGACCAACTCGTCGTCGTGTCCACCATCCGTGAGGACACCGGCTACGGCGCGGCCTCGCTTCTCGACGGGCTCCGGCAGAAGGGCCACGCGGACAAGGTGGCCCAGGCCGTCACGCTGCTGGCTTCGCCGGCGAAACGCGTCGACAACAAGCTGTCTCGCCGCCTGCACGATCACTTCCAGCAGCTGACCCGCACGGTGCTCGATGTCCCCTACGACCCGTCCCTGGTCGCGGGAGGCCCGCTGAACATCGATGCGCTGGCCCCGCAGACCCGCGAGGCGTGGCTCCGGGCCACGGCCGCGATCGCCGAGGGGCTGTAGCCGCAACCCCCGGGCCGCGCCGGTCAGCGCTCTGGTCAGCGCTCTGGTCAGCGCTCTGGTCAGCGCTCTGGTCAGCGCTGGGTCAGCGCGCTTCGGTCAGCTGAAGGCGACGCGCGGCAGCCGCACGGGGTCGCGACGAACAGGGTCGCGGCGTACTGAGGTGCGGTCGCATCCTGAGCACGCGAGCAGGTACAGCGGCAAGGAGATCCGGTCGGCGTGGGCGGGGTTCGGTGTGAGGTTGGCCTGGGAGTGGCAGTACGGGCAGGTTATCCTCATGACGTCGTAGCCTCGTTTCGTTGCGACCGATTTTCCGCGACACGCGCCTGATGTCAAAAATATAACTGGGCCTGGCACTAGACTCCACCCCCTTTACAGATGGACGAATCCGTGCCTGCCCTGCCGAACGCGGGGGTTCGGCGCTATCCTCACAGGTGAGGGAGGCTGGCGTGGGACTTTTGAATGAACAGCAGTTGACCCTGGTCGGAGAGCTCGATCAGCGGCTGCGCTGGGAAGCAGAACTCGAAAGCGTCTTCGCCGCCGTGGTTCCCGGCTGGTACGGGCGCCTGCTGTCGTCGCTCATCCTCGCGACGGGCAACGCCCACGTGCTCTATCTCTCGGCCTCGTACCTGCTTGAGGGGAGCGCCTTCTCGCTCAACGCGGCGCTCTTCACCAACAAACTGTATGTTCGGGCGACGGTAACCGGCACCCAGGGCACGGAGAGCGGCGACCGGGCCGAGCCATCGGTCACGGCGCTGTCGCGTTCGTCCCTCACGTCGATGCGCCTCTCCTGCGACCACGACGCCTTCGACCAGACAACCCCCTGGCCGGGCAGTATCCGGCTCACCCTCGTCTTCGCGCGCGACCTGGCCGTCTCGCTCCCGCTCGGAGCCGCTCGCACGGAGGCCGGGGACGCCGAGCTGCACGCGCTGGTCACCACGTCACGAGCGAGCCTCGAACGCTAGTAGCCTCGGGCCACGAGCCGTATTAGCGTTGACTCAGTACTCGCCGGAACGCACCCGGAACCCCACACGCAGGGAACATTCGAATGAGCATCATCGAGGCCACCGGCCTGACCAAAACGTATAAATCGAAGAGCGGGCCGGTGCACGCGCTGGCCGGCCTCGACCTCGCCGTTCCGCGGGGAACCGTCAAGGCCCTGCTCGGTCCGAACGGCGCCGGCAAGACCACCGTCGTCAAGATGCTCACGACCCTGATCCGGCCGGATTCCGGCCGGGCGATCGTCGACGGGATTGATGTCGTCCAGGATCCGAAGGCCGTGCGCCGGGTCATCGGGGTCTCCGGCCAGTATGCGGCCGTCGACGAGAACCTCACCGGCTTTGAAAACCTCGTGATGGTCGGTCGGCTCTACCACCTGGGCGGAACCGCGGCGAAACGTCGCGCCCACGAGCTGATCGACCTCTTCGACCTGACGGAGGCGGGCAACCGGCCGGTGAAGGGCTTCTCCGGCGGGATGCGGCGACGAATCGACCTCGCCGGCGCGCTCGTCATCAACCCGAAGATCCTCTTTCTCGACGAGCCGACGACGGGGCTGGACCCCCGCAGCCGGCTCGCCCTTTGGAGCGTGATCAAGCAGTTGGTCACGGACGGCACGACCGTGCTCCTGACCACGCAGTACCTGGAGGAGGCCGACCAGCTCGCCGACGACATCGCCGTCATCGACGACGGCCGCGTGATCGCGGAGGGAACCTCCGACCAGCTCAAGGCGCAGATCGGAGGGCACCGGGTCGTGGTCGCCCTCATCGACGCGGGCCACGGTCCCGCCGCCCGGGGGGTCCTGGGCCGGTACGGCGAGGGCGAGCCCACGGTGTCCGGCGACGGCCGGGGGATCGAGGTCGCCGTAGGAGACGGGCCCTGGGCCCTCCAGCACGTGCTGGCGGACCTCGGCGCGGCAGGAATCGCCCTGCACGACGCCGGCATGCGCCGGCCGACCCTCGACGACGTGTTCCTCAAGCTCACCGGGCACATGGCCGACCAGGCCGCCGAGGGCGATGCCCCCGACCTTGCGCTGGGGAAGGCGAAGTGAGCGCCGCCTCGACACTGCCCACGTGGAATCCGCTGACCATGTGGTACTCCGACGGCTGGACCGTGACCAAGCGCAACCTGACCAAGATCAAGCGGTCGCCCGACATGCTCGTCTTCGCGGTGATCCAGCCGATCATGTTCGTGCTGCTGTTCAGCCAGGTCTACGGGGGCGCCATCCAGGTGCAGGGGACGGACTACACCCAGTTCCTGATGGCCGGGATCTTCGCTCAGACCGTGGTGTTCGGCTCGACGTTCTCCGGTTCGGCGATGGCCCAGGACCTCAAGGAGGGAATCATCGACCGCTTCCGCAGCCTGCCGATGAGCGGGTCGGCGGTTTTGATCGGGCGAACGAACAGCGACCTCGCGCTCAACACCATCTCCATGGTCATCATGATGCTGACGGGCCTGGCGGTGGGCTGGCGCGTGAACTCGTCGTTCCCGGAGTTCATGGCCGGGATCGGCCTGCTCCTGCTGTTCAGCTACTCGTTCAGCTGGGTGATGGCGCTGCTCGGGATGATGGTGACCAGCCCCGAGGTCATCAACAACGCCTCCTTCCTCATCCTGTTCCCCCTGACGTTCATCTCGAATGCGTTCGTGCCCAGCGACACCCTGCCGGAACCGCTGCGCACCTTCGCCGAGTGGAACCCGGTGTCCTCGCTCGTTCAGGCGGCCCGGGAGTTGTTCGGCAACGTCGGCACCGCGCCGGTTCCGGATGTCTGGACCATGCAGCATCCGTTCGCCACGGTGCTGATCGGCATTTCGGTGATGCTCGTTGTCTTCGTGCCGCTGTGCATCAGGAAGTTCGCCTCGATCAGCTCGCGGTGATCCGGCCCGCGGTGATCGGCAACGCAGTGCTCAGCTGCGTCGTCGCCGCGGGTTCGGGGCATTGCGAGTGCGGCCGGGCGCATTCTGGGTCTTCTTCGCGGAAGCCGGCTTGGCCTGCGCGGCGGCGGCCCTGACGGCCTTCGCGGCGGCCTTGGCCTTATCGGTCTTCTTCGCCTTCTTCACCGGCTTGTCGCCGTCGGCCTGAGCCGCGGGGGAGTCGGCGCGTGAGCTGCCCTTCGTGCGCCCCCGCACAATTCCGACGAACTCCTCGATGTCTTCGGTGGTCTCGGCGGTGAGCCAGGCCAGCGCGATCCGGGTCTCGGCGACGCCCTGCACGGGCACCGAGATGACGTCCTTGCGGCTGTGCAGGCGGGCGAGGGAGTGGGGGAGGATGGCGATGCCGACGCCGGCCGCGACCTGTTCCATCACCTCGTCCAGGCCCGGCATGGCGGGGAGGCCCCGGCGGGTGCCGTCGTGAACTTCGGTGGCGATGTCCCGCCACTCCGGCACCGCGTCGGGGTCCTGCAGCAGGTGCTCGTCGGCCAGTTCGGCCACGGTCACGGTTTCGGCGGAGCCGAGGGCGTGATCCTTCGCGGCGACGACCACGGGGATCTCGTTGTAGAGCCCGATCACGCTCAGGTCGGTCTCGTCGATCGGCAGGCGCACCAGGCTGACGGTGGCTCGGCCGTCGCGCAGCACGGCATCCTGCTCGGCCGGGTCGGTGCGGAAGACCTCGAGCGGAACGTCCGGCCGGCGGTCGGCCCAGATGCGCGTCCACTTGGTCGGCGTGACACCGGCGGCGAAGCCAATGACGAGGGTCATGGGCGTCCTTTCTCACGGTGTCGAACCCGCCGTTCAGCGGGTGCTCTCAGGCTATACGCTTGATAGATGAGTTCCGAGAAGAAGACCCAGACCATGAAGCCCGCCACGGCGGCCCAGAAGCTCGGGATTCTGCTCGAGGCAGCTCCGGAGGAGTTCCAGAACTCCGCCATTTCGCGCACCGACCTGGCCGAGCTCGAAGAGAACCCGCCGGCCTGGCTGGTCGACCTCCGCGCCAACGGGCCGCACCCCAAGCAGGTCGTCGCAGCCAAGCTCGGCGTATCGATTTCCGGCCTCGCCCGCGGCGAGATGACCGAGTCGCTGACGACGGCTGAGATCAGCGCCCTGCTGCAGCAGCCCCCTGCCTGGCTCGTCACAGAGCGCGCCACCCAGCACGAGGTGCGGGAAGAGCAGATCCGGGTCAAGGACCGTGACGCCGAGCGCGCACGCAAGGCCGCGCACGTCGCCCGTCAGGCGGCTCAGATCGAGGGCAAGCCGGTCAAGGAAAAGCCCAGGGGCAAGAACCGCCGCTAGGCGCGAGGGGCGGCGTACCGCTCCCGGAGGAACTCGACGATCTCGTCGAGTTCGGTCTGCGACACCGAGTGCGCCATGCCCTCGTAAATGCGCTCCGTGAGCGTCGAGTGATCCGGAAGCCAGTCCTGGGTGCGGGCGACGGCCGTTTGCGGAATGATCTGGTCGGCCGTGCCCCGCCCCCAGAACACCGGCGGACGCAGCTCGGCCAGGCGCGCATCGCCCGGGCGCTCGCCGCTCGCGACGAAACCCGACAGCTGAACGGCGAAGGCGAAGCGCTCCGGAGCGTGGCGCATCAGCTGCAGCGCCATCGCGCCGCCCTGGGAGAAGCCGAGCAGGCCGATGGAGGCCGGCTGCTCCGGCAGCGCGTCGAGCCACTCCAGCACGCCGGCCGCCGCCGCGTCGAGAGCCTCTGGCCCGGGGTCGCCGGGCTCCCCGATCGGGAACCAGGACCAGCCCTGCCCGGCGGTGAGCGGGGCGCGCAGGGCGGCGATCACCGGCTCCAGCGGAAGGTGCGGGGCGAGCGCAAACAGGTCGCCCTCGTGCGAGCCGAAGCCGTGCAGGATGAGCAGGAGGGGGCGGCCCTCCCGGTCGTGCTCGCCGGCGGACCAGAGCACGGCATCCGTGTCGATCGGCTCGATGCGGTCGCTGTTGTCCATCGGGGTCCTCGCGTTCGTTGCGGAGTCGGGGGTGCAGGCCGGGGGCCGGGCAACCGGTCGTTACATCCTTTCACTGCCGCGGCCCGGTTTCGACTTCCGGCCCTGGGCTCGACTTCCGCCCCGGGCGCACATCCGGGCCCCGGGTGAGTCACAATGAAGACATGAGCGTGCGCACCCCTGACCCCGATCCGGACTGGACCCCTGGCCCCGAGGACGGTCCACCGGTCAACACGAACCCGGGCTGGCTCAGCGACGTCGAGCTCACCCAGATCCGCCGTCGGCTGCCGCTGCTCTACGTGGAGGCCGTTCCGGTGCGCGTTGACGGCCTCGGCCAGGTCGTCGAAATCGGGGTGCTGCTCCGCGCGACGCCGGAGGGCAAAATGACCCGCACCCTCGTCTCGGGGCGCGTCATGTACGGCGAGACCCTGCGCGACGCGCTGTTCCGCCACCTCGAGAAGGACCTCGGGCCGATGGCGTTTCCGCAGCTGCCCGCGAGCCCGGTGCCGTTTTCGGTGGCCGAGTACTTCCCGCTGCCCGGGCTGACGGCCTTCACGGATGACCGCCAGCACGCCGTCTCACTGGCCTACGTCGTTCCGGTCACCGGCACCTGCGACCCGAGGCAGGACGCCCTCGAGCTCACCTGGATGTCGCCGGAGGAGGCCGCATCCGACGCCGTCTCCGCGGAGATGGAGGGCGGCCGCGGTTCCCTGCTGCGCACGGCGCTCGCCTCGGTCGGCCAGCTGCGCTAGCTCTGCAGGGTTCCGTGTCACGAGGGCGTTTCACCTTTGAGATGCGGACAAGCACCCTTTGTTTCGCGCAGGAAGGTGCTTTTTCCGCAACTCAGCCCGGAGTACGAACGAGCTAGCGGATCATGCGGGATTCGCGCAGCATCTCGCCGAAGAACGGCGCGACCTTCTGCGTGCCGTCGAACTCGAAGCCGTTGCGCCGGTAGAAGGCCTCGGCCCGGGGATTGTCGGTGGCGATCCAGAGGAACGCCGGGAGCGTGCCGATCGACGCGTCGAGCAGGTCCTGGCCCGCCCCGGATCCGTGGTGGGCGGTCAGCACGTAGAGCGCATACAGTTCGAGCTCGCGCGGGGCGTCGTCGTCACGGCCGGGCCCGGTGCCCGCGAATCCGACGATCTCGCCGTCGACCTCGGCGACCCACTGCTGGTCGGTCGGGCTGGCGATGATCTGCTCCCAGCGGCTCGCCCGGTCCTCTGGGCGGATGCTGTCGAGCAGCTGCTGCGAGAGCAGGTGCGAGTAGCTCTCCCGCCAGCACTGCACGTGCACGACGCCGAGCGCGGCGGCATCGTCCGGACGCGCCTCACGAATACTGACGCTCATGCTCAATCCCCCCATCGCCCCCGGTCTGCGCCACAGCCTGGCGAACGAGACGCACCTCGCTCAGCTGCTCTCCGAGCACCTCTTCGACCTTGTTCCGGCCGTCGGGCGTGTACCCGTTGCGGGCGTAGAAACCGTGCGCGCGGGAGTTGTCTGCGGCCACCCAGAGCGACGACGGTCCCGGGTCGACGACCGCGTCGAAGAGCGTCTGGCCGATTCCGGTGCCGTGGTAGGCGTCAAGCAGGTAGACGAAGTACAGCTCCGGGACGCCGGGCAGGTCGGCGTCGTGGCCGGGTCCGCTGCCGGCGAAGCCGACGATCTCCCCGTCGACGACGGCCACGACCTGGCGGTACTCCGGCCCCTGCGACGTGTACCGGCGCCACATGGCGGCGAGCCGCTCCGGGTGCAGCTGCGAGAGGGCGGCGGCGCTCAGCAGGTGATCGTAGGTTTCATGCCAGCAGGCCGCGTGTACGCGGCCAAGGCTGTCTGCATCCGCTTCTACGGCGGGCCGAACGACGACTGTGGTGTCCATGAACCGACACTAGCCGAGGCCCGCGGGGTGGTTTTACCGGCGGATGCCGACGCCGTCGGCAACGCACAACGGGCCGGCCTCGTGAGAGACCGACCCGTTTGCGTGCGGAGTGCTGGAACGCCGGGCGCTTAGCCCTGGGCGCGGCGCGGTGCCGAGCGGCGTGCGCCGCCGGTGGAACCGCCGCCGCGCACGAGGCCGCCGACCTGCAGGCCGCCGGTGCGACCGGAGCCCTGAGCCGAGCGTCCGCCGTTGCCCTGGGGTGCGTGGCCGCGGACGGATGCTGCGGGGCGCTCGCCGCGCTCGTGGCGGTTCCCGCCGGGGGCGCCGTCGTTGCTGCGGCCACCGCGGCCACCGGCGCCCTGACCTCCACGGCCGTTGTCACGGTCGTCGCGGTTGACGCGCTTGCGCTGGGCGTTGGCGCCCTGCGAGCGTCCGCCCTGCGACTGGTCCTGCGGCTGCTCGATGCGCGGGACGGGCTTCACATACGCGGCAACCTCGCCGACGAGGGCGTCCACGGCGGGCGAACTCGCGGTGACGCGCTGCGGAGTCACCTTGATGGCGGCCTTCTTCAGCAGGGCGTCCGTGTCGCGCTTCTGCTCGGGGAGCACGACGGTGACGACGTCACCGGCGCTGCCGGCGCGGGCGGTGCGGCCCGAGCGGTGCAGGTACGCCTTGTGCTCGGCGGGCGGGTCGACGTGGATGACGAGTTCGATGTCGTCGACGTGCACGCCGCGGGCGGCGACATCCGTGGCGACAAGCACCTTGACGGTACCGGCGCTGAACGCGGCCAGGTTGCGGTCGCGGGCCACCTGCGAGAGGTTGCCGTGCAGGTCGACCGAGGGGATGCCGGAGTCGGTGAGCGACTTGGCCAGCTTCTTGGCCTGGTGCTTGGTGCGCATGAAGAGGATGCGGCGTCCGCTGCCCGAGGCCAGCTTCTGCACGAGCGCCTTCTTGGAGTCGGTGCCGTCGACCTCGAACACGTGGTGGGTCATCGCGGAAACGTGGCTGGTGGCCTCGTCGACCGAGTGGAGCACCTCGTTGTTCAGGAAGCGGCGGACGATCTTGTCCACGCCGTTGTCGAGCGTCGCCGAGAACAGCAGGCGCTGTCCGCCCTTGGGGGTCTTGTCGAGGATGCGGGTGACAACGGGCAGGAAGCCGAGGTCGGCCATGTGGTCGGCCTCGTCGAGCACGGTGATCTCGACCGAGTCGAGGTTCACGAAGCCCTGCTTCATGAGGTCCTCGAGGCGGCCGGGGCAGGCCACGACGATGTCGACGCCGGCCTTGAGGGCCTGCACCTGGCGGCCCTGCGAGACGCCACCGAAGATGGTTGTCGTGTTGAGGCCGTAGGCCTCGGCCAGCGGGGTGAGCGCCGCGGTGATCTGGGTGGCCAGCTCGCGGGTCGGGGCGAGGATCAGGCCGAGCGGGCGACCCGGGCGACGCTTGCCGCCGGCGAGCTTGCCGCCGAGGCGCGCCACCATGGGCAGCGAGAACGCGAGGGTCTTGCCGGAGCCGGTCTTCCCGCGGCCGAGCACGTCGCGTCCGCCGAGGGTGTCGGGCAGGGTGTCGACCTGGATCGGGAAGGGGCTGTCGATTCCCTGGCTCGTCAGGATGGTGACGAGGGGAGCCGGCACGCCGAGCGTGCTGAAAGATGAAGAAGTTGCAGACAAAGTGGTGCCTTTCGGGCATCAGAGTCCTCGCCGGATCGCACGCCGCGATGGCGACGAGCCGGGATCAGGGAGGAATCACATGGCGAAGGTGCCGAAGGGCACATCCGTTCGCCGTAAGAAAGTGACATTCGAAAAATCGGGCCGGGCCTGCAGGTGATGCGGGAGGCCTCGATAAGAAGAGGGCGTTCTACGACGCAGCAAGCGCAGCAATGCACTCGCAAGTGATTCCAGCTTAGCGGATGCTGTCAAGTCGGGTCAGAAAGCTAGTACTGACGCGAGTGGTACAGCTCGCCGACCGGCACGTCGACCGGAACGATATTGCCGGCCTGGGGGAGCGGGCAGGCCCACATCGGGTCGAAGGCGCACGATGGGTTGTAGGCGAAGTTGAAGTCGAGGATGAGGGTGTCGTGGTCCACGCCTGGGCCGAGGTCCGCGCCCTTGACGGTGTCGAGCAGGTAGCGCCCGCCGCCGTAGGTTCCGCCGGGTTTGCCGGCCAGGGCGTCTTTGAGCGGCAGGAACAGGCCGCCCGCGTAGCCGGCGAGGCGCCACACGTCCAGCACGCCGATGTAGGGCAGCCGAACCGTGCCGACGAGGTCGAACGGGACCGCGCCATCCGTTCCGGTCTCGACCACCATGCGCAGCGGTTCCTCGGCGCGGTGCACCTCGGCCTCGAACCGCCAGTCGGGGTCGTAGGCGGCGATGGGCAGTCCGGTGAACGCGGCGCGGTTATCCGGAAGCAGCGGCGACGACGGATGCCCGGCGAAGAGTTCGTCGCGGCCGGAGCGCCACAGCTCGTGGCCGGCGGCCGGGTTCTGCACGCTGAGCTGCCGCACTCCGGCGTAGAGGCCGAAGACCCGGCGCCGCCAATCGACGAGCTGCAGGGCGCCCAGTGTTGAACTCATTCCGTCAGGCTAGCGGGATGTCGGCGCCGAGGTCGAGGCGCCAGGTGGGGGCGAGGCGCTTGAGCCGGAGCGCCCGCCACTGCCAGAACGCCCAGAAAGCGGGCCACAGGGCGAGGGTCGCCGGGCCGGCTCGGAAGACGAGCTGGTCCCGGTAGAGCGTCTTGCCGGTGCCGGCCGGGTCGGGGGCGACCGCCATCTGGTGGTCCCAGAGGGTCACCGCGGCCAGCGAGCCGGACGTGCCTCGCCCGGTGTCGCGCAGGATGCGCACGCCGTCGGGCCTCGTGGTCGCCATGGTCAGCCGGATGATCTGCTCGCCGAGTGGCACCAGGCCGAGCCCGCGCAGCGCGACGGGGTGCTCGCCGGACTCCCACACGGTGGGGAAGCCCTCGTCGCCGAGCGACTCCATCCGGACGAGCGGCGAACTCACCTCGGCGAAAACGGCGGGGCTTCGGATGGCGCGCCAGGCGGCATCCGGGGGGCAGTCGAGAATTTCTTTCAGCAGCACGCGCATGCCCCCAGTCTCTGTGGAAGCGGGATGGGATACAACTGGAGCGTGGCAATCCGATACTGGCTGGGAGTTGCGCAGCGCGAAAACGTGCGGCGCGGGGTCGCCATGGGCATCGCCCAGGTCAGTAACGGCGCGCGGGAGGCGCTGGAAAGCATGCGCGACTCGGACGGGATCGTCTACTACTCGCCCAGATCCGACTTCGAGGGCGAGCCGCTCAAATCGTTCACCGCGATCGGGTGGGTGGCCGACGACACGGTCTTCCAGCCCGCCGAGTCCCCGGCGGGCGGCTACCGGCCGTGGCGGCGTCGGATTGAGTACGACCCGGGCGCCGTGGAAGCGCCCATCCGCCCGCTCCTGCCCCTGCTCGACCTCACCCGCGGCAATCCGGACTGGGGGTATCAGCTCAGGCGCGGCCTGCTCGAGATCTCCCGGCACGACTTCGAGGAGATCCGCCGGCAGATGCGGCGACCCTCGGCCGACGACCGGTAGCGCCGGCACCTGGCTCGCCGAGTTTGCCCGTTCCGGTTGAGTTTGGCCGGCGCACCCGGGCAACTCGACCGGAACCGGTCAACTCGGCGCAGGCCGGCGGATGCGCCGGGCCGGGCCCCGGGGGATCGTTAGACTCGCGACTATGACTGGCGAACTGTGGTGGGTACCTTCGGTCATTGTCTTCGGTGCGGTACTGGCCCTCGTCGCGCTCATCGTGATGCTCGCCGGGCGGCGACGCCGGCAGCGTGAGGGGGTCGCTGACGCCGAGGCGGCCGACCTCGCCCGCACGGCCTCGATCGGCCTCGTGCGTGCCGATGACGTCATCCAGGCTGCCACCGACGAACTGGGTTTCGCGATCGCGCAGTTCGGGGAGAAGGCCACCGGCGACTTCGCGGCGGCGCTCGCCGTGTCCCGCCGCCAGTTGGGGGACGCCTTCTCCGTGCAGCAGAAACTCGACGACGCGATGCCCGACAGCGCCGCCGAACGGCGGCGCTGGAGCGAGCAGATCATCGAGCTCACCGCGGAGGCCACGGCGCGCCTGGACGAGCAGACCCGGGACTTCGACGCAAAACGCGGCATGGAGCTGGACGCCCCGCGCCGGCTCGACCAGCTGAGCCGGCGCCTGGACCGGGTCGCCGACCGCCTCAAATCCGGGGCGGCGAGCCTGGACCGCCTGGGCCGGACGTACGACGCCCCGGCCCTCGCTCCGATCATTGGCAATGTGGCGCGGGCGAAGGGCGCCCTCGACGAGGCACGATCCGCGGCCGACGTCGCCGCCGACCGGCTGGAGCGCGGGGCGACCGAGCCGGTGGGAGAACAGATGCGCGAGGCCGAGCGCGGCCTGTTTCTCGCCACCCGCCTGCTCGATGCGATCGAAACCGGCGAGGACGAGCTGCACATCGGCCACGCCGGCCTGGTCACCGCCCTCGACGCGGCCGAGACGGAACTCGCCGAGGCGCGCGCGCTGCGCGACCGCCACGAGGAAGCCGACACGAGCGCCGACCTCAACCAGGTCATCGCCGAGGCCGGCCGGGTGCTCGGCGAGCTGCGGGATCCGACCAGGCTGAGCCATCCGTCGGTGGACCTCGCCCGTCTCCGGGACGCGATGGACGGCCTCGACGTCATGCGCTCCGCGGCACGGAACCGCCAGCTGCGCCTCGAGAACGCGCGCACCGCGCTGGGCGGCGCGCTGCTCGCGGCCCGCAGCCAGATCACGCTCACCCGCGATTTCATCACCGGGCACCGCGGCCGGGTGGGAGCGGCGGCCCGCACCCGTCTCGCCGAGGCCGAACGGCAGCTCGCGCTCGCCGAGGCCGAGGCCGACCCGGTCACCGCCCTCGACGCCGCCCGCCGGGCCATGACCCTCGGGACGGATGCCGAGGCCCTCGCCCACTACGACGCCGCCTGAGCGGTCCGCCCGCCGTTCCCGCCCATGAGGGGTCGCATATCGACCTTCCCGGGGGCAACGAAGGTCGATATGCGACCCCTCACGCGGAGTTAGCTAGCCTTGGGGGGTGATTGACGAGCAGCCGCAGCAGAAGTACCAGGTGAGGTTCGACTGGGGGCTGGCGGGGTTCCAGGCCCTCGCGGCGCAGGCGGACGTCGTCATCCTCGCCGACGCGCTGCCCGGGACCGATGCCGAGAGCGGCTACCCGACACCGCTCGCCGCGCACCAGGTCATCGCCGCCGGGTTCGGCAATCGCAGCGCCGTGGCCGAGTGGGTGCTCGCCCGCCAGACCGAGAAGGGCGACCGATTCGCCGTCGCCGTCATCGCCGTGGGGGAGCGCCGCCCCGACGGCACACCGCGCGTCGCCGTCGAAGACCTCCTCGTCGCAGGTGCCGTGATCGACGCCCTCACCGGCCTCGGCATCGACCATTGTTCTCCGGAGGCGGCCGCGGCATCCGCGGCCTTCGTGGGCTTGAAGCGCGCGCTGCGGCACCTCACCAGCGCCTCCGAAACCGGCCAGGCGCTCGCCCGAGCCGGCCGGGAGCTCGAGGTGGAAGCCGCGGGGCGGCTGGACGACTCCTGCACCGTGTTGGCACTCGGGGAATTTACCTTTCCAGCCTGAACCCCGGGCGGTCAGCTGGCGGCCGCTGCCGCCCGGCGCCGGGCCGCCGCGGTGATCTCGCGCCGGTCCCAGGTGATCAGGTGGGCGCGGTTGAACCCGCGGCCGCACAGCCCGCAGGCGAGCGCGCGGGTCGGCTGCCGGTACCGGTAATGCGTGTGCCCGGCCGGGCAGGTTCCCACCCAGGGAGCGAGCTCGTCGGCGATCTCGCCGTCGTGCGTGCGCTTGCCGTCGTAGCCGAGGTCGAGGGCGACCTTTTTCCACCTCGGGCCGTGGGCGGCGCGCGGGCCGGCGAGAGCGTGGGCGACCTCGTGCAGCAGGATCTGGTGGATCTCGTCGTCGTCGTACCGGGCCGCAAGGTAGCGGGAGACGGTGACGCGCCGGGCGGTGAAGTTGCAGAGGCCCGCGCGCTTCTTCGCGTTGTCGAAGTCGAAGGTCCAGCTGGGGTCGAGGTGCAAGGCGATGAGCGCATTCGCCCACCGGCGCACTCGGTCGAGGTCTGCCATCAGGGCGCCACCTCCACCTGGTACAGCCGGTCGTCGCCGGGAGCGGGGCTGCCCCGGCCATCCGTATTGTTGCTCACAAACCACAGTGTGCCATCCGGACCCGGCACCACATCGCGCAGCCGCCCGTAACTGTGCACAAACCAGTCGCTGGACTCGCCTGTCGAGGGGTCGATGCGCCACAACCGCTGGCCGCGCAGGCTCGCCATGAAGACGGTGTCGCCCGCGATCGCGATCCCGCTGGGGCTGGCCTGGTCCGTCGGCCACTGGACCAGGGGGTCGACGAAGCCCTCGCGGTCCCCGGTCCCCTCGACGATCGGCCAGCCGTAGTTCGCGCCCGCCGTGATCTCGTTGAGCTCGTCCCAGGTGTTCTGGCCGAACTCGCTCGCCCAGAGCCGACCCCGGGAGTCCCACGCGATCCCCTGCGGGTTGCGGTGCCCGTAGGAGTAGACGAGCGTACCGAACGGGTTGTCGGTCGGCGCCCGGCCGGTCGGCGTCATCCGCAGGATCTTGCCGCCGAGCGAGTCCCGGTCCTGCGCGTTCGCACCGTTCCCGGCGTCACCGGCCGTCGCGTAGAGCAGTCCGTCCGGTCCGAACGCGATGCGGCCGCCGTTGTGGTTCCCGGCCTTCGGGATGCCGTCGAGCACGAGCTCGGGAGCGCCCAGGGTGAGGCGTCCCGCGGGGCCGTCGAGGGGCATCCGCACGATGCGGTTATCGTCGGCGGCCGTGAAGTAGGCGTACACCCAGCCCTGCCCGCCGGGGGCCGCGTTGTCCGCGAGGAACGCCAGGCCGAGGAGGCCGCCCTCACCGGATGGCCGGGCATCGGCGACGGCACCGGCCCGCCGCAGGCTTCCGTCGCCGCGCAGTTCACGGATGAGCGTCGTGTCGCGTTCGCTGATCAGGGTGCCGCCGCCGGGAATGCGCAGGATCGACCACGGTGCGGCCAGGCCGGAGGCGATGACGACGGGGTCGCCGACCGGGTGCACCGGGCGCGGAACGGCTCCGGGCGACGGGCTCGAGGACGGGACGTCCCGGCTCGGCGTCGATGTCGAGGCGGACGGTGCGGGGGCGCTCGCCATGCAGCCGGAGAGCGCGAGAAGCACACTTGCTGCCAGCGCAGCCGGTGCCACAGACCCCGCCCGCATGTTCACGTTCCACCTCGTTGACGTTCGCAGGTCGACACCCGCTGGTGACAGCATGGCGCAGATCGGCGAGTGCGGCGAGTGCGGCGAGGCATGGCGCGGGTCTGCGCGCTCGGCGCTGCCTCCGCAGCCGAGGAGTGCGGGTCAGCGCGCCTGGTCGCGCTCGGCGATGAAGGATTCGACGACGGCGACCGCGATCAGCGAGCTCTCGAGCTGGTCGGCCGGGGCGCCGCCTTTCTCCCGCAGGAACACGGCCGCGGTGAAGTCGGTCAGCGCGTCCTCGAGGTTGCCCTGGTCGAAATGCACCTTGCCCCGGTGCTGCCGGGCAAAGGCGGCAACGTGGGTCCAGTCGTGCGTCTCGGCGTCGGCCACGCAGTGCGTCAGTTCGTAGGCGGCATCGTCGAGCTTGCCCTGGGCCTGCAGCACCTGGGCGCGACGGATGCGGCATGCCGTGAGCTGCTCGCGGGACCCGGTGAACCGGGCCTGGCGGGTGGCCTCGTTGGCGAGGTCCCAGGCCTCGTCGAGTCGGCCGAGCAGGCGCAGCAGCGCGGCCTTCTCGTTGAGCGCGGACAGGCTGCGCAGCGCCCCGAGTTCGTCGAGGCGTTCCGCGGCGGCCCGGAGGTCGACCTTTTCGCGCAGGGTGACTGCGTCGTAACCGATGATGATGCTCAGGGCGTGTTCCTGTAGTCCAAGGCGGCACGTGCCGCGTACGGGGGGTGAGTCTTCCACACTAACTCGGCCGCCGCGGACTGTGCCCCAGACGCGCCCCGGGCCGCCGTTCGGCTCGCCGACTTTGACAGTTGCGGTCGAGATTGGCCGGTGCGCCTGGCAAAGTCGACCGCAACCGGCAAACTCGGCGCACGAGGGGCGCGGGCTCAGTTGCCGATCTGGAAGACCGTGCGGCCGGGGAGCGGCGACGGCGTGGCCGTGGCATCCGTCGACACGGCGGCCGTGGCCATGAACTGACGGAACTCGGCGCCTTCGATCACCTTCGCCGGGTGCGGCCCGCCGGCCAGCAGCCGCGGGATCCAGTCGGTGTCGATCGACGTGTTCGCGGCCACGAAGACGATGTTGCCGAAGCGTCGGCCCTTGAGCACCTGCGTCTCGGCCAGCCCGATCACGTGCGCGAACACGGCGGACAGCGTGGCGGCCTGGCCGCGGGCGAAGGCCAGACCGGGGCCGTCGGCGACGTTCACGGCGAGCACCCCGCGCGGGCTCAGCAGCGGCGCGGCCAGTTCGTAGAACTCGCGGCTGGTCACGTGCGCGGGGGTGCGCGCGCCGGAGAAGACGTCGACGACCACGAGGTCGACCGCGCCCCGCAGCCCCGCGGGCAGCTTGCCGAGCACCTCCCGGGCGTCGCCGTGCCTCACGCGCAGCTGGGCGCGCTTGTCCCAGGGCAGCTCGGCGCGCACCAGGTCGATCAGGTCGCTCTCGAGTTCAACCACCTGCTGGCGTGAGCCGGGCCGGGTGGCCTCGACGTAGCGGGGGAGCGTCAGGGCGCCGCCGCCGAGGTGCACCGCGGTGATCGGCTCGCCGGGGTCGCCGATCAGGTCGATGACGTGGCCGATGCGCTGCACGTACTCGAAGAACAGCTCGCCCGGGTTGTCCATGTTCACGTGCGACTGCGGCGTGCCGTCCACGATCAGCTGGAAGCTGCCCGGCGTGAAGCGGTCGGGCTCGATCACGGCCACGTGCCCGCTCAGCTTCAAAACGATCGACGGATGCTGCTGCTCGCCCCTGCTCATCCCCCCATCTTCCCCCGTCGAACGCGTTCGACCCCCGCGAACCTGCAGTCGTGCGCGTTATTCGGGGGTTATAACGCGCACAAGTGCGGTTTCGCGGAGGGGGAGGGGGAGGCGGAGGCGGAGGCGGGGAGAGGAGGAGGGGGGCGAAGCGGGGTTATACCTGAGAATTTGCACAAGGTCAAGAATCCAGTGGACACGGCGATTCAAAAACAATATGATTGATCTTTGCGCTCCCAGATTAACTCTGCCTTCATATTGCGGTCGGCTTTGCGTGCTCAAGCCAACTTGCGGCACATCTTCCACGAGGTCTCAGACTTCAGAGGGTCTGTGGAGTAATCCCTTAATAACAGTAACTAGGCCTGACGGGGTCCACGGAGGTTATTTTCTTGGCTGCTGCGCGCAACGCAACCACCAACTCACCCAAGAACGGTCGCTCAGCAGAGCGTCTTTCGTTCGCAAAGATCAGCGACAACCTCACTGTTCCGGATCTGCTCGCTTTGCAGACCGAGAGCTTTGACTGGCTTGTCGGGAACGACATCTGGAAGGCGCGCCTCGCTGAGGCGCAGAAGGCCGGTCGTCAGGACCTGCCCAGCCGTACCGGACTCGACGAAATCTTCGAAGAGATCTCTCCCATCGAGGACCTCGGCGAAACGATGCAGTTGTCGTTCACCAACCCGGAGCTCGAGCCGGAGAAGTACACCATCGACGAGTGCAAGGAAAAGGGCAAGACCTACTCCGCACCGCTCTATGTGAACGCTGAGTTCATGAACCACCTCACCGGTGAGATCAAGACCCAGACCGTGTTCATGGGTGACTTCCCCCTCATGACGCCCAAGGGCACCTTCGTGATCAACGGCACCGAGCGTGTCGTCGTCTCGCAGCTCGTGCGTTCGCCCGGCGTCTACTTCGACCGCCAGCAGGAGAAGACCTCCGACAAGGACATCTACTCCGCTCGCGTCATCCCGAGCCGTGGTGCCTGGCTCGAATTCGAGATCGACAAGCGCGACCAGGTCGGCGTTCGCATCGACCGCAAGCGCAAGCAGTCCGTGACCGTCTTCCTCAAGGCGCTCGGACTCACCAGCGAGGAAATCCTCGAGGAGTTCAAGGGCTTCGCGTCCATCGAGCTCACCCTCGAGAAGGACAACATCCTCACCAAGGAAGAAGCCCTCAAGGACATCTACCGCAAGCTCCGCCCGGGCGAGCAGGTTGCCGCCGAGGCCGCACGCGCGCTCCTGGACAACTTCTTCTTCAACTCCAAGCGCTACGACCTGGCCAAGGTTGGTCGTTACAAGATCAACCGCAAGCTCGGCCTCGAGGCCCCGCTCAGCGACTCCGTACTGACGCTCCAGGACATCCTGGCCACGATCAAGTACCTCGTCGCGCTGCACGACAACCAGACGACGATCGTCGGCACCCGCGAGGGCAAGAAGACCGACATCCGGATCGACATCGACGACATCGACCACTTCGGTAACCGTCGTATCCGCGCCGTCGGCGAGCTGATCCAGAACCAGGTCCGCACCGGCCTGTCCCGCATGGAGCGCGTCGTTCGCGAGCGCATGACCACGCAGGACATCGAAGCGATCACCCCGCAGACCCTGATCAACGTGCGCCCCGTCGTTGCCGCGATCAAGGAGTTCTTCGGTACCTCGCAGCTCTCGCAGTTCATGGACCAGAACAACCCGCTCGCGGGCCTCACGCACAAGCGTCGCTTGTCTGCGCTCGGCCCGGGTGGTCTGTCCCGTGACCGCGCCGGCGTCGAGGTGCGAGACGTTCACCCCTCGCACTACGGCCGCATGTGCCCGATCGAGACCCCGGAAGGCCCGAACATCGGCCTGATCGGTTCGCTCGCATCGTTCGCCCGCATCAACGCCTTCGGTTTCATCGAGACCCCGTACCGCCGTGTAGTCAACGGCAACGTCACCACGGATATCGACTACCTGACCGCGTCCGAGGAAGACGAGTTCATCGTCGCCCAGGCAAACGCGCCGCTCACCAAGGACTCGCACTTCGCGCAAGACCGCGTGCTGGCTCGTAAGAAGGGTGGAGAGGTCGACCTCTTCCCCGCCGACGAAATCGGCTACATGGATGTCTCGCCGCGCCAGATGGTGTCGGTCGCGACCTCGCTCATCCCGTTCCTCGAGCACGACGATGCTAACCGTGCGCTCATGGGTGCCAACATGCAGCGTCAGGCCGTGCCGCTTCTTCTCAGCGACAGCCCGCTGGTCGGAACCGGTATGGAGGTCTTCGCGGCCATCGACGCCGGCGACGTGCTCACCGCCGACAAGGCCGGTGTGGTGATGGAGGTTTCGGCCGACGTCGTCACCATCCAGCTGGACGAGGGCGGAACGCAGGACTACTACCTGCGCAAGTTCGCCCGCTCCAACCAGGGAACGAGCTACAACCACCGCGTCATCGTCAATGCGGGCGACCGTATTGAGGTCGGCGAGGTCATCGCCGATGGCCCGGCCACCGACAACGGAGAGCTCGCCCTCGGAAAGAACCTCCTCGTGGCATTCATGCCGTGGGAGGGTCACAACTTCGAGGACGCGATCATCCTGAGCCAGAACCTGGTGAAGGACGACACCCTCTCCTCGATTCACATCGAGGAGTACGAGGTCGACGCCCGCGACACCAAGCTGGGCAAGGAAGAGATCACTCGCGACCTGCCCAACGTGTCGCCTGACCTCCTCGCCGACCTCGACGAGCGTGGCATCATTCGGATCGGCGCCGAGGTTCGCCCCGGCGACATCCTCGTGGGCAAGGTCACGCCGAAGGGCGAGACCGAGCTTTCCGCCGAGGAGCGCCTGCTGCGCGCCATCTTCAACGAGAAGAGCCGCGAAGTTCGCGACACGAGCCTGAAGGTTCCCCACGGTGAGCGCGGCACGATCATCGGCGTCAAGGTGTTTGACTCGCAGGATGGCGACGACGAGCTCGGCTCGGGCGTCAACCAGCGCGTTGCCGTCTTCATCGCCCAGAAGCGCAAGATCACCGAAGGTGACAAGCTTGCCGGCCGTCACGGCAACAAGGGTGTCATCTCCAAGATCCTGCCCGTCGAGGACATGCCGTTCCTCGCCGACGGAACCCCGGTTGACATCATCCTCAACCCGCTGGGTATCCCCGGTCGAATGAACTTCGGTCAGGTGCTCGAAACCCACCTCGGCTGGATCGCCAAGCAGGGCTGGAACGTCGAGGGCAAGCCCAAGTGGGCTGCCAAGCTCCCCGAGCAGGCGCACAGCGCAGCCCCGGGCACCAAGGTTGCGACCCCGGTGTTCGACGGCGCGCTCGAGGCCGAGATCGAGGGTCTGCTGGACTCGACGACCAAGACCCGCGATGGCGACCGCCTGATCGACTCCACCGGAAAGACCATGCTGTTCGATGGCCGCTCCGGCGAGCCGTTCCCGCGGCCGATCTCCGTTGGCTACATGTACATCCTGAAGCTCCACCACCTGGTTGACGACAAGATTCACGCACGTTCGACCGGTCCGTACTCCATGATCACGCAGCAGCCGCTGGGTGGTAAGGCGCAGTTCGGTGGACAGCGTTTCGGTGAGATGGAGGTGTGGGCGCTCGAAGCATACGGAGCCGCTTACGCCCTGCAGGAACTCCTGACCATCAAGTCGGACGACATCCTCGGCCGCGTCAAGGTGTACGAAGCGATCGTCAAGGGCGAGAACATCCAGGAGCCCGGTATTCCGGAGAGCTTCAAGGTTCTGATCAAGGAAATGCAGTCGCTGTGCCTGAACGTCGAGGTGCTCTCGGCGGACGGTACCGCAGTCAGCCTGCGCGACACGGATGACGAGGTCTTCCGCGCTGCGGAGGAACTGGGCATCAACATTTCCACCCGGTTTGAGTCGTCATCCATTGACGACATCTAAGCCTGGCCACTGAAGAGACTTCGAAAACTTTCCAAGGAGAGAAATTGCTCGACGTAACAACATTTGACGAGCTTCGCATTGGCCTGGCTACCGCTGACGACATCCGTCGTTGGTCGCACGGTGAGGTCAAGAAGCCCGAAACCATCAACTACCGCACGCTCAAGCCGGAAAAGGACGGACTGTTCGGCGAACAGATCTTCGGCCCGTCCCGCGACTGGGAGTGCTCCTGCGGCAAGTACAAGCGAGTGCGCTTCAAAGGCATCGTTTGTGAGCGCTGTGGCGTAGAGGTCACCAAGTCGTCGGTGCGCCGTGAGCGCATGGGCCACATTGAGCTCGCCGCCCCGGTCACCCACATCTGGTACTTCAAGGGTGTTCCCTCGCGCCTCGGCTACCTGCTGGACATGGCCCCGAAGGACCTCGAAAAGGTCATCTACTTCGCGGCGTACATGGTCATCACGGTTGACGAAGACGGTCGCCACCAGGACATGCCTGGCCTGGAGAACGAACTGCGCCTCGAGATCAAGACCATCGAGGGTCAGCGCGATTCCCGGATCGCCGACCGCCTGCAGCGCCTCGAAACCGACCTCGCAGCACTGGAGGCCGAAGGCGCCAAGAGCGACCAGAAGAAGCGTGCCAAGGACTCGGCCGAGAAGGAGATGAGCCAGGTCCGCAAGTCCCTCGACGAGCAGATCGCTCACCTCGAGCGCGTGTGGGAAGACTTCCGCACCCTCAAGGTCGGCGACCTGAAGCCCGAGGACTCGGTCTTCCACGAGCTGCAGGACCGCTTCGGCATGTACTTCGACGCCTACATGGGTGCCGAAGCCATCAAGAAGCGCCTGCTGGCCTTCGACCTGGTCACCGAAAGCGAAAACCTGCACCTGCAGATCGCCGAGGGCAAGGGCCAGAAGAAGATCCGTGCGATCAAGCGCCTCCGCGTGGTCAACGCATTCATCATGACCGGCAACTCGCCGGCCGCGATGGTGCTCGACGTCGTGCCGGTCATCCCGCCGGAACTGCGCCCGATGGTGCAGCTCGACGGTGGCCGCTTCGCGACCTCGGACCTCAACGACCTCTACCGTCGTGTGATCAACCGCAACAACCGCCTGCGTCGTCTGCTTGACCTTGGTGCTCCCGAGATCATCGTGAACAACGAGAAGCGGATGCTGCAGGAAGCCGTTGACGCGCTGTTCGACAACGGTCGTCGTGGCCGCCCCGTCACCGGTACCGGCAACCGCGCCCTCAAGTCCCTGAGCGACATGCTCAAGGGCAAGCAGGGTCGCTTCCGTCAGAACCTGCTCGGCAAGCGCGTCGACTACTCGGGCCGTTCGGTCATCGTCGTCGGCCCGCAGCTCAAGCTGCACCAGTGTGGTCTGCCCAAGCAGATGGCGCTGGAGCTGTTCAAGCCGTTCGTGATCAAGCGTCTGATCGACCTGAGCCACGCTCAGAACATCAAGGCCGCCAAGCGCATGGTTGAGCGCAGCCGCCCGCAGGTCTGGGACGTGCTCGAGGAGATCATCCGCGAGCGCCCCGTGCTGCTGAACCGTGCACCGACGCTTCACCGCCTGGGCATCCAGGCGTTCGAGCCTCAGCTCGTTGAGGGTAAGGCCATCCAGCTGCACCCCCTCGTCTGTGCCGCGTTCAACGCCGACTTCGACGGTGACCAGATGGCAGTCCACCTGCCGCTGTCGATGGAAGCCCAGGCCGAAGCGCGCATCCTGATGCTCGCGTCGAACAACATCCTGAAGCCGTCAGACGGCCGCCCGGTGACCCTGCCCACACAGGACATGATCATCGGTCTGCACCACCTGACCACGCTCAAGGAAGGCGTCGAAGGCGAAGGCCGAGCGTTCTCTTCCACGTCAGAGGCGATCCTCGCCTTCGACCAGAAGTCGCTCGACCTCAACGCCAAGGTGCGCATCCGCCTGACCGACAAGTACTTCTCCGAGGGCACGCAGCCCGAGGGTGTCGAGCTTGTCAACGGCCAGGCCGTGGGAACGGTCCTCGTGACCACCACGCTCGGACGCGCGATCTTCAACGAGGCCATGCCGGTCGACTACCCGTACTTCGAGAAGGTGGCCGACAAGGGCACGCTCTCCGGGATCGTCAACGACCTCGCCGAGCGCTACCCGAAGGTGGAAGTTGCCGCGACGCTTGACCGCGTCAAGGACGCCGGTTTCTACTGGGCTACCCGCTCGGGCGTGACCGTCGCCCTCAGCGACATCCTGACCCCGCCGAACAAGCCGCAGATCGTTGCCGGCTACGAGAAGCAGGCCGCCAAGGTCCAGTCGCAGTTCGAGAAGGGTCTCACGACCGACCTCGAGCGTCGCCAGGAGCTCATCCAGATCTGGACCCGCGCAACGGAAGACGTTGCCAAGGCCATGCAGGAGAACTTCCCGGAAGACAACACGATCAACCGCATGGTGACATCCGGTGCTCGTGGTAACTGGCTGCAGGTGCGCAACATCGCCGGTATGCGAGGCCTGGTGAACAACCCGAAGGGTGAGATCATCCCTCGCCCGATCATCTCGAGCTACCGCGAAGGCCTGTCCGTCGCCGAGTACTTCATTGCTACTCACGGTGCTCGTAAGGGTCTGGCCGACACGGCGCTTCGTACCGCCGACTCGGGTTACCTCACGCGTCGTCTCGTGGACGTCTCGCAGGATGTCATCATCCGCGAAGACGACTGTGGAACGACCAAGGGCCTCGAGCTGCCGATCGCTGTCGCCGACTCGACCGGGGCACTGGTTCGCCACCCCAACGTCGAGAACGCGGTTTACGCTCGCAGCCTGGCCGCTCCCGCGGTCAACGCCAAGGGCGAGGTCGTCGCAGACGCCGGAGCCGACGTGGGCGACGTGCTCATCGGCAAGCTGGTCGAAGCGGGCGTTGAGAACATCAAGGTGCGTTCGGTGCTCACGTGTGAGTCGGCCGTCGGTGTGTGTGCTGTCTGCTACGGCCGCTCGCTTGCCACCGGGCTGCTCGTCGACATCGGTGAGGCCGTCGGTATCATCGCCGCACAGTCCATCGGTGAGCCGGGTACCCAGCTCACGATGCGTACCTTCCACACCGGTGGTTCGGCATCCGCCGACGACATCACCCAGGGTCTGCCGCGCGTGCAGGAACTGTTCGAGGCGCGTACCCCCAAGGGCGCATCGCCGATCGTCGACACCGCCGGTCGCATCACGATCGAGGACACGGACCGCAGCCGCAAGGTGATCCTGACCCCCGACAACGGCGACGAAGCGATTGCCTACCCGGTGCTCAAGCGTTCGACCCTCCTCGTCGAGGATGGCCAGCACGTCGAGCTCGGCACGCAGATCATCATCGGCGCCGTCGACCCGAAGGAAGTTCTTCGAGTCAAGGGTGTGCGCGAGGTGCAGAAGCACATCGTTGGTGGCGTGCAGGATGTCTACCGTTCGCAGGGCGTGCCGATCCACGACAAGCACATTGAGGTCATCGTTCGCCAGATGCTCCGCAAGGTGACCGTCGTCGACCACGGCGACACCGGCCTCCTGCCGGGCGAGCTCGTTGACCGGTTGAAGTACAACGAGCTCAACCGCACCGCGCTCACCGAGGGCAAGAAGACGGCTTCGGCTCGTCAGGAAGTCATGGGTATCACCAAGGCTTCGCTGGCTACCGAGTCGTGGCTGTCGGCCGCTTCCTTCCAGGAGACCACGCGGGTTCTGACCCAGGCGGCCATGGAAGGCAAGAGCGACCCGCTGATGGGCCTCAAGGAGAACGTGATCATCGGTAAGTTGATCCCGGCCGGCACCGGTCTTCCCCGCTACCGCGACGTCACCGTCGAGGCAACGGATGAAGCCAAGGCTGAGCGTTACCCGAACCGCATCTTCACCGATGATGCGTCGTTCAACGAGGGTGACCTGAGCTTCGTCGACTTCGAAAGCTTCTCGTCGGACGACGCGACGCCCGGTACGTACAACTAGTACCTCGTCTCATCCAGCGGATGGCCCCCTGCTTCGGCAGGGGGCCATCCGCTGTTAACGCTGAGCGATAAGGTAGAGCCAATCTCGAAGGGGTAACCGGTGGCCGCTGATCGACCTCGACGCGCACCGGGTGCCGGGCGGCCCGCCGGGGCGCCGCGGCCCTGGGTCTTCGTGCTGCTTGCGGTCGCCGTGATCGCGGTCGTCGCCCTAGTGGTCCTGGCCCTCCTGCCCAGGGGGACCAGCCCGACCACTCCGACCGGCCCGGATGCCCCCGCCGCGCGCCCGGTGCCCAGCTCTCCCGCGACCGCCCTGCCGATCACGCCGACCCCTACGCCGGTTCCCGACGACGGGACGCCGCGGCCGACGAGCTGCGACGAGCTCTACAGCCCGTCGATGGTGGCGGCCATGGGCGACCTCGTGCTGAACCCGGTCTGGACGACCGCCCCGGGCGGCGAGGTACTCTACGGATCCGACGATGCAGAGCTCCGCACGGTCATTGACACGGCCGAGAACCTGAACTGTATCTGGGGCGCCGCGGCGGGCGGCTCCGACACCGGCGTCGTCACCGACCTGGTCTGGGTCACACCGGAGCAGGGCGCCGCGGTCAAGGCCCGGCTCGAGGAGGCCGGCCTCCGTTGCTACGAGGAGCTCGAGGGCCTCCGCTGCGTCATCCAGACGACCACGGAGTCCGGAACGTTCGGCGAATCGCACTTCCTGCGCGACGGCATCTGGCTGGCCACGAAGTACACGAACGCCGGCCCGGACGGCTACACGCACGACATCATCGCCAATGTCTGGAAGGCCGCGTAGCTTCGCGAGACATCCGGCGCCGACTCACCCCCAGATCGCGGGACTGTCGAGCGTGTCGGGCCGCCGGTACCGTTAGCCTTGAGCTAAATCACACGACGGGCACAGCCTTACCCTGCACCGCCCGACGGTTCCGCATGCAGCGCCCGACCCGGGGGGAGTACCAACGTGGCAACCCTGACCGAAATCCTGATCCTGCACGGCCTCCTGCCCATCGAGGTGCTCGACACCCTCATGTCCGGCGATCCGGCCGACGAGAGCGCCGTGCGCGCCCTGGTCAAGAGCGGCGTGATCAGCGAGATCCAGTTCGCCAGGGCCGTCGCCGCGCAGGCGAACCTGCCCTTCGTCGAGCTGCTCGACTACCCGGTTGACCGGCTCGCCGTCTCGCTCGTTCCCGCCGCAGTCTGCCGACGCCACAACGTGCTCCCGATCAAGATCGACGGCGGCCACCTCGTGCTCGCTATGGTCGACCCCGGCAACGTCTTCGCCATCGACGACGTGCGCGAAGCGGCACGGATGCGCGTGGTCCCGGTCGTAGCCGAACGCTCCGACCTGCTCGGCGCCCTCGCCCGCTACCACCGCGCCGACGACGAACTCAGCGACCTCACCTCCACCCTGGAGGACGAGAACGCCGCAATCGAAAGCTCCTCGTTCGGGCTGGCCGATGCCGGCGACGACGACGCCCCGATCGTGCGTTTCGTGAACCTCCTGGTGAGCCAGGCGATCCAGGACCTGGCTTCCGACATCCACATCGAGCCGGCCGAGAACAGCCTCCGCGTGCGCTACCGCATCGACGGCGTGCTGCACGAAATGCAAACCGCGCCGAAGAGCATCCAGAACGGCGTGATCTCGCGGCTCAAGATCATGAGCGACATCGACATCGCCGAGCGACGCAAACCGCAGGACGGCCGCATGTCGGTCAGCCACGGCGGCCGCAAGATCGACCTGCGCGTGGCGACCCTGCCCACGGTGTGGGGCGAGAAGATCGTCATGCGAATCCTCGACAACGCGAGCACCACCATGAGCCTCTCGGCCCTCAACCTGCTCGAGTACAACGCCGAGGCCTACAAGACGGCGTACTCCAAGCCGTACGGGATGATCCTCGTGACCGGGCCCACGGGCTCCGGCAAGTCGACGACGCTGTACACGACCCTGAACTCGGTCGCCCGGCCGGAGATCAACGTGATCACCGTCGAAGACCCGGTGGAGTACCGGATGGCGGGCATCAACCAGGTGCAGGTCAACGTCAAGGCCGGCCTCACCTTCGCCAGCGCCCTGCGCTCGATCCTGCGTTCGGACCCCGACGTCGTGCTGCTCGGTGAGATCCGCGACCACGAGACCGCGCAGATCGCCATCGAGGCGGCCCTCACCGGCCACCTCGTGCTCTCCACGCTCCACACCAACAACGCGCCCAGCGCGATCACCCGCCTCACCGAGATGGGCATTGAGCCGTTCCTGGTCGGCTCCGCGCTCGACTGCGTCGTGGCCCAGCGGCTCGCGCGGCGACTCTGCCCGCGCTGCAAGGCGCCGGGCGAGCATGACGCGGCCGAGCTGCAAAGCCTGGGCATACGCTTCGATCCGAGTCTTCCGCCGCCGACGCTGTACAAGCCGGTTGGATGCGCGAGCTGTTCCAACACCGGCTACCGAGGGCGCGTCGCCGTGCACGAGGTCATGACGGTTTCGGAAGAGATCGAACGCCTCACGGTTGCCCGCGCGTCGAGCGCGGACATCTCCAGGGCCGCGTGCGAGCAGGGGATGCTCACGCTGCGTGAAGACGGTTGGGCGAAAGTTCGACTTGGTTTGACGTCCATCGAGGAAATTCTCCGGGTGGTCGCATAGTGCCGAAGGGGAAATCCGCATGAACCAGCCCATCTACGAGATTCCGGTCACGCCGCCGGGCACCACGGCGGCCAGCTGGAGTCTCAGCGAGCCCGAGCTCGGCGCGGCTGCCGCCGTTGATGCCGAGGCCGCGGCGGCGACCGAGGTGGAGTCGGACTTCAACACGCCTGCCCTGCGCCCGCCCTCGGGTCTCCCCGAAGGCCAGCTCGGTCAGTTCGGCGGCGTCCCCGAGGCGGAGATCGTGACCTTCTCCGATCGCCCGCGCCGCAGCCGCGCCGGCGACACGAACGCGCCCGACCCCGACCTCATGGGCGCCCTCGCCGAGGTGCTCGACCTCAACGCCTCCGACCTGCACGTCACGGTAGGCGCGCCGCCGAGCATCCGCGTCGACGGCGGCCTGCGTCCCATCGACGGCTCGACTAAGTGGATGCGCGACAAGGTCCTGTCGGCGCTCTACAGCATCCTGACCCAGGCGCAGCGCGAGGAGTTCGAGCGTGAACTCGAACTCGACTTCGCCTACACCGCCGGTGGGGCGCGGTTCCGCGTGAACTACTACCAGCAGCGCAGCTCGATCGGCGGTGCCTTCCGACTGATCCCGCGAGAGATCAAGCAGCTGAAGGACCTGGGCGTGCCCGAGTCGGTCGCCCAGTTCGCGGCGATCCCGCGTGGTCTCGTGCTCGTCACCGGCCCCACAGGTTCGGGCAAGTCGACCACCCTGGCCGCGCTCGTCGACCTCGTCAACCGCACCCGCGCCGACCACATCGTCACCGTCGAAGACCCGATCGAGTTCCTGCACCGGCACCAGAAGTCGCTGGTCAACCAGCGCGAGGTCGGCAGCGACACGCACAGCTTCGCGGCCGCGCTCAAGCACGTGCTGCGGCAGGACCCCGACGTCATCCTGATCGGCGAGCTGCGCGACCTTGAGACCATCTCGGTCGCCCTGACCGCCGCCGAGACCGGCCACCTCGTCTTCGCCACCCTGCACACGCAGTCGGCCGCGCAGACGATCGATCGGGTCATCGACGTCTTCCCGCCGCACCAGCAGGGGCAGGTGCGGGCGCAGCTCGCCGCCACCCTGCAGGGCGTCGTCTGTCAGACCCTGGTGAAGAAGGTCGGCGGCGGCCGCGTGGTCGCCACCGAGGTCCTTGCCACGACCTCCGCGATCGCGAACCTCATCCGCGAGGGCAAGACCTACCAGATCGCCTCGGCGATGCAGGCTGGTCGCGCCCAGGGCATGCACACCATGGACCAGCACCTGGCCGAGCTCGTCAACAGCGGCCTGATCACGCGCCTGTCCGCAGAAGAGAAGGCGCAGGACCTCGAGGGGCTCGCGCAACTGATCCGCCGAATTGACCCCTCCGATTCTCCCATGTCCGGCGGCATCGACTTCGGCGACTCCTTCTCGCCCAAGGGAAAGTAAGTGGCCCCCAGCCTGGCCTTCGCCTACAAGGGCCGCAACGCGGCCGGCAAGGTCGTCAAGGGTCGTTTGGACGCCGCCTCGGAGGCAGCGGCCATGGGCCGCATGCGCACCATGGGGCTGGCGCCGATCACCGTGTCCGAAGTCCCGGTGGGCACCGGCCTTAGCATGGAGATCAAGATTCCGGGCTTCGGCAAGGGCGTCGGGCTCAAGGACCTTGCCATCATGAGCCGCCAGATGGCGACGATGACCTCTGCCGGACTCTCGCTGCTCCGCACGCTGAACATCCTCGCGGAGCAGACCGAGAACAAAGAACTTGCCCGCATCCTGACCACTATCCGCAACGACGTCGAGACCGGTGTGTCCCTGTCCGAGGCCATGGACAAACACAACACGGTCTTCCCTCCAATCATGATCAACCTGGTCAAAGCGGGGGAGACCGGCGGGTTCCTAGAGAGTTCGCTCAACTCGGTGGCGGGCAACTTCGAGGCGGAGGGCAAGCTCCGCGACACCATCAAGTCCGCGATGGCCTACCCGACAATCGTGCTCTGCATGGCGGTGGTCGCCGTGATCGGCATGCTCACCTTTATCGTTCCGGTGTTCGAGAAGATGTTCAAAGGCTTCGGCGGCGAACTGCCGGCGCCGACCATGGTGCTCGTGGTCGTTTCGAAGGCAATGGTGTGGCTTCTGCCGCTGCTGATCATCGGCGGGGTTGGCTTCACCGTCTGGTGGAAGAAGAACAAGAACACCGAACGGGTTCGCAAGATCGTCGACCCGCTCAAGCTCCGACTGCCCGTCTTCGGGCCGCTGATGAAGAAGCTGGCGATAGCCCGCTTCAGTCGTAACTTCTCCACCATGATCGGCGCGGGTGTTCCCATTCTGCAATCGCTCAGCATCGTTGGCGAGACCTCGGGCAACTGGGTAGTGGAATCGGCCCTGCATAAGGTGCAGGAATCTGTGCGCCAGGGCAGGTCGATCGCCGGTCCGCTCAGCCTCGAGCCGGTCTTCCCTGCCATGGTCACTCAGATGATCGCTGTCGGAGAAGACGCCGGCGCTCTGGAGCAGATGCTCGGCAAGATCGCCGACTTCTACGACCAGGAGGTGCAGGCCACGGCCGAGCAGCTCACGGCCCTGATCGAGCCTTTGATGATCGCGTTCATCGGCATAGTGGTGGGCGGAATGATCGTTGCGCTCTACATGCCCATGTTCACAATCTTCCAATACGTCAAATAGCCGCCCCCGCACTGGGGGCGTGATCAGACGCTAAACCCCCTGTACGTGGGATATTCCCCCACGCCGTGGCCCATAAGCTTCAAATCAGGCAACGCAAAGCCTTTCCCAGAACCCATCCAGCAAAGGACACTCACATGATCAAAAGTATCACTGAGGCGCTTGCCCGCAAGCGCTCCAACCAGGACAGCAAAGAAAAGGGCTTCACTCTGATCGAGCTTCTTGTCGTCGTTCTCATCATCGGCGTGCTCGCCGCGATCGCCATCCCCGTCTTCCTCGGCCAGCAGACCGGAGCCCGCGACAGCGCGGTCAAGTCGGACCTCACCAACGCCAAGACGGCCGCTGTTTCCTACATGGTCAAGAACAACGGCACTCCCCCGGCGAACCTTGCGGCGCTTTCCGCTGACTTCACCAAGAGCGCCGATTCGAACCTCACCATGACGGCGACGGCCACCGCGTTCTGCATCTCCGGCACGAGCACCGCGAACGGCGCCGGCGCGACGATCTTCCGCACCACCGACAGCACCGGGGTAGCCGTAGGCACTGCCTGCTAAGCAGCCACATGGGGGTGGGGCGTCGCACACGCGGCGCCCCACTTGTCCTATGGAGACGAGTCCAATGGGTTCGGGAGAGGAGATCCGCAGCCGTGAAGCACGCACCGTCGAGCCAAGCGCGTGGAACTCGAGAGAACGGTTTCGGCATGATCGAGATCGTTGTGTCGATGTTCCTGCTCGCCCTCCTCTCAATCGCATTTCTGCCGCTCCTGATCGGTGCCATGAAGACCTCCTTCACCAATTCCACGATAGCCACAGCAACCCAAATGGTCAGCCAGCAGATGGATGCCGCCCGACAAGCCGGCGACACCTGCGCATCCCTGACATCGTTTGGGGCTGTCGCCGTCCCAAGCGTGACCGACGCTCGCGGCGTGACCTTCCAGGCCTCCCGTACAGTGGCGAACTGCACTTCGGGGTCGCCGGTCTTCCCCAGGACGACACAAGTGACCGTGTCGGTCGCCGTGACGGGATCGTCCATTCCGGCGCTGTCAGCGACGACTCTGGTCTACCTGAGGGCGCCCTGATGCCCGCCCGCCGGCAGATTGCTGCCGGGGATTCCGCCGACAGTGGCTTCACCCTCATCGAGCTCCTCATTTACATGGTGCTCTCGGTGGTGGTCCTCCTGATTGTCGGAGGGCTCCTGATCAACTCGCTGAACGCCGAGAGAACCGTGCGAGACGCGACCCAGGCCAGCACTGCGGGGCAGCTCATCTCGAAATCCCTGGGCCAGGGCGTTCGCAATGCGAGTGCAATCTGGCACACCCCGGCCGGCGTGCAACCGGAACTGCTCATTGTCCGGACGGCCGGCGCGGGCGCCACGGCGAGCTGGTACTGCCAGGCGTGGTCGTATGCCAACGGCGAAGTACGCACCAAGACCTCGACAACGTTGATCTCTACCATCCCAGCGAGCGTGGCCAGCTGGACGCTCTTGGGAGCCGGAATAGCGCCGGTTTCAGGTGCCCCTGTCTTCCCGAAGTCTGGTCGCCAGGTGGACCTCACCCTGGACGTGAAAAGCGGACAGGGCAAAGCCGTACGCATCAGCACAACTTTGACCAGCCGCCAGCCCGTGCCCGTATCAGGAGTGGAAGTGAGCGCGCCATGTTTCTAGCCCACGGAGTCAAGAACGTTCGCCACGGGGAAGGCGGAAGCGCGCTCATGGCTGTACTCGGTGTGATGGCAGTTACCGTCGTGATCGGACTGACGATCACTGCTGCGAGCATAAACGGGCTCAAAGCCACCAGCAGCAGCAAGGCCTCCGTCCAGGCTCGAGCGGCCGCGGAATCCGGAATCGATGTCGCACTCGTGGGCCTTCAGACGGCCGGAGGCTGTTCGCCCACGAGCACATCCCCGACCGGGCAGATTCCGAAGTACAGCGCGATTGTTGAGATTCCGGGGCTGACGGCGGGCAGCTGGGTGGCCGGTTGTCCGTCCCCGACCACCTCACAAGTGCGCATCACATCGACCGGATTTGCACAAGCTAACGGCGTGTCCGGGGCATCATCCGGAGACACCCGACGCATTGAGGTCCTCTATGACTACATCCCCGCCTACCCGGGCATACCCCAGATTGCCGCGACCGGGGCCGCGATCTACGCGGAAACCTTCGCGGCCACGCACAGCCAGTTCGGCATCGTCGACCCGATCATCACGGACAGCATCCTTGCCGACGTGCAGGTCGGGAACGGTGACATCGACATCGACTGCAAGACCAACGGCGGGATCGCCGGCAGCGTCATGGCGGGCGACGGCTCCATCATCCTGAACAACTGCGACGTCACCGGCTCCATTCACGCGTCGAAGAACGTCACCCTCACCGGAGGAACGGTCCACGGCGACGTGATCGCAAATGGCGCCGTGACGGTGGGGGGAACCGTCAACGGCAGCATCTGGGCCGGCGGCAACACCACCGTGTCGAGCAGCACTGTGAAGAAATCGATCATCCTGGCGGGAACCGCAACCAGCGTCGCGACCGTCACCGCGGGTTCCACGGTCATGGGTGACCTCCTCTCGAGCGGCACTGCCACCGTCGCCACGGGCGCCGTTCAGGGCACTGTCCGCACCGGCGTCGGGAGCCTGACGCCGCCGCCGGCACCGGTCATTCCGAGCTGGGTGGATGTGCCCTACCCCTACGCCTCTCCTGCCTCGGCGGCGTGGTTCCTCACCTCGACCTGGAAAGGGCAGGGGTATGTGGAGATCCCCTGGGGTGGGGCGCCCGCCAGCTGCTCGATCAAGAACCTCGAAGCCGCGTGGATGGAGGCCATTGTCGTTCCCACCGTGATCAATGCCTTGAACTGCCCCAACGGGATAACGACGGAGAGCAGCATCAAGCCGATTGCCCTGCACGCCAACGTCGCCATCATTGCCAAGAGCTTTACGATCACCAAGCTCGAGGCCACCGGGACGGGGGGTAGCCGCAAGCTCTGGCTCATTGTGCCCGACAACACCGCAAACAACGCACCGACCTGCGTGGCACCCGGGGACATCTACCTCAACAACGAGACGAACACAGACGTGACCCTGTCCGTGATGGTCTACACGCCCTGCAATATCCTGATTGACCGCAACAACTGGCGCGGTCAGCTGTACGGGGCGAAGGTGCAGTTCAACCAACAGGCCCAGATGAACTTCGCACCGGTGGGAATCCCGGGCGTGAACCTCGGCGGGCCGCCGCCCACCCCGCCGATCCCCGCGCACCTGGGGAGCAGAACAAGCTTCCGGGACCTGAGCTAGCTGATGGTCGGCGCACTGGCCGGTGTGGCCGGGGTCTTCGGCTCTCTCATCGGATCGTTTCTGAACGTGGTGATATTCCGTCTTCCTGCTGGGCGCTCGATCGTCGCGCCGCCGAGCGCGTGCGGGAGCTGCGGCGAGCGGATTCGGCCGTGGGACAACGTTCCGGTGTTTTCGTGGCTGGTGTTGCGCGGGAGGTGCCGCGACTGTGCGGCGGGGATCTCGGTGCGGTATCCGCTAGTTGAGCTGGGGACTGCTGTGTTCTTCGGGGTTGTGGCGTTGTGGGCGTTGTCGGGGGGATTGGTCTCGACAGGCTCGACCACCGGGCTGGGCTCGACCACCGCGACCGCGGGGCTCGTGGTTGTCCTCGTGGCATTTTTGTACCTGGCGGCGGTGAGCGTGGCGCTCGGGATGATCGACTTGGACACGCACACCCTGCCGAACCGGATCGTGCTGCCGGCGTACCCGGTGGCGACGGTGCTGCTGACCGGCGGCGCCCTCCTGGCGGGAACGCCCGAGCGCCTGCTCACAGCCCTGGCGGGCGGGGCGGCGCTGTTCGGCCTCTACCTGCTGCTTGCGCTCATCTACCCCGGCGGCATGGGCCTGGGTGACGTGAAACTGGCCGGGCTGCTCGGCCTCTACCTCGGCTGGCTCGGCTGGGCTCCGCTCGCCGTCGGCGTGTTCAGCGCGTTCCTGCTCGGCGGTGTCTTTAGTCTTGTGCTTGTCATCACCCGCAGGGCAAATAGGAAGAGCGGTATTCCGTTCGGTCCGTGGATGCTGGCCGGAGCGTGGCTGGGCATTTTCGGCGGCGAGACGATCGCCATGTGGTACCTGTCACTCTTTGGTTTGGCATGACGACACGAATAGCGGGGGAGAAGCCATGACGACCAGCGTCGTAGGGATCGACATCGGCAGCGCCGCGGTGCGCGCCGTGGAGCTGAGCGACGCGGGCAAGGCGAAGCCAACCCTGGTGCGCTTCCATGAGGTGGCGCTCCCGGGTGGTGCTGTCAACCGCGGCGAAGTGGTCGAGCCGAACACCGTCGCGGCCGCCATCAAGCAGCTGTGGTCTGCCGGGGGGTTCAAAAGCAAGAACGTCGTGCTCGGCATGGGAAACCACCGGGTGCTGGCTCGGGATCTCGCGGTGCCCAAGGCCTCTATGAAGCACATCCGCGAGGCGCTGCCCTTCCAGGTACAGGACATGCTGCCCGTGCCGGTCGCCGACGCGCTGCTCGACTTTTACCCGATCTCCGAGAGCGAGGGAGAAACCGGCCCGCAGATCAATGGCCTGCTGATCGCGGCGGTGAAGGAAGCGGTGCTCGGCAATGTGCTCGCAGCCGAGCTCGCCGGGCTGACACCCGTCGAAGTCGACCTCATCCCGTTCGCGCTTAGCCGAGCCATCCACCGAGGCGAGAACACCGATGGGGCGGTCGTGCAGATCGACGTCGGCGCCGGAACGACGAGCGTGGTCATTACCATCGCCGGCGTGCCCCAGTTCGTGCGCCTGATCCCGACCGGCGGCGACGACCTCACCCAGGCCCTCACCGTTCGCCTGACCATCGACGCCGAACAGGCAGAGGCCATGAAGAGGAACCTTGGCCTGTCCCCGGCGGGCGCTCTGCCCGAACACCACGCTGCCGTCACGATCATCCGCGAGGTCACGACCGAGCTGCTCAACAGCCTGCGGAACACCGTCAACTATTTCACCAACACACGCGACCACCTCACGGTGACGCGCATCGTGCTCACCGGCGGCGGGGCGCAACTGGGCGGGTTCGCCGAGGCGCTCGGGGAGATGACGAGGCTTCCGGTTGTGGCTCCGGAATCGATCGGGTCCGTGACCCTCGGTCGCGGCGTGGACGCAACTGCCTTGACGCACACCAGGGGCGCATTCCTGGTCGCGCTGGGCCTGGCGCTGGGGAGCAAAGCATGAGCCGCACATCCGAAACCGACGAACTGATCATCGGCGGGGAGCCGCGGGTCGACCTGCTGCCTCCCATCGTCAAGGCCAGACAGCGAGGCAAGGTCCTCCGCCGGAACCTCGGCTTTGCCGTTGTCGCGGTGGTCGTGCTCGTGGCCGCCGGCGCGGGTGTGGCGTTCTGGCAGGCCGCCGTGAGCCAGGCGCAGCTCGCCTCCGTGCAGCAGCGCACTACCGAACTCCTGGCCGAACAGGCCAAGTTCGTGGAGGTGCGCCAGGTGCAGGATGACGTGGACCTGTCGATGGCCGCACGCCAGGTCGGCGCCTCCACCGAGGTGGACTGGAAGGCCTACCTCGAAGAGATCCGCGACGTGCTGCCATCGGATGTGACGATCGACACGGTCGACATCAGCGCGGCGTCGCCGCTCGTGCTCTTCGAACAGCCGACCGTTCCGCTACAGGCGGCGCGGATCGCCACCATCATGATCACGATGACCAGCCCGGGCCTGCCGACTGTGCCCGACTGGCTCGAGGGGATGAAGGCCTTGCCGGGCTATGCCGATGGCTCACCGACCTCAATCAGGCGCGCCGACACGGGCGCGTACCAGGTCGACCTCACCCTGCACATCAATGAAGGCGCGTACTCCAACCGCTTCGCCGACACCGAGGAGAAGTAGCCATGAACATGAACAGGTTGTGGGTGCTCGGAGCTGTCCTTCTGATCGGCATCGTCGCCGTGCTGGGCTGGATGCTCGGCATTTCGCCCAAGCTCAGCGAAGCGCGGGAGGCCAAGGCCCAACAGGAGACAGTGGAGACGCAGAACACCGATCTCGAGGCCCAGTTGGTGACGCTCAAAGAACAGTTCGAGAGCATCGACGACCTCCGCGACGAGCTCGCGGACCTTCGGGAGTCCGTGCCGAGCGGGCCGGACATGCCGGCGTTCGTCGGCCAGCTCGGCACGATGGCTGAGAAGCACAGGGTCGCGCTCACCCAGCTCACAGTCAGCGACGCCCAGCCGTATGTGCCCGTCATCGCTGCCCCCGCCGCCGAGGCTGCGGCGGATGAGGGCGCCGCTACGGGCGATGCCGCGGCCGCGGCACCTGTCGACGCTGCCGCTGCAGCAGCAGTCGCGGCAGAAGCGGCGGCAGCCGCCGCGGTTCCTGCCCCGGTCGTGAATCCGCTGGTGACTGCGCAGAACTTCGTCGCCGTACCCATCTCGCTCGAGGTCAACGGTCGCTACGACGACGTGCTCACCTTTGTCGAGGGGCTGCAGAAGGGCAAGCGACTGGTCATGGTGACCACGTTCAAGACCTCGGAGGAAGAAGACTCCGGCAACGTGACCGGCACGATCACCGCCTTCGTCTACGTGCTGCTCGACCCGAGTGCGAACGCGCTCGTCGAGACGGGTTAGGCGCGCCGCGCGCCCAGTCGTTCGCTGATCCGGGCCGGCGCGTTGCTACAGTTGCTGCAGAGAACTACGGCGCAGGCCACGAGGAGCGCAGCATGAGCGACACAACGCCCAACAACGGCAACCGGAACGACCAGAACCGGGACGAGAACCCGTCGGATGCCGGCGAGGCTCGCGAGCCCGCCGACTCCCCGGAGTCCACCGAGCAGCACTCCGACGAGCGCCACGCCGCCACCGAGACCGACCCGAACGGCTTCACGGGAACGGGCTCGCACGCCGCCGCGTCCGAGCCGGAGGCCGCGTCCGCGGACCGTTCCGACACCGGGCAGGACGAGACCCTCACGCACGAGCCGTACCGGCCCGCCGCCACGGTCGGCACAGGAGCAGCGACAGCCGCCGCAGCCGCCGCCGCGCCCCCGGCCCCCGAGTACACGCCGCGCGACGAGTACCCCGAGTACTCCCCGACGAAGACCCAACCGGCCGTTCAGGCCGAAACGCCGACGGCAGCCCAGACCCCCACCGCGCAGCCCATCTACGTGCAGGCCCCCACGCCTCCGCGCAACCGCGGCAACCGCGCCCCGGGCATCCTCGTCGCCGCACTCGCAACGGTCGTCTACGCAGCCGTCTACGCGCTCGTCGCGATGATCGTCGTCGGCGTCAACGTTGACAGCGCCGCCGAAGCGACCGCACGGTTCACCGAGTTCGTCATCCGGCCCGTGTTCTACATCCCGGTCTTCTTCTTCTTCCTCGCCCTCGCGGTGCTCGTCGCCCTCGTCAACCGCGGCGGCTGGTGGGCCTACGTGCTCTTCGGCTTCGTGGTTGCAGCCGTCGTGTACTTCTCCTACATCGGTGGAGCCCTGCTCACCGTGCAGGCGTGGAACTACTCCCCGGATGAGGCCCTGCGGTTCGTCAACACGCTCTGGCTGAACCCGCTCGCCATCGCCGCGGCGGTCATCGCCCGCGAGGTGCCGATCTGGGCCGGCGCCTGGATCGCCCGCAGCGGACGCTCCGTCACCGCCCGCAACGCCGAATCCCGCGCCGAGTACGAGCGCCAGCTCGCCGAAGGTCCGCAGCTCACCCGTTCGGCCTAAGCTCGCCCTTGTGCGGGACTACCAGAAATACGCGACGATCCTCGCCGTCTTCACGGCGGTGCTCTACCTCGCGCTGGTGGTCGCCGCCTTCGGCCTGATCAGCCTGGCCACCAACACGGATGTCATCACCCAGCCGGATGCCGGGCCCCTCGTCGGGCCCGGCATGACCGGAACGGCCGTGCTGCTCGTTTTCATCCTCCTGCTCGTGCTCGGCGTGAACGCCCCGCCGGAGCGGCAGCGGATCGCGGTCGGATTCGCCGTCGGCACCGGCCTGGCCGCCGTCGCCGCCTTCGTGGCCGCCGGCGCCGTGCTCTACGCGGTGGGGGAGGGGCAGTCGATCAGCATGCTCACCTTCGCGTCATCGATGCTGCTCGGCCCCTACGCCGCGGCCACCGGCATCCTCGCCTTCATCGTCGTGCTCGTCTACTCCTGGATCCTCGCGGCCCGCGTGGGCGAAAACGGTCGCCCGCTGTGGCCGTGGGAACGCCGCGGCGAGTAGCCGCAGGGAGTATCCTCAGTATCCATGGAAGGGTCCATCGAGTCGCGCGTCAGCCACGAGGTTGACAACTGGCTGCGTTGGGTTCCCCGCTGGCGCCCCGGCACGCACCGAGGCCGCGCCCGGCTCTGCCGGCAATGCTTCGGGTCGCCGATCGTCGCCGCCGCCGGCCTGGCCACGGATGTCCCGCACGCGGTTCAGCACGCGCTCTCGATGCGCATGAAACTGGTGATCGACGCCTCCGTCGACGAGTACACCGACCGCAACCTGCCGCTGCTCAGCCGGGAGCTCCGCCTCAATGAGGCCCGCAAGGCCTCCACGGAATACCGGCCGGCCGAGGGGCTCGAGCCCGAGTTCAAGGGCCTCGACCTCGACCCGCCGGCCGCCCCGGATGCCCCGTACCTCTTCACCTTCGGCGAACTCGCCAACGCCGAGGAACCCGTCGACGTTCAGCCGCCGCCCCCGCCGCTCTCACTCGAGGAGAAGGCGGCCATCCGCGCCGAACTGAAGCTCGCCGACGACTACGCAATCCTCGTGGGCAAGCGGGTCTGCGCCGAACTCGCCGAGCACCGCGAACGGATCCACCGGGCGGTCTCCGAGTACGTCGAACCGCAGGTGAAGGCGCTGCTCGCCGACCTCGAGAGCGCGCTGGATTCGCCGCTCTGGCCGAGTAGCGGGTAGCGGGATCTCGACGGGCTCGATCACCGGCGTCCATTTGACCGGGTGGGCAGGCGCGGGTTAGTATTTCGAGGTGTGCGCTTTGTCGTGCGGTTGAACTATGCCGTCGACAGGACCATGCACCAGGGTTTGCTCTCCGAGCAGCCCCCACGGCATACCCACCTGAATCGCGGAAACACGTTCCGCGCGCGCTGGTGGGTCCAGATGAACTCGATTCGCCCGGAGACGTGCGGAACGAATGCTAGCCATCAATGAGCTGTCACCGTGCAGTTATATCAAGGAGTAATTAGTGCCCACCATTCAGCAGTTGGTCAGAAAGGGCCGCAGCCCCAAGGTCACCAAGACCAAGGCTCCCGCCCTGAAGTCCAACCCACAGCAGCGCGGCGTTTGCACCCGTGTCTACACCACCACCCCGAAGAAGCCGAACTCGGCTCTGCGTAAGGTCGCCCGCGTCAAGCTGTCGAACGGCACAGAGGTCACCGCCTACATCCCAGGCGAGGGTCACAACCTGCAGGAGCACTCGATGGTGCTCGTCCGCGGCGGTCGCGTTAAGGACCTCCCGGGTGTTCGTTACAAGATCGTTCGCGGCGCACTGGACACCCAGGCCGTCAAGAACCGCAAGCAGGCTCGTAGCCGTTACGGCGCCAAGATGGAGAAGAAGTAATGCCTCGTAAAGGCCCAGCGCCCAAGCGTCCCGTTATCGCTGACCCGGTTTACGGTGCTCCCATCGTCAGCCAGCTGGTCAACAAGATCCTCCTCGACGGCAAGAAGGGACTCGCCGAGCGCATCGTTTACGACGCACTCGAAGGAGTCACCGCCAAGAACAACGCGGATGCCGTTGTCACGCTGAAGAAGGCACTCGACAACGTGCGCCCGACCCTCGAGGTGCGTTCGCGCCGCGTCGGTGGCTCCACGTACCAGGTGCCGGTTGAGGTCAAGCCTCACCGCGCCAACACCCTGGCCCTCCGCTGGTTGACCAGCTACGCCAAGGCGCGTCGCGAGAAGACCATGACCGAGCGTCTCACCAACGAGATTCTCGACGCATCCAACGGCCTCGGCGCCGCGGTGAAGCGTCGCGAAGACACTCACAAGATGGCTGAGGCGAACAAGGCCTTCGCACACTACCGCTGGTAGTCGTTTCGATGATCGAGCTTGTCGAGGTCACAGATCTCGACAAGCTCGATCACCGTGCTTGTTTAGCCCCACCAAACCACAGACTTCCGGAGGACTCCCGTGGCACTTGACGTGCTGACCGACCTGAGCAAGGTCCGCAATATTGGCATCATGGCGCACATTGATGCCGGCAAGACCACCACGACTGAGCGCATCCTGTTCTACACGGGTGTCAACCACAAGATCGGCGAGACCCACGACGGCGCCTCGACGATGGACTGGATGGCGCAGGAGCAGGAGCGCGGCATCACGATCACGTCTGCTGCGACGACGTGTTTCTGGGACAACAACCAGATCAACATCATTGACACCCCCGGTCACGTTGACTTCACCGTCGAGGTGGAGCGTTCGCTCCGCGTCCTCGACGGCGCCGTCGCCGTGTTCGACGGCAAGGAGGGCGTTGAGCCCCAGTCCGAGACCGTCTGGCGCCAGGCCGACAAGTACGACGTGCCCCGCATTTGCTTCGTCAACAAGATGGACAAGCTCGGCGCCGACTTCTACTTCACGGTCGACACGATCATCAAGCGCCTCGGCGCGAAGCCGCTGGTCATCCAGCTGCCCATCGGTGAAGAGTCGAACTTCGAGGGTGTTGTCGACCTCGTCCAGATGCGTGCGCTGACCTGGCGCGGCGACTCCAAGGGTGACGTCGAGATGGGCGCCAAGTACGCCATCGAAGAGATCCCCGCCGACCTCGTTGAGAAGGCTGCCGAGTACCGCAAGCTCCTCCTCGAGACCGTCGCCGAGACCGACGATGACCTCATGGAGCGTTACTTCGCCGGCGAAGAGCTGACTGTCGCCGAGATCAAGGGCGCCATCCGCAAGCTCACCGTCAACAGCGAGATCTACCCGGTTCTCTGCGGTTCCGCATTCAAGAACCGCGGCGTCCAGCCGATGCTCGACGCAGTCGTTGACTACCTCCCGACGCCGCTCGACGTGCCCGCCATTGAGGCGCACGACGCACGCGACGAAGAGAAGGTCGTCATGCGTCACCCGGATGCCGACGAGCCGTTCACCGCTCTCGCCTTCAAGGTTGCCGTGCACCCGTTCTTCGGTCGCCTGACCTACGTGCGCGTGTACTCCGGCCGCCTCGACTCCGGAGCCCAGGTCATCAACTCGACCAAGGGCAAGAAGGAGCGCATCGGCAAGATCTTCCAGATGCACGCCAACAAGGAGAACCCGGTGGCCTTCGTGACCGCCGGTCACATCTACGCTGTCATCGGCCTCAAGGACACGACCACGGGCGACACCCTGTGCGACCCGAACTCACAGGTCGTGCTCGAGTCGATGACGTTCCCGGAGCCGGTCATCGAGGTTGCCATCGAGCCCAAGACGAAGCAGGACCAGGAAAAGCTGGGTCTCGCGATCCAGAAGCTGGCCGAAGAAGACCCCACCTTCCGCACCGAGCAGAACCAGGAAACTGGCCAGACGGTTATCAAGGGAATGGGTGAACTTCACCTCGACATCCTCGTCGATCGCATGAAGCGTGAATTCAACGTTGAGGCGAACGTCGGCAAGCCGCAGGTTGCCTACCGTGAGACCATCCGCAAGTCGGTTGAGCGTCACGACTACACGCACAAGAAGCAGACCGGTGGTTCCGGCCAGTTCGCGAAGATCCAGATCGCACTCGAGCCGATGGAAATCACCGTCGACAAGACGTACGAGTTCGTGAACAAGGTCACCGGTGGCCGCATCCCGCGCGAGTACATTCCGTCGGTCGACGCTGGTATCCAGGACGCGCTGCACGTTGGCGTCCTGGCCGGCTACCCGATGGTCGGCGTCCGCGCGAGCCTGCTCGACGGTGCCGCTCACGACGTCGACTCCTCGGAGATGGCGTTCAAGATTGCCGGATCGATGGGCTTCAAGGAAGCCGTTCGCAAGGCAAACCCCGTTCTGCTCGAACCGTTGATGGCCGTCGAGGTGCGTACCCCTGAGGAATACATGGGAGACGTCATCGGAGACCTCAACTCGCGTCGCGGGCAGATCCAGACCATGGAGGACGCGCAGGGCGTGAAGGTAATTCGCGCCCACGTGCCCCTCTCGGAGATGTTCGGATACATCGGTGACCTGAGGTCGAAGACCTCCGGCCGCGCCGTGTACTCGATGACTTTCGAGAGCTATGCGGAGGTCCCGAGGGCTGTCGCCGACGAGATCATCCAGAAGAACAAGGGCGAATAGCCCAACCCCTGGCCTTCGGGCCGAATCGCTTAGGCCGCCTGGCCCAAGTAACATAAGTAGACACATCTCCAGCAGCGTCACCGGTCGCCGTGAAAAGCGGCCGGTGGACTGCACGAGGATCCTGAGGAGGACCTACAGTGGCCAAGGCCAAGTTCGAGCGGACCAAGCCGCACGTAAACATCGGAACGATCGGTCACGTTGACCACGGAAAGACCACGCTGACTGCAGCGATCTCAAAGGTCCTTGCCGACACGTATCCGTCCAAGACCAACGTTCAGCGCGACTTCGCGTCGATCGACTCCGCTCCCGAAGAGCGCCAGCGCGGCATCACGATCAACATCTCGCATGTTGAGTACGAGACCGAGAAGCGTCACTACGCACACGTTGACGCCCCGGGCCACGCTGACTACATCAAGAACATGATCACCGGTGCTGCTCAGATGGACGGCGCAATCCTCGTGGTTGCCGCTACTGACGGCCCGATGGCTCAGACCCGCGAGCACGTTCTTCTCGCCAAGCAGGTCGGCGTGCCGTCCCTGATGGTCGCGCTGAACAAGGCCGACATGGTCGATGACGAAGAGATCCTCGAGCTCGTTGAGCTCGAGGTTCGCGAGCTCCTCTCCGCCCAGGGCTTCGATGGGGACAACGCTCCCGTCGTGCGCGTTTCCGCACTCAAGGCGCTCGAGGGCGACCCCAAGTGGACCGCGAACATCCTTGAGCTCATGAAGGCTGTTGACGACTTCATCCCGGACCCCGTCCGCGACAAGGACAAGCCGTTCCTCATGCCCGTCGAGGACGTCTTCACGATCACCGGTCGTGGAACCGTTGTCACCGGCCGCGCCGAGCGTGGAACCCTCAAGATCAACTCCGAGGTCGAGATCGTCGGCATCCGCCCGACGCAGAAGACCACGGTCACTGGTATCGAGATGTTCCACAAGCAGCTCGACGAGGCTTGGGCCGGCGAGAACTGTGGTCTTCTTCTTCGTGGCACCAAGCGCGAAGATGTCGAGCGCGGCCAGGTCGTCGTCAAGCCGGGTTCGGTTACGCCGCACACCGAGTTCGAGGGCACCGCCTACATCCTGTCAAAGGATGAGGGTGGCCGTCACAACCCGTTCTACGCGAACTACCGCCCGCAGTTCTACTTCCGCACCACGGACGTCACCGGCGTCATCACGCTGCCCGAGGGCACCGAGATGGTCATGCCCGGCGACACCACCGACATGACGGTCACGCTGATTCAGCCGATCGCCATGGAAGAGGGCCTCGGCTTTGCTATCCGTGAAGGTGGCCGCACCGTCGGCGCCGGAACCGTCACCAAGGTACTCAAGTAACAACCTTCTGCCGGCTCGCATGTTGAGCTAGTCGATCCGAAAGGGGTCGGGCCTTCGGGCCCGGCCCCTTTTTGCGTGCCCGGGCGCCGTGCCCGGCGCCGGGCATTGCGCAGGGCGCCGGGTCGTTCTAGCTTTGACGGGAGGGGCCGCGCAGGGCGGCCGAGGGCGGAGGAGCGATCGTGGGACTCGAGGACATCACCAGGAAGGCCCAGGAATTCCTGGACGACAACAAGGTCAAGGAAGCGCTGAACAGCCAGCAGGCCGAAGACATCAGCGACAAGCTGCTCGGCGGAACAGCGGATGCCGTCAAGAAGGTCACGGGCGGCAAGTTCGACGAACAGATCGAGGGCGCCCGCGACGCAGCCGACAAGAAGGTCGGCAACGAATAGCGGCAGCCGGGCCGAGCGCGGGTAGTGCGCCGCTTCGCGGGCGTTGCGCCGCCCGCGCACGGGCGCAACGCCCGCGTAACTCGGGCGGACGGGAGTCCTCCCCAGTGGGCGCGCATGGGGATCCTCCACCCGATTGGCGCCGTACCCACTCGGCGTGCGTGTCCGTCGAACAGACTGAACGGATGCTCGAGCCGAATGACGCAGACGCCCTCACCGACGGGCTCGTGCTCGCCTCCGACCTCAACAGTGCCTTCGGCGAAGACCTTCGTCTGCGTCGCCTGGCTGGGCGTGGGCACCTATATCGGTTCTACCGCGGGCAGTACATCGTTGCTGCTCGCTGGCGGGAGTTCACGCCGGACCAGCAGTACGAGCTTCGGGTGCGCGGTGCGCGCTGGCCCGCAGGGGCTCCCTGCCGGTATCCCATCAATCTGCCGCGGTCCTCTGGGGGCTGCCGATTCTTGTGCCATGGCCGCGGGAGGTCCACTTCCTGATCGAACGCGCGGCCGGCGGTCGGTCTGATCCCGGGATTCGAAAGCACGCATTGGGCATTCACGAGGCAGACGTGACCGAACGCGATGGAGTGCTCCTGACGACCGTCGGGCGAACGGTCGTCGATCTCGCCGCCACCATGGATCTGAAGTCGGCGGTCGCGGCGGTCGATCGTGCGCTCGCAGTCGACCGCTTCGGCCGAGTGCTCCCTTTGACGACCAAGGAGGAGCTATTTGACACCTGGGAAAGGATGCTTCCCTTCCGAGGATCCGTTCGGGCGCGCGCAATCATCGACTTCGGCACCCACCTGTCCGGATCCTCCAGCGAATCGGGGAGCCGCGTCAACATCGCGCTGAGCGGATTCCCGGTCCCGGAACTCCAGCATCGCTTCGAGGTTGACGGCCGAGCCGTGGAAACGGACTTCTTCTGGCGGGACTACGACTCCGTCGGCGAGTGCGACGGTGCAGGCAAATACTTCGACCCGGTGATGCTCGGGGGGCGGACGCCGGCCGAGGTGGTGTACGCGGAGAAACTGCGGGAGGACGGCATCCGGCGACAGGTACGTGCGTTCACACGCTGGGACACCGCCACCGGGCTGAATCAGTACCGGCTACGGGCGCGTTTGCTCCAGCTCGGGCTTCCGGTCGGACCTTCGCGGTTGAATCGCGGGTAATACGCCGCTGCGCGGGACGTGCGCCACCCGCGCAGCGGCGCACCACCCGCGCAACGCGAGATTCGGGAGAAACTCGCAGGAATGCACATCGGCGCGCGGGTTCCCGCGTCCGCACCGTCGTCGCGCGACTCCCGGGCGGGCATTGAGCGAGAGGGACACGCCCAAAGCGACACGCCCGGGTTGCAGAAAGCATCAACCGTGTGGCAGACTCTTCTAGTTCAACACTTTCGGCCCGCGTTCTGCGCAGCGGCTGGAATCACTGCCAGGCAGTGCATAACCGCTCCCCAGGGGAGCCCAGGTTAGGCCGCGGGTAGCAGAGCACAGCTTGAATCAACTCTTCAAAAGATGTGGGTAGAACCACGTCCGCCCTCCGGTTCGCCGGTGCGTGGGAGTTGGCCTTGGCGAAGACCGATCATTCGGTGTGAGCTGAAATTGACAGAAGAACAGTGGTGCTTCAGCAGTAGTGCTACTACGGCGTCCAATGCAGCCTTCGGGATGTAAGAAGCCTTGACAGAGAGAGAGTTCGACATGGCGGGACAGAAAATCCGCATTCGGCTTAAGTCGTATGACCACGAGGTCATCGACACCTCGGCGCGCAAGATCGTCGACACAGTCACCCGTGCGGGTGCCACCGTCGTCGGCCCCGTGCCGCTTCCGACCGAGAAGAACGTGGTGTGTGTCATCCGTTCGCCTCACAAGTACAAGGACAGCCGGGAGCACTTTGAAATGCGCACCCACAAGCGTCTGATCGACATCATTGACCCGACGCCGAAGGCCGTCGACTCGCTTATGCGTCTCGACCTCCCGGCCGACGTCAACATCGAGATCAAGCTGTAGGGGCCGGTATGTCTTACTCCGATACCAAGACCACCAAGGGTCTGCTCGGCAAGAAGCTCGGCATGACCCAGGTGTGGGACGAGAACAACAAGCTCGTACCCGTCACCGTCATCGAGATCTCGCCGAACGTTGTGACCCAGATCCGCAGCAAGGAGATCGACGGCTACGCCGGCGTTCAGATCGCTGCAGGCGCCATCGACCCGCGCAAGGTGAACAAGCCGGCCGCAGGCCACTTCGACAAGGCCGGCGTCACGCCGCGCCGTCACCTCACCGAGCTCCGCACCGCGGATGCCGCTGACTACACCCTGGGCCAGGAACTCACCGTTGACGGTGTCTTCGTTGCCGGCACCAAGGTCGACGTCATGGGCACCAGCAAGGGCAAGGGCTTCGCCGGGGTCATGAAGCGCCACAACTTCAAGGGTGTTTCCGCTTCGCACGGTTCACACCGTAACCACCGCAAGCCCGGTTCCATCGGTGCTTCCTCGACCCCGAGCCGTGTCTTCAAGGGCATGCGCATGGCCGGTCGTATGGGTGGAGAGCGCGTTACCGTCATGAACCTCAAGGTTCACGCGGTTGACGCCGAGAAGGGCCTCCTGCTGGTCAAAGGTGCCGTTCCCGGCGCCAAGGGCCGCCTCGTATTCGTCCGCAACGCAGTGAAGGGAGCGTAGTCACTATGGCTAACTCACTTGACCTCATTGACGCGAAGGGTCAGAAGGCCGGCACCGTTGAGCTGCCCGCCGAGATCTTCGACGTTCAGACCAACGTTCCGCTCATCCACCAGGTCGTTGTCGCGCAGCTCGCTGCCGCACGCCAGGGCACGCACAAGACCAAGGGTCGCGGCGAGGTTTCCGGTGCAGGGCGCAAGCCGTTCAAGCAGAAGGGAACCGGTCGCGCTCGTCAGGGCTCGATCCGCGCCCCTCAGATGACCGGTGGTGGCATCGTGCACGGCCCGACGCCGCGCAACTACGAGCAGCGCACCCCCAAGAAGATGATCGCGGCAGCACTGCGCGGATCGCTTTCCGACCGCGCCCGCGGTGACCGCCTGCACGTCGTCACGGCGCTCTTCAGCGCCGAGACGCCCAGCACCAAGGGCGCCATCGAGCTGCTCACCAAGATTGCCACCAGCAAGCACGTGCTGGTCGTCCTGGAGCGCACCGATGAGCTCACGCTTCGCAGCGTGCGCAACGTCCCGACGGTCCACGTTCTTTCGTGGGACCAGCTGAATGCCTATGACGTGCTCGTCAGCGACGACATCGTCTTCACCAAGGGCGCGTTCGACGCGTTCGTGGAGAGCAAGACCAAGAAGGAAGAGGTGTCCGCATAATGGCTACCCAGATCCAGAAGGACCCCCGCGACGTCATCATCGCTCCGGTCGTCTCTGAGAAGAGCTACGGCCTGATCGATGAAGGCAAGTACACCTTCGTTGTGGACCCCCGCGCGAACAAGACCGAGATCAAGCTCGCTATCGAGAAGATCTTCAAGGTCGAGGTCGCGTCGATCAACACCCTGAACCGTCAGGGCAAGACTCGCCGCACCAAGTTCGGACTCGGCAAGCGCAAGGACACGAAGCGTGCCATCGTCACGCTGAAGTCCGGCTCCATCGACATCTTCACGGCCGTCGGCTAAGCGGCGCGGACAAGAGGACTAAGAAATGGCTATTCGTAAGTTCAAGCCCACGACCCCGGGTCGTCGCGGATCATCTGTTGCGGACTTCGCAGAGATCACCCGTTCGACCCCCGAGAAGTCGTTGCTCCGCCCCCTGTCGAAGACCGGTGGCCGCAACAACCAGGGTCGAATCACTACTCGTCACATCGGTGGTGGCCACAAGCGCCAGTACCGCGTGATCGACTTCAAGCGCAATGACAAAGATGGCGTCAACGCGAAGGTCGCTCACATCGAGTACGACCCGAACCGTACGGCACGCATCGCGTTGCTGCACTTCCTGGATGGTTCCAAGCGCTACATCATCGCCCCGAACAAGCTCAACCAGGGCGACATTGTGGAGTCGGGCGCCGGTGCTGACATCAAGCCCGGCAACAACCTGCCGCTGAAGAACATCCCCACCGGTACCATCATTCACGCGATCGAACTCCGCCCCGGCGGCGGTGCCAAGATGGCCCGCTCCGCTGGTGCATCGGTTCGCCTCGTCGCGAAGGATGGCATCTACGCCCAGCTGCGCCTGCCGTCCGGAGAAATCCGTAACGTCGACGCCCGCTGCCGCGCCACGATCGGCGAGGTCGGCAACGCCGAGCAGTCGAACATCAACTGGGGCAAGGCCGGCCGCATGCGCTGGAAAGGCGTTCGCCCCACAGTTCGTGGTGTCGCCATGAACCCGGTCGACCACCCCCACGGTGGTGGCGAGGGCAAGACCTCCGGTGGACGTCATCCTGTGAGCCCCTGGGGCCAGAAGGAAGGCCGCACCCGGCACATCAACAAGGAAAGCGACAAGCTCATTGTTCGTCGCCGTACCGTCGGCAAGAAGCGTAAGTAGGAGTAGACGATGCCAAGAAGTCTTAAGAAGGGCCCCTTCGTTGACGACCACCTGCTTCGCAAGGTTGTCAGGGCGAATGAAGCCTCCAGCAAAAATGTGATCAAGACCTGGTCGCGCCGTTCGATGATCATCCCCGCCATGCTGGGACACACCATCGCCGTGCACGACGGGCGCAAGCACATCCCGGTGTTCGTCACCGAGACCATGGTTGGGCACAAACTCGGCGAGTTTGCTCCCACCCGCACCTTCCGTGGACACGTGAAGGACGACAAGAAGGGCCGTCGCCGCTAACGCGGGGACGTGAAGGAGGAGAAGAAATGGTGGAGTCGATCGCACGCGTGCGTCACATCCGCGTTACCCCCCAGAAGGCTCGTCGCGTTGTCAACCTGATCCGCGGCAAGCAGGCGCAGGAAGCCCTGGGCATTCTGAAGTTCGCACCGCAGGGTGCAAGCGACCCGGTGTACAAGCTGGTTGCTTCGGCCATCGCTAACGCGAGGGTCAAGGCAGACGCGGCGAACACCTACCTGGACGAGCAGGACCTGTTCGTGAGCCAGGCATACGTCGATGAGGGAACCACCCTCAAGCGTTTTCAGGCACGGGCACAGGGCCGCGCATTCCAGATCAAGAAGCGCACCAGCCACATCACGGTTGTGCTCACCACTCCTGAGGAGGGGACGAAGTAATGGGTCAGAAAGTAAATCCCTATGGCTTCCGTCTGGGAATCACGACCGACCACGTGTCGCGTTGGTTCTCTGACAGCACGAAGCCGGGCCAGCGTTACAGCGACTTCGTTGCTGAAGACGTCAAGATCCGTCGTCTGCTGAGCACGAGCCTCGACCGTGCGGGCGTGTCCCGCATCGAGATCGAGCGCACCCGTGACCGCGTCCGCGTCGACATTCACACCGCCCGTCCGGGCATTGTGATCGGTCGCCGTGGCGCCGAGGCCGAGCGCATCCGCTCCGACCTCGAGAAGCTCACCGCCAAGCAGATCCAGCTGAACATCCTCGAGGTCAAGAACCCCGAGCAGGATGCCCAGCTCGTCGCCCAGGGTATTGCCGAGCAGCTCTCCGCTCGTGTGGCTTTCCGCCGCGCGATGCGTAAGGGCCTGCAGGGCGCCCAGCGTGCCGGCGCCAAGGGTGTTCGCATCCAGGTGTCGGGCCGTCTCGGCGGCGCTGAGATGAGCCGGTCGGAGTTCTACCGCGAAGGCCGCGTGCCCCTGCACACGCTTCGCGCGAACATCGACTACGGCTTCTACGAAGCCAAGACCACCTTCGGCCGCATCGGCGTGAAGGTCTGGATCTACAAGGGCGACATCACGAACAAGGAACTCGCCCGCGAGCAGGCAAGCGCAAAGTCATCGCGCCCCGAGCGCCGCGGCGGCGACGACCGTCCCCGCCGTGCGCCCCGCGCAGAGGCACCTGCGGCTCCGGCCGCAGCGGCAGGAGTTGAGGCATAACCATGTTGATTCCACGCAGAGTCAAGCACCGCAAGCAGCACCACCCCGGCCGTAGTGGCCATGCAACCGGTGGCACCACCGTTTCGTTCGGTGAATACGGCATCCAGGCCATCACCCCCGCTTACGTGACCAACCGTCAGATCGAGTCCGCTCGTATCGCCATGACGCGTCACATCAAGCGCGGCGGCAAGGTATGGATCAACATTTACCCCGACCGTCCGCTCACCAAGAAGCCGGCCGAAACCCGCATGGGTTCCGGTAAGGGTTCCGTCGAGTGGTGGGTTGCGAACGTCAAGCCGGGTCGCGTGCTCTTCGAGCTGAGCGGTGTCTCTGACGCCGTCGCTCGCGAAGCGCTCACCCGCGCAATTCACAAGCTGCCCCTCAAGGCACGCATCATCAAGCGCGAGGAGGGCGACGCATAATGGCGATCGGATCCAAGGAGCTCGCCTCAGACGAGCTCGACACTTTTGAAAACGAACGACTGTTCGACGAGCTGAAGAAGGCCAAGGAAGAGCTGTTCAACCTGCGCTTCCAGTCGGCCACCGGCCAGCTCGAAAGCCACGGCCGCCTCCGCGCGGTCAAGCGGGACATCGCTCGTATCTACACGGTTCTCCGTGAGCGCGAGCTGGGCATTCGTGCCACTCCCGTCGCAGTCGAGGCTCCGGCCAAGGCTGAGAAGAAGACGACCAAGAAGGCCAAGGCCGAGACTGCACCCGTAACGGATGACGTCTCAGCCGAGGCCGTCGAGACGAAGGAGGCCTAGTCATGGCGAAGTCAGACGAGAAGGTCGTCGCAGCCGAGGCCACGGCTCTCGAGCGCGGCTACCGCAAGACCATGCGCGGATTCGTGACCAGCGACAAGATGGACAAGACCATCGTCGTTGAGGTCGAAGACCGCGTGAAGCACCCGCTGTACGGCAAGGTCATCCGCCGTACCTCCAAGCTGAAGGTGCACGACGAGGCGAACATCGCCGGCGTCGGCGACCTGGTCATGATCAGCGAGACCCGTCCGCTGAGTGCCACCAAGCGCTTCCGCCTGGTCGAGATTCTCGAGAAGGCCAAGTAAGCCTCGCGCTTGCTTGACATAAGGAGTTAGAAAGTGCTTCAGCAGGAATCACGACTCAAGGTTGCCGACAACACGGGTGCCAAGGAACTGTTGACCATTCGCGTGCTCGGCGGCTCAGGCCGTCGTTACGCCGGTCTCGGTGACGTCATCGTCGCCACGGTCAAGGACGCCATCCCGGGCGGCAACGTCAAGAAGGGTGACGTCGTCAAAGCCGTCATCGTTCGAGTCAAAAAGCAGACCCGTCGTTCAGACGGTTCGTACATCAAGTTCGATGAGAACGCCGCAGTGATCTTGAAGGCTGACGGGGACCCTCGTGGCACCCGCATCTTCGGACCGGTCGGTCGCGAGCTTCGCGACAAGAAGTTCATGAAGATCATCTCGCTGGCACCGGAGGTTATTTAGTCATGGCCAGAATCAAGAAGGGTGACCTCGTTGAGGTCATCACCGGCCGCAGCCAGGCTCGCGGAGGCGACAAAGGCAAGCAGGGTCGCATCCTCGAAGTGCAGGTAGAGAAGAACCGGGTCCTCGTTGAGGGCATCAACTTCGTCACCAAGCACAGCCGCGTCGGCCAGAGCCAGCGCGGCACCAAGACCGGCGGCATCGAGACCATGGAGGCCCCGATCCACGTGTCCAACGTGGCCCTGGTCGACCCGGAGTCCAAGAAGCCGACTCGCGTCGGAGTTCGCATTGAAGAGGTAACGAAGGACGGCGTCACCAAGACGGTCCGCGTTCGTTACGCAAAGAAGTCTGGTAAGGACCTGTAATGACTGACACAGCAGTTGCAGCTGGCAAAATCCAGCCGCGTCTCAAGCAGAAGTACCGCGACGAGATCTCCGCCCAGCTCTCCAAGGACCTCGGTTTCACCAACGTGCACCAGGTGCCGAACCTGGTGAAGATCGTCGTCAACATGGGTGTCGGCGAGGCTGCCCGCGACGGCAAGATCATGGACGGCGCCGTCGCCGACCTCACCAAGATCACCGGCCAGAAGCCGCAGGTCACCAAGGCACGCAAGTCGATCGCGCAGTTCAAGCTGCGTGAGGGACAGCCCATCGGCGCCCACGTCACGCTTCGTGGCGACCGCATGTGGGAATTCCTCGACCGCCTGCTGAGCCTCGCGCTTCCCCGTATCCGTGACTTCCGCGGCCTCTCGGACAAGCAGTTCGACGGCAGCGGTAACTACACCTTCGGTCTCACCGAGCAGGTAATGTTCCACGAGATCGACCAGGACCGGATTGACCGTATCCGCGGAATGGACATCACAGTTGTGACGACCGCCCGCAACAACGAAGAGGGACGCGCGCTGCTCAAGGCGCTCGGCTTCCCCTTCAAGACGGCCGAGAACACCCCGTAACACGGGCCAGTATTACCCCCGGGGGCTGGACAGCCGTTCAGCCCCACAGCCGCGAAGGTCGTCATCCGTGTAACGGGTGCACGAAACCAGGCGAGAAAGGCACCACAACATGACAATGACAGATCCGGTCGCAGACATGCTGACCAGACTGCGCAACGCTAACTCGGCGTACCACGACACAGTGTCGATGCCGCACAGCAAGCTCAAGGCGCACATCGCTGACATCCTCAAGGCTCAGGGTTATATCTCCGCCTGGGACGTCAAGGATGCCAAGGTAGGCCAGACCCTCACGCTGAACCTCAAGTTCGGCCCCAACCGCGAGCGTTCCATCGTCGGCATCAAGCGGGTTTCCAAGCCCGGCCTTCGCGTGTACGCAAAGTCGACCGAGATCCCCACGGTTCTCGGCGGCCTCGGCGTTGCCATCCTGTCCACGTCCAGCGGACTCCTCACGGACCGCCAGGCTGAGAAGAAGGGCGTAGGCGGAGAAGTTCTCGCTTACGTGTGGTAGCCGACAATGTCACGTATTGGAAGAGTTCCCATCCAGATCCCCGCGGGGGTCACGGTGGAGGCTGACGGCCAGGCCGTCAGCGTCAAGGGCCCGAAGGGTGAGCTCGCGCTCACCGTCGCCAAGCCCATCGAGGTCAAGGTCGAAGACGGCCAGGTTGTCGTCACGCGTCCCGACGACGAGCGCAACTCGCGTTCGCTGCACGGACTGACCCGCACCCTGATCGCCAACCAGATCATCGGGGTGACCGTGGGCTACACCAAGGGCCTCGAGATCGTCGGTACCGGTTACCGCGTTGCGCAGAAGGGCACCTCAGTTGAGTTCGCCCTCGGCTTCTCGCACCCGGTCCTCATCGAACCGCCCGCCGGCATCACCCTCACCGTGGACAGCGTCAACCGCCTCACGGTCGGTGGCATCGACAAGCAGGCCGTCGGCGAGGTTGCCGCCAACATCCGTAAGATTCGCAAGCCTGAGCCCTACAAGGGCAAGGGTGTGCGTTACGCCGGCGAGATTGTTCGCCGCAAGGCCGGAAAGAGTGGTAAGTAACCATGGGTCTCGGAACTAGAGGAAAAAGCAAGTCGGCTGCCCGCGGACGCAGGCACGCACGTCTTCGCAAGAAAATCGAGGGCACCGCGGTTCGTCCGCGCCTCGTCGTCACCCGTTCGGCTCGCCACGTATTCGTGCAGGTCGTTGACGACAGCAAGGGTTTCACCCTCGCTTCGGCTTCGACGCTCGAAGCGGACATGCGCACCTTCGATGGTGACAAGACCGCCAAGGCTCGTAAGGTCGGCGAACTCGTCGCCGAGCGCGCCAAGGCAGCCGGTGTCGACGCCGTCGTATTCGACCGTGGTGGCAGCAAGTATGCGGGTCGCGTCGCGGCCATCGCCGAGGGAGCTCGAGAGGGTGGATTGAACCTGTGAGCACTGAAACTGCTAAGACAGCAACAAAAGAGACCGTGGTGGCTGCAGAGGCACCAGTGGAGACCGCTGCATCAACGACTCCGCCCCAGAACGAGCCCCGCGAGGCTCGTCGTGGCGGACGTGAGCGCAGCCCGAACAAGGACCGCGGCAGCCGCGACGCCGAGAAGAGCCAGTTCCTGGAGCGGGTTGTCACCATCAACCGCGTTTCCAAGGTGGTCAAGGGTGGTCGTCGCTTCAGCTTCACCGCGCTCGTTGTCGTCGGTGACGGCAACGGCCTGGTAGGCGTTGGCTACGGCAAGGCTCGCGAGGTCCCGACGGCGATCTCCAAGGGCGTCGAGGAAGCGAAGAAGAACTTCTTCCGCGTTCCCCGCGTCGGCCTGACGATCCCGCACCCGGTGCAGGGCGAGGCAGCAGCAGGCGTTGTCCTGCTCCGTCCCGCCGCTGCCGGTACCGGCGTTATCGCCGGTGGTCCGGTTCGCGCCGTGCTTGAATGCGCCGGCATCCACGATGTGCTGAGCAAGTCGCTCGGTTCGTCGAACACCATCAACATCGTCCACGCTACGGTCGAGGCGCTGCACCAGCTCGAAGAGCCGCGTGCAGTCGCAGCTCGTCGTGGCCTCGCGTACGAAGATGTGGCTCCGGCCCGTTTCCTGCGCGCCGACGCCGACGCAGCAGCTGCTGCAGCGGCAGCAAAGGCAGGTGCCTGATGGCTCGCCTCAAAGTGACGCAGATCAAGTCCAAAATTAGTGAGAAGCAGAACCAGCGCGACACGCTTCGCAGCCTGGGTCTCCGACGCATTGGCGCCGTGGTTATTCGCGAGGACAACTCGCAGAACCGTGGCTATGTCAACACCGTCGCTCACCTTGTGAAGGTCGAGGAGATTGACTAATGGCTGACGAGAAGGACGCTGTCAAGAAGACAGCCGACAAGCCCGCCACCGCGAAGAAGGCTGCCCCCAAGGCTGCTGCTGCCAAGGCAGCTGCCAAGGCTCCGGCCAAGGCTGCCGCGCCGAAGAAGGCTGCTGCCAAGGCTCCGGCCAAGGACGCCGCGCCCAAGACGGCTGCTGCAACCAAGGCTCCGGCCAAGGCTGCCGCGCCGAAGAAGGCCGCCGCCGAGCCCACCGAGACCCGCGAGCACGTGCTGAAGGTTCACCACCTTCGCCCGGCTCCCGGTGCGAAGAAGGCCAAGCAGCGCGTCGGCCGAGGTGAAGGATCCAAGGGTAAGACCGCGGGTCGTGGCACCAAGGGCACCAAGGCACGCTACAAGGTGCGTATCGGCTTCGAGGGTGGGCAGATGCCCCTGCACATGCGCACCCCGAAGCTGCGCGGGTTCAAGAACCCGTTCCGCGTCGAGTACCAGGTTGTCAACCTGGAGCGCCTGGCCGAGCTGTACCCGAAGGGTGGGGACGTAACCGTCGCCGACCTGGTTGCCAAGGGTGCCGTTCGCGACAATGAGAAGGTCAAGGTTCTCGGTAACGGGGACATTGCGGTTAAGCTGACAGTTGCAGTCGACAAGGTCTCCGGCTCAGCAGAGCAGAAGATCGTCGCAGCAGGTGGCTCGATCAAGTAAGTCCGTAGACGCTGGTCGAGCTTGTTGAGTGATCCCACCAAGAAATTAGTGGCGGATCTCGACAAGCTCGATCAACGCATTTAACTGGAGGCCTTTTGTTTAGCGCCATTGCGCGGATATTCCGCACACCGGACCTTCGCAGGAAGATCGGGTTCACCCTGATCGTCATTGCGGTGTACCGCCTGGGTTCGTTCATCCCGACCCCCTTTGTGGATTTCGGGAACGTCCAGGCCTGTCTCGCAGCCAACCAGGACGCCAGCGGCCTCTACCAGCTCGTCAACCTGTTCAGCGGTGGCGCACTGCTGCAACTCTCCATCTTCGCCCTGGGGATCATGCCGTACATCACGGCCTCGATCATCGTGCAGTTGCTGCGCGTGGTCATCCCCCACTTCGACACCCTCTACAAGGAGGGTGCGTCCGGCCAGGGCACGCTGACGCAGTACACGCGTTACCTGACGATCGCGCTGGCCATCCTCCAGTCGACCACGCTGATCACCGTCGCCCGCAGTGGCGCCCTGTTCGGCACGTCGGGCAGCCCCGAGTGCTCGCAGCTGCTCACCAATGACGCCTGGTACGCCATCATGCTGATGGTCCTCACGATGACCGCCGGCACCGGCGTCATCATGTGGATGGGTGAGATGGTGACCGAGCGCGGCATCGGCAACGGCATGTCGATCCTCATCTTCACCTCGATCGCAGCCCAGTTCCCGAACTCGCTCCTGTCGATCGCCCAGCAGCGCGGCATCGACATCCTGCTTATCGTGCTTGCGATCGGCCTGCTGATCGTCGCGGCCGTGGTCTTCGTCGAGCAGTCGCAACGTCGCGTCCCGGTGCAGTACGCCAAGCGGATGGTCGGCAAGCGCACCTACGGCGGCAACAACACCTATATCCCGATCAAGGTGAACATGGCGGGCGTGATCCCGATCATCTTCGCGTCGTCGCTGCTCTACCTGCCGGCGCTGATCGCCCAGTTCAACCAGCCGGCGGCCGGCCAGGAGCCCGCAGCCTGGGTTGTCTGGATCACGAACTACCTGACCAAGGGCGATCACCCGCTCTACATGCTCATGTACTTCCTGCTCATCGTCGGGTTCACCTACTTCTACGTCGCGATCACCTTCAACCCCGAAGAGGTCGCCGACAACATGAAGAAGTACGGCGGGTTCATCCCGGGCATCCGTGCCGGGCGCCCGACGGCCGAGTACCTCGACTTCGTGCTGACGCGAGTGACGCTCCCCGGATCGATCTACCTGGGGTTGATCGCACTCATACCGCTCATCGCGTTCGTCGCGATCGGCGCCAACCAGAACTTCCCGTTCGGCGGCGCGAGCATCCTGATCATCGTCGGCGTCGGCCTCGAGACGGTCAAGCAGATCGACTCGCAGCTCCAGCAACGTCACTATGAAGGGCTTCTCCGATGACCCGACTGCTCCTGATCGGCCCGCCGGGCGCCGGCAAGGGAACCCAGGCCGCGCGCCTCGCCGAGGCGTTCGACGTTCCCGCCGTCTCCACCGGGGACATCTTCCGGGCGAACCTGAAGAACGGCACCGAACTGGGTCTCGAAGCGAAGAAGTTCATGGATGCCGGCGAGTACGTGCCGGACTCCCTGACCAACGCGATCGTGCACGACCGCCTGCAGGAGGTCGACGCCGCCGGCGGATTCCTCCTCGACGGCTACCCGCGCACGACCGAGCAGGTGCACGAACTCGATCGCCTGCTGCTCGCCGACGGCACGGCACTCGACGCGGTCGTCCAGATCGTCGCCGACACCGACGAGGTCGTCGCCCGGCTGCTCAAGCGGGCCGCCGAACAGGGCAGGGCGGATGACACCGTCGAGGTGATCCGTCACCGGATGGACATCTACGAGCAGCAGACCGCGCCGCTGACCGAGGTCTACGGGTCGCGCGGCCTCGTCTTCACCGTCGACGGGCTTGGTCCCGTGGACGAGGTGACCGACCGCATCCTGGTCGGCCTCGCCGCGCGGGGGCTGCATGCCGTTCGCCCGGTCGAAGCATCCTGACCGGTTCGCGGGGAATCCGATGAGCCTCCGACGCTCGATTTACAAGACGCCGGCGCAGCTGCGCCTCATGATCGCGCCGGGCCTCGCGACCGCGGCGTCGCTGGTCGCGGCCCGGGCCGTCATGCGGCCGGGCGTCTCGACGCTGGAGCTCGACGCGGCCGCTGAGGCCGCGATCGTCGCCCTCGGCGGCACCTCCAACTTCAAGCTGGAACCCGGCTACCGGCACACCGTGTGTGCGTCGATCAACGAAGAGGTCGTGCACGGCATCCCGACCGAACGGCGCCTGGCCGCCGGCGACATCGTCTCGATCGACAGCGGCGCCGTCATCGACGGCTGGAACGGCGATGCCGCCTTCACCTTCGTGATCCCCGACCCGTCCCGCCCGGAGCTCGTCGCCGCGCGCGAGGAGCTGTCCCGGGTCACCGAGCAGTCGCTGTGGCACGGGATCGCCCGCCTGGCCGTGGCCCGGCACCTCAACGAGGTCGGCGAGGCCATCGAGGACTACGTCGAGTCGCAGGGCAGCTACGGCATCCTGACCGACTACGTCGGCCACGGCATCGGACGCTCGATGCACGAGGCTCCGCCGGTGTTCAACTACCGGGTGCGCCAGAAGGGCCCGGACGTCAAGCCCGGCCTGGTCGTCGCGATCGAACCGATGGTGGTGCTCGGCTCCATTGAAACGTTCGTGCGCGAGGACGAGTGGACGGTCGCCACGAGCGACCTGAAGGCCGCCGCGCACTGGGAGCACAGCGTTGCCGTGCACAAGGACGGCATCTGGGTGCTCACCGCCGAAGACGGCGGCGCATCCGGCCTGAAGCCGCTCGGCATCACGCCCGTCCCGATCCCCTAATTCCCCTCCTCGGGAGGCCGGGGATTATAGGAGAGAATTGCTATAAGGCAACTTCATACCTTAGAGTTGATCCTTGGTGTCTTGCACCGTCGAATCCGGCGTGTCTTTACATCACAATCCACGCATGACCAGCAACCAATGCATTGAGCGACAGTGAGGCTATGGCGAAAAAAGACGGTGTCATCGAAATTGAGGGCGCAGTAGTCGAAGCTCTTCCCAACGCGATGTTTCGCGTTGAATTGACCAACGGCCACCGTGTTCTTGCCCACATTTCGGGCAAGATGCGTCAGCACTACATCCGCATCCTCCCCGAGGACCGCGTGATCGTTGAGTTGAGCCCGTACGACCTGACCCGCGGCCGGATCGTTTACCGCTACAAGTAACGGCTGCTGTAAGTAACGGCCCGCGGCATCCCGTGGGTACGAAGACAGCGAACACAAGGAATCACCATGAAGGTCAAGCCCAGCGTCAAGAAGATCTGTGACAAGTGCAAGGTAATTCGCCGTAACGGAAACGTCATGGTGATTTGCGAAAACCCGCGTCACAAGCAGCGCCAGGGTTAGAGTCCGACCCGGCGCCCAGCCGGCCGGATCTCGACCACCACAGTTTCATAGCAGCACCGGGAACCCTTCGGGGCGACACCATCGGTTGGAGGCCGATGCACAGGTGCTGCTACAGACCTCCACTCATCTACAGGAGAAGCCACAATGGCACGTCTAGCCGGCGTTGACATTCCCCGCGACAAGCGCGTGGAAGTTGCACTGACTTACATCTATGGCGTTGGACGCACGAGGGCCCTCAAGACCCTCGCCGACACCGAAATCGATGGAAACATCCGAGTCAAGGATTTGAGCGACGACCAGCTCGTCCTGCTCCGTGACTACATCGAAGGAACCTTCAAGGTTGAGGGTGACCTCCGCCGCGAGGTTGCCGCTGACATCCGCCGCAAGGTCGAGATCGGTAGCTACGAAGGTATTCGCCACCGCAAGGGCCTGCCCGTTCGCGGCCAGCGCACCAAGACCAACGCTCGCACCCGCAAGGGCCCGAAGCGCACCGTAGCCGGCAAGAAGAAGGCTCGCTAGGCCTCGGCCCAGCGCGCCCACGCCTTTAGGATTCAGGAGAAATTCATGGCAGCACCCAAGTCGGCCGTACGGAAGCCGCGTAAGAAAGAAAAGAAGAACATTGCTGTGGGCCAGGCCCACATCAAGTCCACCTTCAACAACACCATCGTCTCGATCACCGACACCACCGGTGCGGTCATCAGCTGGGCGTCCTCAGGCGCCGTTGGCTTCAAGGGCTCGCGCAAGTCGACCCCGTTCGCCGCACAGCTGGCCGCCGAGTCGGCAGCCCGCCAGGCGCAGGAGCACGGCATGAAGAAGGTTGACGTCTTCGTCAAGGGACCGGGCTCCGGCCGCGAGACCGCGATCCGCTCGCTTCAGGCCGCAGGCCTCGAGGTCGGTTCGATTAACGACGTCACCCCGCAGGCGCACAACGGTTGCCGCCCGCCCAAGCGTCGCCGCGTCTAACCACCCTGCGGTGAAGGAGTAGGCCTTCGCGGGCCTGCTCCTTCACCGGTTCTTCGTTTTCTTTCATAACTCAAAACATCATCGCAAGTGTCATATAGCGGACACTTAGCCGAAAGGAATCAATAGTGCTTATCGCACAGCGTCCCACGCTCACCGAAGAGAACGTCTCGGAGTTCCGCTCCAAGTTCACGATCGAGCCGCTTGAGCCCGGTTTCGGTTACACCCTCGGCAACTCGATGCGCCGCACCCTTCTTTCCTCGATTCCCGGCGCGGCTGTCACCAGCATCCGCATCGACGGTGTGCTGCACGAGTTCAGCACCGTTCCCGGTGTCAAGGAAGATGTCACGGAGATCATCCTGAACATCAAGGGCCTCGTCATCTCCAGCGAGCACGACGAGCCGATCACCGCGTACCTGCGCAAGCAGGGTGCCGGCCAGGTCACCGCCGCCGACATCTCGGCTCCGGCCGGCGTCGAGGTTCTTAACCCCGAGCTCGTCATCGCGACCCTCAACGACAAGGCCAAGTTCGAACTCGAACTGACCATCGAGCGTGGCCGCGGCTACGTGTCGTCCACCCAGAACCGGAACGAGTACTCGGAAGCCGGCCAGATCCCGGTCGACTCCATCTACTCGCCCGTGCTCAAGGTGACCTACCGCGTTGAGGCCACCCGTGCCGGTGAGCGCACCGACTTCGACCGCCTCGTCGTTGACGTGGAGACCAAGCCGGCGATCACCCCCCGCGACGCCATCGCATCCGCCGGTCGCACCCTGACCGAGCTGTTCGGCCTGGCCCGCGAGCTCAACACCGCCGCCGAGGGCATCGAAATCGGCCCCGCGCCGGTTGACGCCGTGCTCTCGAACGAGCTGTCGATCCCGATTGAAGACCTCGATCTGTCGGTCCGTTCGTACAACTGCCTCAAGCGCGAGGGCATCAACAACGTCAGCGAACTGGTCGCCCTCTCGGAGACCCAGCTGATGAACATCCGCAACTTCGGTCAGAAGTCGGTGGATGAGGTCAAGGACAAGCTCGTAGAGCTCGGCCTGTCGCTCAAGGACTCGGTGCCCGGATTCGACGGCGCTCACTTCTACAGCGGTTACGACGAAGAAACCATCTAAAGCAGTCGTTCAGACTGACTTTCGACTTTTGATACTGGAGATTACCAATGCCTACGCCCACTAAGGGAGCCCGCCTCGGCGGCGGACCGGCCCACGAGCGCCTCATGCTCGCCAACCTGGCCGCGTCCCTGTTCACCCACAAGTCGATCAAGACGACCGAGACCCGTGCCAAGCGCCTGCGTCCGGTTGCCGAGCGACTGATCACGTTCGCCAAGAAGGGCGACCTGCACGCTCGTCGTCGCGTGCTCGCCACCATCGGCGACAAGACCGTCGTGCACGAGCTCTTCACCGAGATCGCGCCGCAGGTTGCTCTTCGTGAGGGTGGCTACACCCGCATCACGAAGCTCGGCTTCCGCAAGGGCGACAACGCCTCGATGGTTCAGATGGAACTCGTTCTCGAGCCCGTCACGCCGAAGGTGAAGAAGTCCAAGATGTCATCCGCCAAGGCTGCCACGCCGGTTGTCGAAGAGCCCGCTGCCGAGGAGCCCACCGAGGCTCCGGTCGCCGAGGAGTCCACGGACGAATCCACCGAGGCTCCGGCCGAGGCAGACGCCGCGGTAGACGCCGAAGAAGCCAAGTAACACCAGCTTCACCAGTTTCACCAGCTTCACCAGTTCCATCTCGAGAGGGGCCCGACTTCGGTCGGGTCCCTCTTTCGTGTGCCCTCCCGCTGTCGCGCGCGTTGGCTGAGTTGCGGAGAAAGTACCTTCGTCGCGCGATGTCAAGCTGAGTGGAGCCACTCGGGTTAGTTTGTGACGGCTGTGTCGGGGATGTTGATTCCGACGGTGCCGGCTGGTGCGGGTGTTCT
>NZ_SOHO01000021.1:0-11715 GCF_004403225.1 Cryobacterium sp. Sr8 | reverse complement strand
CTACAACCGCCGCCGGCGCCACTCCTCGATCGGGCATGTCACCCCCGTTGACTTCGAGATGCAATACTCATCACAGGCCGCAGAGATCCAACTCGCCGCTTAACCCGTGCCCACTCTCCGGGGTCAAGGCCACTCGGGGCAGTCCCTAGTGAACAGTCTCTCTTATGAGGTGTCCACACAACGGGGTCAGGGCCAGATCCAGCCGTAGGATGCTGCTGCACCGCAGGCGGGCCTTTACGGCCTGGTCAATCATCGTGCCAATTCACAAGGAGACGCTGTCATGGAATGGCTCATCCCGATCCTCATCGTTGTTGTACTCGTCACCATCGTGGGGATTTACCTGTGGGCGACCTACAACTCCCTTGTGACCCTCAACCTTCACTGTGACGAGGCAAACCTGATCGAGGCGGTCAAGGGCTACGCGGCACACGAGAAGAGTGTCTTCGAGAACGTCACGAAGGCGCGCGCCGAGACTCTGTCCGCACAGGGACCGGCCGACGCATCCGTTGCGGAGAATCACGTGCAGACCGCGCTGAAGAGCATCTTCGCCGTCGCCGAGGCCTACCCCCAGTTGCAGGCCAGCCAGAATTGCCTGCAACTGCAGGTCGAGCTCGTCGACACCGAGGACAAGATCCAGGCTTCGCGTCGCTTCTACAACGGTGGTGTTCGCGAGATGATCACCAAGATCAAGGTGTTCCCGAACAACTTCTTTGCCCGCAATCTCGGTTTCACCGAACGTGACTTCTTCGAGGCCTCCGACTCCGCAGCCATTGCGGAGCCGCCGCGCGCGCAGTTCTAACGATCCCCACCGGCGGATCCGGGACAAGCTGACGTGGTATTTGATGCACCTCTGGCTTTGCGCCTGACCACCATCATCCGTTTCGCCTCCGGATACCCCGCCCATGACATCAGATTCGGATCAGAGAACGATTCTGACAGCTACGACCCGCCATGAGACAATGGCGTCTGACAGGTGTTCCATGCGCGCTGCCTAACAAGACCTTCGCCGATTCCCAGTCCTGCGGCACGAAAAGGCATCCGCCCCAAAGGGCCACCGCCACGCCAACCAGCACGGTGGATTCGGGAGTTTTGGCTGGCATCGCGTTTGACGAGAGCACACGTGAGCCGCAAGGAAGGAGCTCGATGATCACGGGTCGCAGCGACCTCCTGGTTGACGTGCTCACGGCGCCTTGCACCATCTCCAGCGTGCAGCGTCGTATCGGGCACGAACCCGCTGCCAGGGCCAATCCTGCGTCACTCGGCCAGATTCACCTCTCTGATGGCGCTCAAGGGTCGCGTCGGAGGGACGGGACATGACCGCACCGGGACCAACGGCCACCCAGCGACTCGTCGAAGGCCGACCAGCTAATGTCTTGAGGCGTCTTCGGTCGGGGTGTGGGAGGGGGCCAACACGGCTGGCTCGTGCTGCGCTGGGACGCGGTCGGCGAGTCATTCATGGCTTGGATGTGACGGCGCTGGGCCTGCTCATGGAGATAGTCGCTCGCGTTACGGAGCGGAAGCTGCTCTCGCTGGTAGAGCGACCGTCGCCAGACGTGGCAGCGGGCGACCACCCTACGTGTCAGGGTGAGTTGAGGCCAGTAGCTCAGAGCAAGTCCGCCGTTTGACGTAGGGCGAGAATCAGGAAGTTCCACCATGTCCAGCCCATCGTTGATCGCCGTGCGCGACGATAGTTCCATGAACAACAGCAGTCCCGGTCCCCGTGCGGGCGGTCCCACGCCCCGGCGGTCGTTCACGCCGAAGCAGAAACTCGACCACCTTGCCGCCTACGAGGACGCGATCTCCCGGAATGGGGGCGGCGCGTATTTGCGGGAGCAGGGCATCTATTCCTCGCAGATCACGGAGTGGCGAAAACTGCGCGATGCGGGCGTGCTGCAGGGCAAGAAACCTGGGGAGAAGATCGGCCGGCTCACGCCCGAGCAGGCCGAGATTGCCAGGCTCCGCCGTCAGCTCGATCTGACGGAACGGCGCTTGGAAACGACGGGGGTGGCGTTGGAGATCATGTCAAAAATGCACGAGCTACTCGAAAATCTTTCGAAGAGCTCGCGGGACGAAACACCGCACACGAAACCGTGATGACCACCTACCGCGACCTCACCAGCCACGGCGTCCCGACCCGGACGGCCGCCGTGTTGGTCGGGTTGCCGCGGGCGACCGCGACCCGGACGCCTCGCACCCGGGTCGCCCGGCCGGTGTTGGTGCCGGCGAACCGGATCGATGTCCGGGAGCGGGCCCGGATCCTGGCGGTGGTGAACTCGGCCCGGTTCGTGGACTTACCGCCGATCCAGATCTACGCGCAACTGCTGGACGAGGGCGTGTATTTGGCGTCGATCTCAACGATCTACCGGGTCCTGACCGAGAACAAGCAGGTCAAGGAACGCCGCCGCCTGGCCCGCCACCCGGCCCGGGCGATCCCGGAACTGGTCGCCACCGCCCCCGGCCAGGTCTATACGTGGGACTTCACAAAACTGCCCGGCCCGATCAAGGGCAAATACTTCGACGCCTACGTGATGATCGATATCTACTCCCGATACATCGTCGGCGTGAAGGCCCATCCGGCCGAGTCCGCGGTCCTCGCCGCGGAAATGATGACGGAGACCTTCTCCATCCATGGCACCCCGCAGGTCGTCCACGCCGACCGGGGCACGTCGATGACGAGCAAGACCGTCGCCACGCTGCTCTCGGATCTGGAAGTCACCAAGTCGCACTCCCGACCCCGGGTCAGCAACGACAACCCCTACTCGGAGGCGTGGTTCAAGACGCTCAAATTCGCCCCCGCGTTTCCGGAACGCTTCGGCAGCCTCGGCGACGCCCGCCGCTTCATGAACACCTTCGTAGAGGGTTACAACCACAGCCACCGGCACACCGGCATCGGGCTCAACACCCCCGCCGACGTCCACTACGGCCTCGCCGCCGGCAAGGCCGCCGAGCGGGCGGCGACCCTCGCCGCGGCGCGAGCCCGGAACCCGGAGCGCTTCAGCACCAGCCGCGATCCGCAGATCCTGGCCACCCCCGACGCGGCCTGGATCAACAAACCCGCCGAAGCTCAAGAACAAGAGCCGAAACTAGCCGCCTAAACTCACGCTGGCCTCATTCACCTTGACAAATTCCGCCAGTGCTCATCGTCCCCGCAGCCGACGGCTCGGTGACCGTCGGACGGGGATGCCCTTCCTGCCCGCGCCAGATTCACGAATGTTCACGCTGACAGTTGCTGCCACCAGCGCCCCCGCCAGCCCCAGGCCCAGCGCGACGCGCCGGCCAGCTTGGCGGATCGTTTTCTCCAGTTCCTCAGCACCCCGCAATCTGATCTCAGGGCCCGACCCGTCCCGGCCCTCGGTGAACTGTTCGAGCACCTCCGACAGCCGTGACGCTCGCATCCGGAACCGCAGAAACTCCGATACCAGCTTGCTCGGGTCCATCCCCTTGCGCAGCCGTTGAAGCAGTAGGCGGGAGATGAAGGACCCGGCGACGGCGACGGGGTCCAGTTTCGGGTCGAGCCCAGCCGCAGCCAACTGCATCTGGGCCAGCGCCTTGGACGCAAGTATGAGCGACGCAGGGAGCCGAACGCCGTGCCGCAGCGCGGTCTGCGTCATCTCCTGCAGAACGACACCGAGGCTGATGTCGGCGAGCGGGGCATCGTGATAGCGCGTCAGCAACTCGCTGAGCTCCTTCTCGAAACCGGGTCCGACCCGTGCCCCGCTACCGCTCAGGGTCAAGGCCACGTCGGCGAGGAGGCCAGGATCGTTGCGCCATAACGCGAAGAGCAGCAGCATGAGCAGCTCGCGCGTGTCATCGTCGATTTCGCCAACCATGCCGAAGTCGAGGAAGTACAGCCGGTCGTCGCGCCAAACAAGGTTGCCCGGATGAGGATCGGCATGGAAAAAGCCCACCCCGATCACCTGGTGGAAGTAGCTCTCCAGAAGCTGTCGGGCCGCTTCGGTTCGGGCCGTTCCCGCCGGGACGGCGTCGATGGGCAGGCCAGCGATCTCCTCCATCACCAGCACGCGGCTCGTCGACAGCTCCGTGTAGAGCCTGGGAACACCGAGCCGCGGGTAGGACTGGAGCACATCGTGCATCCGTGTGATGCTTTCGGCTTCCCTGCGGAAATCCAGTTCACGGACTAATGAAGTCGACAGCTGATCGACGACGCCGGCCACGTCAATAAACTGTTTGATGCCGGCGCGTTTTTCAGCCCTGTGGGCAAAGGCGCGGAGCAGCTCCAGGTCGCGCTCAATGTCCGCCCGGGCGTTTGGCCGCTGGACCTTGACAACCACACGTATTCCGCCGGTGAGTGTGGCACGGTGGACCTGTGCGATCGTGCCTGCGGCAAGTGGTTGCGGGTCGATGCTTTCGAAGACGTCCTCCCAGGGGACGCTCAACTCGTTTTCCATCACGCCCACCACCTGCTCCTGGGTGAGCGGCGAGACGTGGTCCTGTAGCGTGGCCAGCTCCTCGATGATCTCCGGTGGGAGCAGGTCGGGCCGGGTCGAGAGCGCCTGACCGATCTTGGCGAAGGTCGGCCCCATCTCATCGAGCGCCACACGGAGCCGTTGAGCGAACATTCGGCGGGCCGTGGCGTGCCCGAGCCCCCCGTGCAGGGCCTCGCCGAGCCGGTGCTTCGTGACGATACGGACGAGTTCCATTGTACGGGCGAGGAGGTAGGGCTTGTCCTGAGGCCTGTCACCGCTCACCGAATTCGCATCCCCGGTCGTCGTCGTGCTCTCCTGGCCGGTCTTGACGATGACCACGCTGCACGAGGACAGATGCGAGACCCTGTTGGGCACGTTCCCCAGCAGGAATTCCTTGCGCCCGGCCATGCCGGCGCTTCCGACAACGACGAGATCCGCCTTTTCCTCCACGGCTATCCGCACGATCGCGCGCGCAGGATCATCATCGACCAGAACACGAGCCTTACCCCTGGATCCGGCATGCTGCGCGGCGAGTTGAGCCAGATCGGTTGCGACGGTACCGGCAGTGCCTGCGTCTGGCGCCTCCGCCGGGGTTAGCACGCGCACGAGCATGAGCTCCGCGTCGTTCTGTGAGGCCAGGGCGGCCGCCCACCGGACGGCCTCGGCGGCGGTGGCAGATCCGTCGGTCGCCACCAGAACGCGGCCGGGCAACCCTACTTCCATGGTTGCGTTACCGCCCTCGCCGTGGTGACGCTCCGTTCGCCCAGCAGAATGTATGTAGTGATCTCGCCCTTCCCTTTGACCAGGACCCGTTCTCGTTGTTCGAAGCAGAAGTCCGCCCGGAGCCTTTCGTAGACCGCGCCGCTGACCTGGATGGACCCCACGGTACCAGTCGATTCCATGCGGCTGGCCATGTTCACGGTGTCCCCCCACATGTCATAGGCGAACTTATGCCGACCGATAACGCCGGCCACGACGGGGCCGACGGCGATGCCGATACGCAGTTCAAGCGCGAAACCTGCCGACGCACGCTGGCGGTGGGCTTCCTGCTGCATGGCGAAAGCCATGTGTGCGACCGCGGCAGTGTGCTCCGGCTGCCGCACGTGTAAACCGCCCGCCACCATATAGGCGTCACCGATGGTCTTGATCTTTTCCAGGCCCCACGAGTCCGCCAGCTCGTCGAAGGCGGTGAACAGGCCGTTCAGCATTTCGACGATTCTCTCCGGCGGCCACCGTTCGCTCAGCTCAGTGAAGCCGACGATGTCGGCAAACAGAACCGAGACGTCGGGGAGCCGATCAGCGATGATGCCATCGCGCTGCTTGAGTCGCTCAGCAACGGGAGCCGGCAGGATGTTGAGCAGAAGACCCTCGGACCTCCGCTGCTCCTCGGCGAGAAGCGCATGCTGTTCCGCGAGCACTCGTATGGCTCGCTCCCGTTCGCGCACGAAGTAGCGCACGAGCATGAACACGACCGCCGATACGCCGCAGATGTTGGCGACGAAGAAGATGGCCACGGTGGCAGTGGGGACGTGAACTCCGCTGGTGATCCCCCAGGCGTCCACTGCGACAGAGCCGCCGACCAGGACAACATAGGCGGCAAACCACCTCAAGGACTCGCGGGAGCCGTAGGCCAAGAGAGCCCCAAGCGGAGCTACAAGGGACCATAACGCCACTCCGCTGGACGGGTGGAAACCGCCGAGAGCGACCTGCACGGCGATCGGGGTCACGAGGTGCAAAGACAGGGAAGCCAGACGGAACACTGCGAAGCGCTTGGTCAGCGCAAAGTGCCCGAGGGCCAGCAACAAACTCACCTGGTAGACGAGGGTTATCACCCAAGCAGCAGTCAAGCCGTTCAGGAGATACACCAGCGTCCATACTCCGGCGAATGACCCAAGCAACAGGGCTGCAAGGGTCAACGCCGTTTTGGCGGCGCGCTCCTGGGACGAGTCGGTTGACTGGACACCGAGGTCGGCGAGCCGCCCAACACCGCCGACAACCTGTCGCCACAGCGACCCTCTTGTGGTGGTCAACCTCGCTCACCTCGCTTCCTCTCACCGTCGCCGTGTTCTTAAACTAGTGGCACGTCTTAATGGTTTTATTGAACCGTCCCGGTTTTCATACCGCTGTTTTATTGGCAGCCTCGCCGGTTAACGGGCCGGTTATTTCAGCGTAGTAGTTACGCTCGTATTCCTCGGGCGGGATGTTCCCGAGGAGGCTATGGAGCCGGTCATTGTTGTACCAGATGACCCAGTGGCCCTGACCCCGGTGGGTGGACACCTCACAAGAGAGAATGTTCACTATGGCAAGATCACGTCGGGAGTTCACTCCTGAGTACAAAGACGACGCCGTGAAGCTGGTCGTCACCACCGGCAGAGCGGTCGCCACCGTCGCCCGCGAGCTCGGAGTCAACGAGGCCACTCTGGGCCGCTGGGTGGCCGCGTTCAAGGCCCGCAACGAGACCGGACAGACCGAGGTGACGGAGGCTGAACGGGCCGAGCTGCTGCGGCTACGGAAAGAAAACGCGGACCTGAAGATGGACAGGGCGTTCTTGAATTATTCTGATGTTCGGATTATGCCGATGTTTGTCTGAATGCCCTGATCAACGACGTGTGACGGCCGCGAAGCTCGGCATAATTCGTCAGAGGTTTTCGAGGAAATCTAGCGTCGCATCGGCGGGGATGTAGCGCCCAGGGTGACCCACTTCCGGAGGGTCTCAGCGCCGATGTTGAGCTTCGGCGCGAGGTCGCGGCACGCGGCCCACGTCGACGGGTAATCCTTCAAACGATCCAGGGTCATACGAACCGCTCGCTCGCGAACCTCTGTTGGGTGTTTCTTGGGCATAACCGAATCCTTTCACCAGAAAGAAAGCGGCAGGAAATCAGGGACGGTTCACATAGACGCGAATATTCATTGCCGTTCAACAAGAAAATTTTGGTTTAATAGGGCCATGTATTACTACCGGGAACGTTTGTGGCCGTCACCTGCAATATATATATCTACCGCGCTCGTGATTCCCGCGAGCCTGCTTGTCTTCCTTCCGATCAACATGACGGTGGGCATCGTTACCGCTGTTGTTCTCTACACCGGCATAATCGCTGTGCTTGTCCTCGCTTCCCCAGTGATCGCCGTGAAAGATTCACATCTCATCGCAGGCCAAGCGCGACTTCCGATTGAGCACATCGGTGAGCCCCAAGTTTTTCTTGCCGAGGCAGCCACACTCGAGCGCGGCCAACGACTAAATGCACGCGCTTGGCTCCTGCTTAGAGGGTGGGTATCGCCCGTCATCAAGATCCCCCTCACGGACCCAGAGGACCCTGCTCCTTATTGGCTCCTCTCGTCCAGGCATCCACAGCAGGTCGCCGATGCATTATCGAAAGCTGCCGAGAAGATCACAATTCCTGATGTGACCTAAGAACCGCATAGACCTGGAACGAGACAGGATCCTCAGCGCTTAAAGCTGTGGCTACGTATGGCGCCGAATCAACGGATTGTACGGGCATACGCTCAACCGTCAATTCGCGGGATATGCGAACAGGTCCACTATTACTTAGTTATAATATCCATTATCGGTCATTTAGCCAGACAAATTACCCGACATATAACCCGGCATAGTGGTAATCTCGGGAGGCAACAGTCGGCAGGTGGGAGGTAGTTGACCATGACCAATATCTCAACCGGGGATGGTTCTCGTTCCGGCGCTGATCGCGCGGCACATGAACGCTCCGTGGGTTTAGGCGTTGCCGAGCTCGCGGCAGTGCTACAGGCGCAGCTGGGCCAGGCGCTGCTTGGGGTGATCGTGGGCAAGAACGCCCGGACGCTCGCTCGCTGGGCACACGCAACAGTTCGGCCGCCGCACGCGAGCGAGAAGCTCCTTAGAGACACATTTCAGGTGTTCGAGATCCTCAGCTCGGTTGACTCGCCTGAAGTTGCCAGGGCGTGGCTTATGGGCATGAATCCGGAACAGGACGATGCTTCGCCGGCCGAAGCGCTCGCCGACGGACGCTCCCGAGAGGTCATGGCCGCTGCGCGGTCCTACATCGCCGCCGGCTAGACCTGAAATTGCTGTGGCGAGCGGGCGCGACGGGTCACAGATCACAGACGGGAGACAATGGGGCCATGGCCCGTGATGATGTTGCTCTTCCCGATGGATATCCCGAGTTCCTCGGCGATCTCAAACAGCGCGTTCGGGAAGCGCAGGGTCGAGCGCATCGCACCGTCAACACGCAACTCATTGAGCTGTATTGGTCTCTCGGATGCGCCATCCTCACCGCACAGGGTGACCAGGGCTGGGGAAGCAGAGTTATCGACCGTCTTTCACGGGATCTGCGACTGGAATTCCCGCACATGACCGGGTTCTCACCGAGCAACCTTCAGTACATGCGCAAGTTCGCGGCTGCCTGGAGCGCCGCGACGCCAATTTCCCAGCAGGCTGCTGGGAAATTGGCTTGGGGCCACATCATGGTCCTTCTCGACAAACTCGAGGGCATCGAAACCCGCGACTGGTACGCCAAGGCATCCGTGAAGAACGGCTGGTCCCGGAACGTTCTGCTCAACCAGATCAAGAACCGCACGCTCGAGAGAACCGGAGCCGCGCCATCGAACTTCAGCGCCGAGCTGGCACCCGCTGATTCCGACCTGGCCCGGCAGATCGCGAAAGACCCCTATGTATTCGACTTCCTGGAGCTGACCGAGGAAGCAGCCGAACGCGACCTTGAACAAGCGCTCATGGACCGCATCGTGGACACCCTACGGGAACTGGGCACAGGGTTCGCATTCGTGGGACGCCAGGTCCACTTCGACGTCGCAGGCGATGACTTCTATCTCGACCTGCTGTTCTTCCACATCGAGCAACTGCGCTACGTAGTTATCGAACTGAAAACCGGGAAATTCCAGCCGGAGCATGCCGGCAAGCTCAGCTTCTACGTGTCCCTCGTTGACGACAGGCTCCGGAGGGAAGCCCATGCGCCCACGGTTGGCATACTCATCTGCGGCGACCGAAACGATCACACAGTCCGTTACGCACTCGGTCGCTCGGGTTCCCCCATGGCAGTGTCCACGTACACGTACGACTCCCTGCCGCCCTCCGAAAAGAATGCGCTCCCAGATGCCGACGAACTCATGTCGGCTCTTGGTTGGGACGAAGAAGCGCAGGAGCAGCACGACTAATTCCGAGTTCTCGGTCGTGCAGCTGACGCGGTGGCCACGTCCTTGATCGGTTTAGACGTGCTGATTACCTCGCGGCACAACTCGTCCTTGAACTCCTGGGTTAATCTCCTACGTGATGCGGTCATGCTGATCTCTACTTTCAGTAGTCCCTCATTTTAAGAGGGCCCACTGTCCGAGAACTCCGCGGCGGCTCAGTCGAGATCGGCACGCCCATCAGGAACGGCCACTGGATCGGACCCAGATAGTTGATATACGTTCCGGCAGTCTGCGAGTACGCGAACGGCGCAGGCCGAGGTGCCGTGCCCACCTTGTACCCGTCGCGCTGAACAGTGACCGACGCCGCGGCGCTGACCGGAAGACTCTGCACGCGGCCGGCGGCTGCCGAACTGTGCGGTGGCTCGGCAACGGCGCCGGGATTAACGGCGAGGGCGGGCAGAGACACGCTCACCGTGAGGAGCGCAACGCAAGCTACTGCGGCCGACGCGACTGCTCGCTGTCGCAGGGGCTTCCTGGCCGCCCGCAACATTCTTCGGCGTGTCTGCGGTTGATTTCGGCGCGTCCGCCGTCGATGCTTCCGAGCGCGCTCACGCTCCTCCGCCTCCCTCATGTGTCGTCGCGATGGACTCTGGGTCTCTGGGTTCGTGTTGATGACGTGCCTCGTATTCGAGATATGCAATGCGAGGTCGGTTACAGGGTCGCCAGGAGCTCCTTCATGTACTGGATCTCGGCGGACTGGCTCGTGACGATCGCCTGGGCCATGGCCTTGGCATCGGCGTTTTCGCCCGTGTCGAGCTCGGTCTGGGCCATTACGATGGCCCCCTCATGGTGCAGCGTCATCTGCTCGAGGAACAGCCTGTCGGCGTCCGCGCCCGAGGCCTCCTTGAGCGCCATCATGTCGTCGTCGGACATCATCCCGCGGGTCCCGTCGTTCATGCCGGACATGCCCTCGTCCGCTCCCCAGGCCGTGAGCCACGTCTTGAGCTGTTTGATCTCCGGGTCCTGCGCCGCCTTGATCTGGGTGGCGAGGTCGACGACGCGCTGGTCGACACCGTCCTTGGCCAGGATGTCGTCACTCATCTCCACAGCTTGTTCGTGGTGGGGGATCATCATCTGGGCGAATGTCACATCGGCTGCGTTCGCTGCGGATGCGCTCGGGGCGTTGCTGGTGTCGGAGCTGCCGCCCCCGTTCGTGCCGGCCGTGCCGCCCGTGCAGGCGCTGAGGGTGAGGGCTGCAGCCAGTGCGGCGGCGGCGAGGATGTAGGTGCGTGTTTTGAGCATTGTTCTTCCATTCAGTGTCAATCATTTGCGAACCGGGAGGCCGTTGGGCACGGCAAAGCGGCGCAGCCAGGTGGTGGCGCGCGAGCGGGTTCGTCTAAATGCGACTGATGGAAAGCAGGGTCAGGCTGGGCCGGTGCACGTGAAGGGGGATCGTGCGGAACAAGCTGACAAGGAAACCTGCGGCGTCAAGGAGACGACTGTATACCGAGGGCTGTCGGGCCAGGCGGATGAGAGCCACGACAATGAGCAACACCGAGCAGGTCATCGCGAGGATGCCGCAACCGGCCATGAAGTCGTCCCCGAAGCTGAGCCAGCCTCCATCGAAGGCGGAGGCGACGGCGACGACGACATCCGCACCAGCGCTGGCCACCATTTCGTTCGCACCGGTGAGGTGCTCAGCTGGCGCGGAGGCGGCCGGTGCAGCGACGGCCATCTCATGCTCGGCGCCGACGCTGGCAGAGTGAAGGGCGAACAAGCTGAGGAGCAGGGCAGCCATGGCTAGAACCGACACGATCAGGGAGCGCTTCTGGCGGTCGCTGCCGTCTACGGCCTCGCCGTCCGCTGAACCGTCTTGCGTTCACCTGTCGCTTTCCGGAGGATTGACAGCTGATGGCTGAGCATGCCCAACGTCGTCGCATTTCTCGGACGCCACTCCTTCGAGCATTGTTTGACGGCAGCTTCGTCCGCGTCAAAAAGTTGCAGTGGCGATGCGCGTGTTCTTCGACTAGGACCAGCCCTAGTAGTACTTAGTTAGGTTGGGGCTCGTTGTCGGCAGTGGGGACAGTATCCGAGATAGACGGCGAGGACTCGTTGGAGTTCTCTGAGGATGCCGTAGAGGCTCAGC
>NZ_SOHO01000055.1:0-4916 GCF_004403225.1 Cryobacterium sp. Sr8 | reverse complement strand
GACTACCGCGGGCTTGGCTGGTGCGCGCGCGATAACCGAGCTCAGCGGTCGGACAGGAGGACCCGAAAGGTGGACCCCTGCCCGACCCCGGGGCTGGTCACGGTGAGCTCTGGCCCTGACCCCGTTGGGTGGACACCTCACAAGAGAGAATGTTCACTATGGCAAGATCACGTCGGGAGTTCACTCCTGAGTGCAAAGACGACGCCGTGAAGCTGGTCGTCACCACCGGCAGAGCGGTCGCCACCGTCGCCCGCGAGCTCGGAGTCAACGAGGCCACTCTGGGCCGCTGGGTGGCCGCGTTCAAGGCCCGCAACGAGACCGGACAGACCGAGGTGACGGAGTCTGAACGGGCCGAGCTGCTGCGGCTACGGAAAGAAAACGCGGACCTGAAGAGGGACAGGGCGTTCTTGAATTATTCTGATGTTCGGATTATGCCGATGTTTGTCTGAATGCCTTGATCAACGAGGTGTGACGGCCGCGAAGCTCGGCATAATTCGTCAGAGGTTTTCGAGGCAATCTAGCGTCGCATCGGCGGGGATGTAGCGCCCAGGGGGGTGACCCACTTCCGCAGTGTCTCGGCGCCGATGTTGAGCTTCGGCGCGAGGTCGCGGCACGCGGCCCACATCGACGGGTAATCCTTCAAACGATCCAGGGTCATACGAACCGCTCGCTCGCGAACCTCTGTTGGGTGTTTCTTGGGCATAACCGAATCCTTTCACCAGAAAGAAAGCGGCAGGAAATCAGGGACGGTTCAGACCAAGGAGAAATCTACAAGATTGTCGAGCGGTCGATGACCGGCAACTGGGAGCCGCGAATGGCGGGCTACGCACCTCGTTAACGGTTGCCGTTCAACAAGAAGATTTTGGTTTAATAGGGCCATGTATTACTACCGGGAACGTTTGTGGCCGTCACCTGCAATATATATATCTACCGCGCTCGTGATTCCCGCGAGCCTGCTTGTCTTCCTTCCGATCAACATGACGGTGGGCATCGTTACCGCTGTTGTTCTCTACACCGGCATAATCGCTGTGCTTGTCCTCGCTTCCCCAGTGATCGCCGTGAAAGATTCACATCTCATCGCAGGCCAAGCGCGACTTCCGATTGAGCACATCGGTGAGCCCCAAGTTTTTCTTGCCGAGGCAGCCACACTCGAGCGCGGCCAACGACTAAATGCACGCGCTTGGCTCCTGCTTAGAGGGTGGGTATCGCCCGTCATCAAGATCCCCCTCACGGACCCAGGGGACCCTGCTCCTTATTGGCTCCTCTCGTCCAGGCATCCACAGCAGGTCGCCGATGCATTATCGAGAGCTGCCGAGAAGATCACAACTCCTGATGTGACCTAAGAACCGCATAGACCTGGAACGAGACAGGATCCTCAGCGCTTAAAGCTGTGGCTACGTATGGCGCCGAATCAACGGATTGTACGGGCATACGCTCAACCGTCAATTCGCGGGATATGCGAACAGGTCCACTATTACTTAGTTATAATATCCATTATCGGTCATTTAGCCAGACAAATTACCCGACATATAACCCGGCATAGTGGTAATCTCGGGAGGCAACAGTCGGCAGGTGGGAGGTAGTTGATCATGACCAATATCTCAACCGGGGATGGTTCTCGTTCCGGCGCTGATCGCGCGGCACATGAACGCTCCGTGGGTTTAAGCGTTGCCGAGATTGCTGCGGTGTTACAGGCACAGCTGGGCCAGGTGCTGCTGGGGGTGATCGTGGGCAAGAACGCCCGGACGCTCGCTCGCTGGGCACACGCAACAGTTCGGCCGCCGCACGCGAGCGAGAAGCTCCTGAGAGACACATTTCAGGTGTTCGAGATTCTCAGCTCGGTTGACTCGCCTGAAGTTGCGAGAGCGTGGCTTATGGGCATGAATCCGGAACTGGACGATGCTTCGCCGGCCGAAGCGCTCGCGGACGGACGCTCCCGCGAGGTCATGGCCGCTGCGCGGTCCTACATCGCCGCCGGCTAGGCATTTTGCTGTGGCGAGAGTGTGCGACGATCACCAATCACGGCCGGGAGAGAATGGGGCCATGGCCCGTGATGATGTTGCTCTTCCGGATGGTTACCCCGAGTTCCTCGGCTCGCTCAAGCGCCGGGTCCGCGATGCTCAGGTGCGCGCCCAGCGCACGGTCAATTCGCAACTGATTGAGCTGTATTGGAGCATCGGGAGGGAAGTTCTCAGCCAGCAGGAGAAGCAGGGATGGGGAGCTGGGGTGCTGGGTCGCCTCGCTGGAGATCTGAGGACTGAGTTCCCTCAGATGAAAGGATTTTCATCCCGCAACCTTCAGTACATGAGGGCGTTCGCGGTTGCTTGGGCCGGGACGGAACCAATTGTGCAACAGGCTGTTGCAGGATTGCCGTGGGGCCACATCACGGTTCTACTCGACAAGCTTGACACCTCCGAGAGTCGTGATTGGTACGCCGCCTCAGCCGTGAAGAACGGTTGGTCCCGCAACCTGCTCCTCAACCAGATCAAGAACCGCACCCTCGAGCGGACTGGCTCGGCGCCGTCAAACTTCACCGCGGAGCTGGCGCCCGGAGATTCTGATCTTGCCCGCCAGATTGCCAAGGATCCCTATGTTTTCGACTTCTTGGAGCTGACAGAGGATGCCGCTGAGCGCGATCTGGAACAGGCGCTCATGGACCGTATCGTCGATACGCTCCGCGAGCTGGGAAAGGGGTTCGCATTCGTGGGCCGTCAGGTCCATTTCGATGTCGGTGGCGATGACTTCTACCTAGACCTGCTGTTCTTTCACATTGAGCAACTGCGCTACATCGTCATCGAACTGAAGACCGGGAAGTTCCAACCCGAGCACGCCGGCAAACTCGCCTTCTACGTCTCCCTCGTCGACGACAGGCTCCGGAGGGACGCCCATGCGCCCACGGTTGGCATACTCATCTGCGGCGATCGAAACGATCACACAGTCCGATACGCACTTGGTCGCTCGGGATCCCCCATGGCCGTGTCCACTTATACATACGACTCCTTACCGCCCTCCGAAAAGCGCGCGCTCCCAGACGCTGACGAACTCACGTCTGCTCTTGGCTGGGACGAAGAATCGCAGGAGCAGCTCGACTAATTCCGCGTGGACAATGAGGTCTCGGTCGATGCCGGCGCCTCTGCGCCCAGGTGCACCTTGTGAGTGGCGGTGAGTCTTGTGAGTGTCCCCCGTTTCTGCCCGCAACGGCTGGTCGGCACGGGCTTGCGTGAGATCCTGGGCGCCCAGCTCGTCGCTTACCTGGGCGGCAGGGTGGGACTGCCCCGAGTTCAGTTGACTCAAAGGGTTAGTGGTTTCAGGCGGCCTTGAGGGCCATGTGTATTATCTCAAACTCGATCGGGGTGAGCTTGCCGAGGCGGCGTTGCCGGCGCTTGCGGTGGTAGGTCCGTTCGATCCAAACGACGATCGCGAGGCGCAGTTCCTCCCGGGTCGCCCACCGCTGCCGGTCGAGGACATTCTTCTGCAGCAGCGCGAAGAACGACTCCATCACGGCGTTGTCGCCGCACGCTCCGACGCGCCCCATCGACCCGGTGATGCCGTTGTTCTTCAGCACGCGTAGGAACGCGTTGGAGCGGCACGTTCCCGGCGCCGGCCGGTTCGGCCAAGAGCGGTTTCGTGCTGCACCGCCTGGTCGGGGCAAATGACGACGGCTCGCTGATCACCGCCGGCGACGCCAATGCCGACGTTGACAGCACCCCCCTGGACCGGCTGGACATCCTCAGCCAGGCCCGCCTGCTGATCCCGTGGATTGGTTTGCCCGCCTTCTGGGCGACAACCGGGGCCTTCCTGCCGCTTGGGATATGGGTAGTGCTCACCGCGGGGGCGATACTCATCACCGCCACCAATGTGGTGTCGCCGCTACCGCATACAAAGCCGTGGCGTCCGTCCCGGCCTGGCAGGGGCCCAAAGAATCCGGGCACAGCCACCCAGGACGCACGGGCTCACGGAAACCATGTTTTGTCTCTTGTCACCTGGGTCCGAACCGCCGCCGGGCCACCAGCCGTTGCCTTGGCCGTTCTCATCACGGCCGCAACGTTGGCCATGGCCCCGCTCGGCCAGGCAACTGCGGCGTTCAGCGCAAAAACCTCCACGGTCGGCAACACCTGGAAAGCCGGAGCCTCGGCAACCAAACTGGCCTTCAGCACACAGCCCTCTGGCTCCACCGGCGGCATCCCTTCGCCGCCCAACCCGTGGTGACCGTCCAGGACGCCGGCGGCAACACCGCCACCATGAGTGCTGCTCCCATCACCCTGAGCATCACCACTCCTGCAGGCGCGGTCCTCTCCTGTGCCGCGAATCCCGCGATCGCCGTCTCGGGTGTGGCTACCTTCGCCGACTGCAGAATCGACAAGACGGGAACTTACACGTTGAGGGCGACTTCCGGCACACTCACCGCCGCTGTCAGTGCTGGCTTCACCGTCACCACCGGCCCGGCAGTCAAACTTGCCTTCACGCTCTCTCCGACCGAGACCAAGTTCCGAAAGGTCTTCACTACCCAGCCTGTTGTGGCCGTCCAGGACGCTGGCAGCAATACCGTCACCTCCAGTGCTGCTCAGGTCACCCTGAGCATCACGACTCCTGCAAGCGCGGTCCTCACCTGCACAGCGAACCCCATAAACGCCGTCTCAGGTGTCGCCACCTATGCTGGCTGCGGAATCGACACGAAGGGCACCTCTACACTCTGACTGCCACTTCCGGCGCGGCCACTGCGGCGGTCAGTGCCAGCTTCAACATCACTCCCAACTAGGCAGGGTCGGGCGTGGACTGCTAGCGGAGTGGGCAGATCTGTCGACCACTTGGGTTCTAGTGATCGTCGCAACACTCACTACCTCTGAGAGTTGCGACAACCATGCCCGATACCCCGACCACTCCACCGCCGCGCAGGAACTACCGCGAGGCTGAGA
>NZ_SOHO01000026.1:0-111376 GCF_004403225.1 Cryobacterium sp. Sr8 | reverse complement strand
CCGGGGCTTCATGGCCATGGACAGATACCAAGTGTCCACGAAGCCGTGAGACAGCAACTGTCCACGATGTTCAGAGACAGAAGTGTCCACGATGTCGTGAGACATCACATTCGAAACGAAGGCACTTTCTCCGCAACTCAACCCCGTGCGGGGAGACACGTCGTCCCGTCAGGCGTGGTGTCGGCGTTCGAGTGCCGCACCCTCGACATCGACGTTGGGCATGATCCGGTCGAGCCACCGCGGGATCCACCACGCCGACTTCCCCAGCAGGTGCATGAGCGCCGGCATGAGCAGCATCCGCACCACGAACGCGTCGACGAGCACACCGAACGCGAGACCGAAACCGATAGAGCGGATCATTGTCGACTCGGAGAAGATGAAGCCGCCGAACACCGAAACCATGATCAGCCCGGCCGCGGTGACCACGGATCGGCCTGCCCGGAAACCGATCGCGACCGCGAGGCGCGCCGGTGCGCCGTGTACGTACGCCTCGCGCATGCCGGAGGCCAGGAACAGCTGGTAGTCCATCGCCAGCCCGAACAGGATGCCGACGAGGATCACGGGCAGGAAGCTCAGAATCGGACCGGGGTGGATTCCGAGCACGTCCGCGAACCAGCCCCACTGGAAGATGGCCACGATCGCACCGTAGGTGGCGAACAGCGACAGGACGAACCCGCTCGTCGCGATGACGGGCACCGGGATCGAGCGGAACACGAGGATCATGATCAGCAGCGACAGGCCGACGACGACCGCGAGATAGGTCGGCAGCACGGCGGCGAGGTTCTCGGAGATGTCGATGTTGATGGCGGCCTGGCCCGCGAGTCCGAGCTCGATGTCGTCGCCGACGGACGGCAGCGAACGGATGTCCCGCACGAGCTGCTCCGTGGACTCGCTGTTCGGCCCCCCGCTCGGCAGCACCTGGAACGCGGCGAGCGCGTTGTCGTCGGAGACCGCGATCGGGGCGACCGCGACCACTCCGTCCTGCTCGGCGAGCGTTCGTGCGACGTCGACCTGGGCCGTGAGCACCTCCGCCTCATCGAGTCCCTCCGGCAGTGCTGCGGTCACGAGGAGCGGCCCGTTCGCGCCTGCCCCGAAGGCGTTTTCGGTGGTCATGAACGCCCGGTAGGACGCCGAGTGGACAGGCTCGGACGACCCGTCGGGCAGGCCGAGCCGCATCGACAGCGCGGGGATGGCGACGATGAGCAGCACCACGGCCGCCACAATGACGGTGACGACGGCGCGCCAGGTCGACATCGGCTTCGCCTTCGTGTCTTCGTGGTGTTCCTGGCCGATTCGCGCGCGGGCGCGTCGTCCGAGCACGCGCTCACCGAGCAGCCCGAGGACCGCGGGGGTGAGGGTGATCGAGATGAGCACGGCGATCAGGACCGCGGCTGCGCCGACGGTGCCCATGAGGCCGAGGAAGGGCACGCCCGTGACGTTCAGGGCGAACAGGGCGACGATGACCGTGGTACCCGCGAAGACCACCGCGTTGCCGGCGGTGCCGTTTGCGAGTCCGATCGATTCGCGCACGTCGGCTCCCTGGAGCAGTTGCTTGCGGTGCCGGTTGATCACGAAGAGCGAGTAGTCGATGCCGACCGCGAGGCCGAGCATCACGCCGAGCACCGGTGTGACGGATGCCATCTCCACGACGCCGGAGAACGCGAGGGCGCCGAGGCTGGCGATCGCTACGCCGACAAGGGCCGTGACCAGCGGCAGGGCCGCGGCGAGCACGGAGCCGAGCATCACGAGCAGGATGATCGCGGCGAAGGCGACGCCCACGATCTCGCCGGCGCCGATGAGCTGCGGGACGGCCTGCGCCATGTCTGAGGAGAATGAAACCCGGGTGCCGTCGACTTGCTCGGACTCGAAATGGTCGATGACGGCGTTCTTCGACTCCTCCTGCAGCTCCATGCGCGGCTCGGTGAAGGCAACGTTGACGAGGGCGGTCGACCCGTCCTCCGAGACGACCCGGATCTCGTCGGCGAAGCCCAGGAGTTCGGCGCCGAGCCCGAGCCGGTCAGCCTGCCGGTCGAGCTCCTGACGTGAGGCGTCGAGCTGCGCCTGCTGCTCTGCCCGCTGCTGGTCCGGCAGCTGCTGCCCCGCGGCGTCGAGTTGCGCCTGGCCGGCGTCGAGCTGGGCGCGTGCGCTGTCGAGCTGGGTCTGTCCGACGACCAGCTCCTGTGCCAGGTCGGCGCGCTGCTGCTCGGTCTCGAAGGGGTCGATGATGTCCGCGACATCCGGCAGGTCGTCGCCGGCGGCGACGAGCGCACTGATCTGCGTTCTCTGCTCGTCGCTGATCGGCGAGCCGTCTGTGGTCTCGAAGACCACGGTGCCGGAGGCGCCGGCGAAGCCTGGAAGCTGCTCCTCGAGCTCGTCGATCACCGCACCCGACGCGGTGCCGGGGATGTCGAAGCTCGTGGCAAGACCGCTGAACCCCGCGGCAAATCCGAGGCCCGCGATGGCGAGCAGGGCGACCCAGGTCGTGATGACCAGCCAGGCCCGCCGTGCTGCGAACTTGCCCAGGCGGTAAAGCAGCTCAGCCATGGATAATTCCCTTCAACCCGGAATTATTCAGTCTATGCAACTATTTCAGGCCGCTTGCCGCTACCGGCCGGGCCTCGAAGAGGGCAAGACAAAACCCCCGGAATCGCAATGATTCCGGGGGTTTTCTTCGTTGCGGGGGCAGGATTTGAACCTACGACCTCTGGGTTATGAGCCCAGCGAGCTACCGAACTGCTCCACCCCGCGCTACAAGAACTAACTTACCACAGCCCCGAACCCGGGTCGAACCGAGCGGGCCGAATCGAGCGGATTCCCCCACCGACTTTGGCTGTTCCGGTCGAGTTTGCCCGGTGTGCGGTTCAAACTCGACCGGAACCATCCAGGTCGGCGAGGTTCGGGCGGTGCGGCCTACTGGCCGAGCAGGGCGAGCATCTTGGCGATGGTGTCGTTGAGCCGCTTGTCGGCGGCGCCGTACTTCGCGAAATCACCAGCGACCAGGGCGGCCTGCTTGTCGACGAGAGCCTGCTTGGCGACCTGGAGCAGCGACTTCAGCTCGGCATCCGTCGCCGGGTCACCGGTGGAGGACTTCGGCGGAGTCTCTTCGCCGTCTGCCGGCGGTGTGGTCGTCGGCGGAACATCCGTGTCGCCGGCGGTGGCACCCGAGTCGCCTCCGAAGAGCACGTCGAGGGATTCATCGAGCGTGTCCTCGAACGCGATCTCATCGCCGAACGCCACGAGCACCTTCTGCAGCAGGGGGTAGCTCGTCTCACCGGTCGACTGCACGTAAACGGGCTGCACGTACAGCAGGCCGCCACCGACGGGCACGGTGAGCAGGTTGCCGTTGAGCACCTTGGACTGGCCCTGCTTGAGCAGGTTCAGCTGGGCGGAGATCGACGGGTCACCATTGAACTTGTTCTGCACCTGGCCGGGGCCGGGAACGGTGTCTTCCTTGGGCAGGGTGAGCAACCGGAGGGCCCCGTAGCCCGCGGCGCGTTTGCCGTCTTCGGCACCGGCATCCGCATCGACGGCGAGGTAGCCGGTGAGCACGCTGCGGCTCGTGGCGCCGGTCGCGTCCGGGATGTAGGTCGAGTACAGCGAGAACGAGGGCTTGTCCTGCCCGGGCATCTGCATGGTCAGGTAGTACGGAGGCTGCAGCGTCGGGTTGCTGGCCGAGGACTGCGGGTCGTCCGGCGTGATCCAGGCGTCGTCCCTGGAGTAGAACGATCCCGGCTCGGTCACGTGGTACTGGCCGAGGATCTCCCGCTGCACCTTGAACAGGTCGGCCGGGTAGCGCACGTGACTCATCAGCTCGCCGCTCATCTCGCTCATCGGCTTGACCGTGGACGGGAAGATCTTCTGCCAGGTCTGCAGGATGGGCTCCTTGGCATCCCAGGCGTACAGCGTGACCGAACCGTCGTAGGCGTCGACGACGGCCTTGACCGAGTTGCGCATGTAGTTGATCTGGTCGAGCGCGAACGGCTGCGCCGGCGTCTCCGTGTCGGTGATCGCATCGCTCAGGCCGACATGGGTCGAGTACGGGTATTCGGCGGAGGTCGTGTACGCATCGACGATCCACTTGACCCGGCCGTCGACGACCGACGGGTACGCGTCGGAGTCGACCGTCAGGTAGGGCGCGACCTTCTGCACGCGATCGACGGGATCGCGGTCGTAGAGGATCTGGGACTTCTCGTTGACCGAGTCGGCGAGGAAGATCTGCTCCGACTGGAACTTGAGGGCGAAGATCAGCTTGTTGAAGGCGTTGTCGAGCTTGGGCCCGGCGTCACCGTCGAATGTCGTGTAGGTCTGCTGGGCGCCGTCCGTTCCGGACGGATAGTCGAGCTCGACCGGCTTGGTGCCCTCCGGGGCGCCCACGATGGAGTACGCCGGAGAGCTCTCGCCGAAGTACACGCGCGGTTCGAACTTGCCGAGCGCACCGGCAGTGGGAATGCCCGATTCCATGAACACGGGCTGGCCGTCGGCCGAGCGCTGGTTGCCGAAGGCGGCGACCATGCCGTAGCCGTGCGTGTAGACCGTCTTCGAGTTCACCCAGGTGTCACCGGCCCCGAGGCCGGCGAGGTTGAGGTCACGCACGGCGACAACGGCGTCCTGGGACTTGCCGTCGATCGTGTACCGGTCGACGTCGAGGTTCTCCGGGAACTTGTAGTACTGCTTGAACTGCTCGAGCTGGGCGAACGAGTCCGTGACGAGGGCAGGGTCGAGGATGCGGATGTTGGCCGTGGTCTCCGCGTCGGCGCGCAGGGCGCCCGGCTCGGCATCCGTCGTCGCGTTGTACGGGATCTCCTTCACATCGGCCACGCCATAGGCATCCCGGGTGAGGTCGATATTGCGGTCGATGTAGGGCTCCTCCAGCGTCTTGGCGCTGGGGACCACCTGGAACCGCTGGATCACCCACGGGTACAGCGAACCGATCAACAGGCTGCTGACGATCAGCAGGGCCGTGCCGACGACGGGCAGGCGCCAGCGTCCGATGATCGCGGTCACCAGGAAGAGCACGGCCACGACCGCGGCGATGCCGGCGAGGATCGCCCGACCGGGGATGGTGGCGTTCACTTCGGTGTAGCCGGCGCCCGTGATGAGCTCCCCCGCGTCGGTCAGCGTCGAGTACTGGTCGAGCCAGATGCTCACGGCCTGGATGAGCAGGTAGAGGCTGGCGGTCACGGCGATCTGGATGCGCGCCGACTTGGAGACGAGGGCCGTGCGGCCGCTGATCCGGATGGAGCCGTAGAGGTAGCTGGTTGCGATCGCAACGAGTCCGGAGATGAGCACAACGGCCGACGCGAAGCCGAGCACGGCCTGGTAGAACGGCAGGTCGAACAGGTAAAACGAGATGTCCAGGTTGAACTGCGGGTCCTTGCGGCCGACCTCGGTGCGGTTCAGCCACATCAGGATCGGCTGCCAGCGCGTGGACGCGGCCACACCGGCGAACAGTCCCAGCAGTGCCGGGATGCCGAACATGGCGAGGCGGCGCAGCGGCTCGATGACCTGCTGGTAGCGGTCCAGCTGCGAGTTGAGCTTGGCGTAGACCGGGCGCAGCCGGTAGGCAAGCTGGATGCTCACGAACACCGGGACCGCCATGGCGACGAACCCGATCAGGAACAGGGCCGTTCCGGCCAGCCACTGGGTGGTGAGCACGCTGAGGAATCCGAGCTGGTCGAACCAGAGCACGTCGGCGTAGAGGCCCGCGAAGATGAAGAACAGCACCACCAGCCCCGCGATGATCGCAGCGGTGATTGCGAGGGGCGCTCTACCGCGTCGGGGAGCGCTTGCGGCGGCGGGCGATGACGTCACGAATTGGCCTCTTGCTCTTAGTGATAGGGGTCAGACTCCATCCTAGACAAGCGCCACCGAGAGAACTCTGGGTGTTCGCTGAGGGCAGGCTGCGGACGTCAGGCTCCGCGGAGCTCACCCGGCCGGGCAGGTGGGGAGATCGCTGGTGTCGGCGTCGGTGCGGATGGCGTCCAGCGCGGCCAGGGAATCGTCCAGGGTCTCCACCGCGAACACCGTGAGCCCGTCGGGCACGTGCCCGGTGACCTCGCCGCAATTGTCGGCGGGGGCGAGGAACCACTCGGCGCCGGAGTTCTTCGCGCCGTACAGCTTCTGCCGGATGCCGCCGATCGGGCCGACCTGGCCGGACTGGTCGATCGTTCCGGTGCCCGCGACATCCGCCCCGCCCTGGAGGGCGCCGGGAGTGAGCTTGTCGATGATGCCGAGGGAGAACATCATCCCGGCGCTCGGCCCGCCGACCCGGTCGAGTTGGATCTGCACCTCGAACGGGAACTCGTAATCCATGCGGACGTTGATGCCGATGACAACGGCGCCGTTGGCATCGATCGGCGTGACCTTCACCGTGTCCTCCGCGCCGTCGCGGATGATGCCGAGGTTGGCCTCCGTGCCGGCGCCGCCGGTCTTCAGCGCCTGGCGCAGCTCCGTGACATTGACGACGACTTCGCCGTTGACCGAGACGACCTGGTCATCCGCCTTCATCACTCCGGCGGCCGGCGAGTTCTTCGGCAACGACACCACGGAGATTTTGCTCGGGTAGTCGTAGCCGAGGTGGGTGAGCGCGGCGGCGACGGCATCCCGCTGGGAGTCGACCATCGCGGCCTGGTTGGCGGCATCGCGTTGTTCGGTGGTGACATCGGCCGGGAACGCCTCGTCGATCGGGATGACGGCCGAGCTCGGGTCCAGCCACGCGCCCGTCACTTCCAGCCAGCTCGGCCGGTTCTCGGGATCGCCGACCAGGGAGACGGTGAGCAGGTCGAGGCGGCCGTCGGTGGGGTACACCTTCTGATCAGGGATGGTGATCAGCGGGATCTCTTTGCCGTCGTGGTCCGCCGTGCCGAGCGTGTTGTAGACCGGCCCGGGCTTCTCGATCGCGTACGGAGCGGGGACGACGCCGAGGACGACGCCGGACGCGAAGGCGATCCCGAGCACCGTCCAGCCCGCTTTCCCGGCGCGCCGGGTGCGGACCGCGGGGGGAATCGGGCTAGCGCCGAAGAGAGCCAACGGGCACCTTCCGTGAGTTCGGGGTGATGTTCGCGACAGGCGGACACCGGACCCAACAGCCTAGGTCATTTCCCAGTTGCGGCCGGTGGTTCTCCGGATAGCGTAGAGGCAAGCAACTGAGAGGGGCCTGAAGTGGCCGACGACTCACGACCCGACGAGGGTCAGAATCCCGAAGACGAATTCAAAGACATGCTGCGCGACATCCTGTCGGGCGCGTCCTCCATGGACCCCAGCCAGCTGGCCGGCGCAGCAGGACTGCCCAGCGACCCGGCGAGCGTCGCCGCACTGATGAGCCAGTTGCAGGGCGCGCTGCAGAGCGGCGGCGGCATCAGCTCGGACGTGGCACTCAAACAGGGTCAGGATCGCGCGGCGGCCGGGCAGGTCACCACGACGCCCGAGCAGCGCACGCAGCTCGACCAGGCCTTCCACATCGCCGCGCTGTGGCTCGACGACGTCATCTCGGTGGCCGAGCTGACGACGGAGCCCAAGCTGATGACGCGCAAGGAGTGGGTCACCGCCACGATGCCGATCTGGAGCCAGCTCGCCGAGCCGGTCGCGACCAGCATCTCCGATTCGCTCACCCGCGTGCTCACCGAGCAGGCTCCGGAGGAACTCCAGGGCATGATCGCCAACGCCAGCCAGGTCATGCGCAGCATCGGCGGCACACTCTTCGCGATGCAGCTCGGCCAGGTCGTCGGCCAGCTCGCCAGCGAGGTGGTCTCCGGCGGTGACGTCGGCATTCCGCTGCTCAGCGATTCGCAGGCCGCGCTGCTCCCCCAGAACGTCGCCGAATTCGGCGAAGGGCTCGATGTGCCCGCCGACCAGGTGCAGATCTACCTGGCCGTGCGCGAACTCGCGCACGCCCGCCTGTTCCGGCACGCCCGGTGGTTGCGCCTGCACCTGATCAGTTCGATCACCGACTTCGCCCACGGCATCCGCATCGACTCCGAGCGCCTGCAGGACCTCGCCGAGGGCTTCGACCCGACGAACCCGGAGGAACTGCGCGAGGCGATGGTCAACGGGTCCCTGATCCCGCCGAAGACCGAGGGACAGCTCGCCGCGCTCGCCCGCCTCGAAACGATGCTCGCCCTGGTCGAAGGCTGGGTCGACGTCGTCACCCTCGAAGCGACCAGCCGGCTGCCGAGGGCGGATGCCATCGCCGAGATGGTCAAGCGCCGCCGGGCCTCCGGCGGGCCCGCGGAGTCCGCCTTCGCGACGCTCGTCGGGCTCGAGCTTCGGCCGCGCCGGCTGCGCGAGGCGGCCGCGATGTGGCAGTCCGTGACGGATGCCGTCGGCAACGAGGCGCGCGACTCGCTCTGGGCGCACCCCGACATCGTTCCCTCCTCGGCCGACCTCGACGACCCGAAGGTCCTGGTCGAGCGCCTGACCAGCACGGCCGCCGGCGCGCCCCCGGTCCTCGACGAGATAGACCAGGCGCTGGAGGACCTCCTCCGCGACGACGGCACCGACCGTCCGCACGAGGCGTAACCCCCTCCCTCCCCGTCTCGCTTCTCTCTTGACTTGTCTTCGCCGAACTGTGAGTTTGGCACCTTCGTTGGGCTCGGGAAGGTGCCAAACTCACAGTTCGGCGAGCGGGCCGGCTGGGGTGTGGATGGATCTGGCGCGGGTCGGCGCGGGTGAGGCATCATCTGCGGATGGTTATCCGACTGAATCCGCGCTACCCACTGGTGTGGCGCTCCCCCGACACCATCCAGTTCGGCGTCGACCGCGCCCTGCTCGTGCTGCCCGGCATCACCCGGGCTGAGGAACATGTGCTCGCTGCCCTCCGCGGCGGCGTGCCCCAGGACGGCGCGGTGATGCTCGGCAGTCGGGCCGGGGCCTCCCCCGCCGACACCGCCGCCTTCCTGCGCCGGCTGCGTCCGGTGCTGGAAACCACGGTGCCGGAAACCACGGCGCCGGAGACAACGGCGCTCGACACCACGGTGCTCGCAACCACGGCGCCGGGACCGAGGGCGCTCCCGGCCCCCGCGGCCACGGCACCCGGCCCGACGGCGCCGACGGTGCCAACGGTGCCAACGGTCCACGGCACCGTCTGCGTCGACGGATCCGGCCCGACCGCCGATCGGATCCGCGGGCTGCTCGGCGACCTCGGCATCCCGACCCGGCTGACCGACGCCGACCCCGCCCTGGCCATCGTCGTCGGGCACTACGTGCTCGAGCCGGCGCGTCACCGGCGCTGGCTGCGCCGCGACATTCCGCACCTGCCGGTCGTGTTCAGCGACGGTGAGGTGCGGGTGGGACCGCTTGTCGAGCCGGGCAGCGGGCCGTGCCTGTACTGCCTGGAACTGGACCGGGTCGATGCCGACCGGGCCTGGCCGGCGATGGCCAGCCAGCTCCTCGGCCGCGAGGCGCCGACCGAGTCCGCACGGGCGAGCATCGACGTGGCCGCCCGGGTGGCCGGACTCGTGCAGGACCGCCTGGCCGGCGGCCGCTCCGAACTCTGGAGCGCCTCACTGGCCCTGGACGCCGAAACCGGTGAGATCAGGCGCCGCGAGCACCGGCCGCACGAGCGGTGCGGATGCCGATCTCTGCCAGGAAACGTGACCGTTCTCGCGGGGATCGCTGCTGCAGTCCCGATGCCGCCCAGCTCAGCGCCAGCCGCCGCCGTGCCCGCGTGATTCCCACGTACAGCAGGCGGCGCTCCTCGTCGACCTCCTCGAACGTGCCGGCGTAGCTGATCGGCACGAGCCCCTCGGACAGGCCGACCAGAAAGACCGCGTCCCATTCGAGCCCCTTGGCCGAGTGCAGGGTGGCGAGCGTCACGGCGGCCACGGTCGGCTCGTGCTGGCCGGCCTGGCGTTCCATCAACTCGTCGGTGAACTGGCGGAAGGTGGTGCCGGGCGGGGACTGGTCGACCAGGCCCATGATCGCGTTGAGCGACTCCCACCGGTCGCGCACTGCACCGGGCGCCTCTGGCGCGGAGTGGCTCCAGCCGAGCGAGCGCAACACGTCGCTGACCGACTTGAACAGCGGCTCACCCACGATCGAAACGGATGCCGCGCGCAGCGACATCACCGCCTGCTTGACTTCCTGGAGGTCGAAGAACCGCTTGGACCCGCGGATCTGGTAGCTCACGCCGACGTCGCCGAGGGCCGTCTCGAGTGCCGCCGCCTGCACATTCACCCGGTAGAGCACGGCTATATTCTCGGGCCGTGTGCCGGCCTCGATCAGTTCGACGATGTGCTGGGCGACGCCGCGGGCCTCGGCCATGTCGCTCGAGTACTCGCGGACGGACGGTTCTGCGCCGGCCTCGGTCACCGCGGCGTGCAGTGACAGCGCGCCCGGCCGCCCGCGCATGAGCTGGTTGGCGGTGGCGACGATCGGCGCGGTCGACCGGTAGTTCTGCTCGAGGCGCACCACCGTGGCATCCTCGTAGCGCCTGGGGAAGTCGAGCAGGTAGTCGCTGCGCGCGCCCGCGAAGGAGTAAATGGTCTGGCTGGCGTCGCCGACGACGCAGAGGTCGCGGCGATCGCCGAGCCAGAGCGCCAGCAGGTCGTGCTGCAGCGGCGACACGTCCTGGTATTCGTCGACCACGAAGAACCGGTACTGTTCCCGCACCTGCATGGCGACGGATGCCTCCGACTCGATCATGCCGGCCATCGCCAGCAGCACGTCCTCGAAGTCGATCTGCTTGCGGCCGTCCTTGAGGTGCTCGTATGCCTCCTGCATGGCGACGACCTGGCCCAGGTCGAGCCGCCCGGGCAGGCTGCGCGTGTGCGAGCCGGAGCCGTACTCCTCGATGCTGAGCCCGGAGGTTTTGCGCCACTCGATCTCCGCCGCAAGGTCGCGGAGGGTGGCCGTGTCGAGCTTCAGCTTCAGGGAATCGGCGGCGTGCCCGAGGAGACGACCCTTGCCGTCGAGGATGCGCGGGGCCTGCCCACCGACGACGTGCGGCCAGAAGTAGTTGAGCTGGGACAGCGCGGCCGAGTGGAACGTGCGCGCGGCCACTCCGCCGGCGCCGAGCTGGCGCAGCCGGCCGCGCAGTTCGGAGGCGGAGCGAGAGGTGAAGGTGAGCGCCATCACCCGGTTGGGCGCGTACGCGCCGGTCATGACGCCGTAGGCGATCCGGTGGGTGATCGCGCGCGTCTTGCCTGTTCCCGCCCCGGCGAGCATGCACACCGGCCCGATCAGGGCCTCGGCGGCCACGCGCTGTTGTTCATCGAGCCCGGCGAGGAGCGACTCGGGGGTCACGGTCATCCGCGCACCCAGTCAGGCCCGGGGGCGATCGGTTCGCCGAGCCACTGCTCGAGCATGCCACGGGCGATCGACGACGGGCCGGGCAGCACGACCGTGCCGGTGGACGCGCGGAGCTCGTCGCGGCTGAACCAGCGCAGCTCGAGGATCTCCTCGCCGTCGGGAAGCAGCCCGTCGGCGTGCTGGCCGTCGTCCAACCGGGCCGTGAAACCGCACATCAGCGAGGCCGGGAAGGGCCACGGCTGCGAGCCCATGAAGACCGGATCGGTCACCCGCAGGCCTGTTTCCTCGAACATCTCCCGGATGACGGCCGCCTCGAGCGACTCTCCCGGTTCGACAAAGCCGGCCAGGAGGGAGTACCGGTTGTTCTCCCACATCGCGTTCGAGCCGAGCAGGATGCGATCGGCGGAGTCGGTGATCAGCACGATCACCGCCGGGTCGGTGCGGGGGAAGACCTGGCTGCCACAGGTCGGGCAGCGCCTGGTCCAGCCGCTGTCTTCGGCGGTGGTGGCCGTGCCGCAGCGCGGGCAGTGCGTGTGCGACTTGTGCCAGTTGAGCAGGCCGAGCGCCTCGGCGAACGCCCCGGCGTCCCGGTCGGACAGGGATGTCGCCAGCTCGCGGAGGCTCGCCCAGCGAGACTCGTCGGGCTCGAGTGCCCGGGCCGCGTCATCGCCGAGTTGCGCGGCGACCAGCGGCGTGCCGACGGGCTCGACCGAGCCCTCGTCGAGGGAGAGTCCGAGGTAGAGGCGCAGCTCGCTCGGCGGCAGCCGGCCGGGCGCGAGCAGGGCGAGCCGGGGGACATCGGCGTCGCTTGCGTGCTCGTCCAGGCCTGCAATCAGCGCCTTGCCGTTCCACAGCGCGACAACGCGGGTTCGGGCATCCGCCCACAGCGTGTCGAAAAGTTCAGGGTTGGCGCGCGCCGAATGGTCCCGGTCGACCGCGTGTCGGGACAGCGGCAACCGAGTCGTGAAGGCGAACGACATGGACAACCTCTCCGGGTCTGGCAACGGATTCCGGCCCGGCCTCGGCAACCTGCGAAGTCGTGTGCAGGCGTGGCGAACGGTGACGCCGGACGAAAGTCGACCTAACCTAGAAGGCATGGCCAGATCCCACCTCACTCTAGCCGCGTTGGCCACCTCCGCTGTTGCGGAACTCGACGTCGCCCAGGCCCGCGCGCACAGTCTCCGCTCGCACGGTCGCTTCGATTCCGCGCTGCTCGTCGGCCGTGACGGCAGCCGGCTGATCATCCGCGTTCCCAGGTCCCAGGCGGCCGAAACCGAACAGTCGGCCGACCTCGTCGCCCTGCGCGCGCTGACCATCGGCAACCGCAGCCGCCTCCCCTTCGACGTGCCCCAGTTCGTCGGCCAGGCGCCGGCCGGCGGAACCCGCGCGGTCGTCTATGAACTGCTCGCCGGTGACGCCTTCGACGCGGATGCCCTGACCGGGCATGCCGGGGTGTCGGGCTCGATCGGCCGCGCGATCGCGGCGATCCATGGCCTGCCGACCGCGTTCGTCGGCACCGCGGGCCTGCCGCAACAGACCGCGGCGGAGTGCCGGGCCTCCGCCATCGACGTGATTGACCGTGCCTCGGACACGGGCTACCTCCCGGCCGCCATCCTGCGCCGGTGGGAACAGGCCACGGACGACGAGGCGCTCTGGCAGTTCCCCCCGACCGTGATCCACGGCTCCCTGTCGGCCGAATCCTTCCTGATCACCGACGATGCCGTGTCCGGCGTCCTGGGCTGGGCCGGACTCAGCGTCGGCGATCCCGCTCGCGACCTGCACTGGCTTCTGGCCGCGCGAGGCAGGGAAGCGGAGGCCGCGATGAGCGCGTACTCCACCGCCCGGCAGGGCAGCGACTCGCGGATCACCCAGAGGGCGATGCTGTACGCGGAGATGGAACTGGCGCGGTGGCTGCTGCACGGCACCGCGACCCGCAACCAGGCCATCGTTGACGATGCCGTGGCGATGCTCGACGGGCTGGTCGAAAACGTGCACAGCCAGACGATGTATCCGCTGTCCCCGGCCACCGCCCCGGTCCTGGACCTGTCAGCGGTCGAATCGATGCTGCGGTCGACGCCGCGGGGCGAGCCCCGCTCGGGTAACGGATCGGCCATGCAGACCGACGCCTACGACCTGTCGGAGTTCCGGAAGAGCGAGTTCGACGACGGCGAATCCGACCACGGCGCCCGGGACGATTCCGGCCGGAACGACTCGGGCGATACGGGCGCGATCGATCAGCCGCGCCTCTTCCACGACTCGGAGGCGGCGACGGGACCCGTCGACATCGGCGCCACGACCGACGACCAGGCCAACACGAGGTCCCCCTCGGAGTAGAGCCTGTGCGGCACCACGATGGTGTCGTCGGCGACGAAATAGAACACGGCGTCGACCAGTTCCGGGTCGATCCCCTTCCAGCGCGCGTAGGCGAGCCGGTAGAGGGCGAGCTGGGTCTGCTTGAGTTCGAGGTCGGCGGCGTTCCGGGGCGCCTTGCCGGTCTTCCAGTCAACGACCTGGTAGCCGGTCTCGGTGCGGTAGACGGCATCGAGCTTGCAGATGAACACCTGGCCGCACATGACGTGGTGGATCTCGAGTTCCACCTCTTCGGGCTTCCGCCCGGCCCACTGCGAGCGCTCGAAGGTGGCCTTGAACCGCTCGAATTGCTGCTCTTCGGCCAGCGCCGCGTCGGTGCCCGATCCGGTGGCGCTGTCGAAGTCGCCGTCTCCGGCGCCATCGAGGTCGGAATCAAGGTCGAAATCCAGGTCGAGTTCCTGCGGGCCCGCATCGACCAGGTCGCCGGAGCCGACCCCGCCGGCCCGGCGTTCCACCCACGAGTGGAACAGGGTGCCCAGGCGGGTCGCGCGGTAGGGCTTCTCCGGCATGGGCCGGCGCAGCCCGGCGGCAACGGCGGCGGGGTCGTCGAGGTAATCCTTGAACCGAGACGCCGGGATGCGCGTGGGGAGCGCCATGACACCGGCCCCCGCCTGCCGCAGCGCCCGTTCCTCGAGCAGGAGGGTGACGTCGCGCGACCAGATCGTGGGGCGGTCCTGGCCCGAGTCCCTGGCGCCGCGCACGAGGTCGGCCGCCGCCTCAACGAACGGTCGGCGGGTGCCCAGCGGGTCGAAGGGCCACGACTCCCGGCCGACGCCGGCCGCTTCGGGCTTCTCGGAATCCGCGCTGTCCACGGCGACGGGCTCGATGAGCCCGGCGTCGGAGAGCTCGACGAGGAAGCGGCTGGGCTTCCGGACGGTCAAGCCGCCGCCCCAGAAGGAGCCCGTGAGCAGCAGTTCCCGCTGGGCCCTCGTCGTCGCAACGTAGATGAGGCGCCGTTCCTCGGCGGCGTGCCGGTCGCCGAGCTCGGCCTTGTACCGGGCGAACTCGGTGTCGAAGGACTTCTGGGTTTCGTGGCCGGAGTGGAGCAATTCCGGCAGCTCTGCCCTGTCGCCGCGCATCGGATAGGGCAGCTCGCCGAAGCGGAGCCAGCCGGCCCCCTCTTTCGCCTTGGCCGGCAGGCTGTTCTCGGTGAGGTTGGGGATGGCGACGAAGTCCCATTCGAGCCCCTTGGCGCCGTGCACGGTGAGTAGCTGCACGGTGCCCGGCTCGGACATCTCGCCGCGGGGGCCCAGGTCATCCTGCCGTTCGGCGCGCGCCAGCCAGCGCAGGAAGCTGCCCAGGGTGCCCTGCTCGTCGCTGTCGAGGAAGGCGGACACGGTGTCGTGGAAGGCGTACAGGTTCGCCAGCCCGCGGCCGTGCGACTCGTTGGCCACCAGCTCGACGTCGAGCAGCGTCTCCTGTTCGATCAGCCGCACGAAATCGAGAAGCGGCAGCCCGGCCCGGGAGCGGAACCAGGCCAGTTGCCGGCCGGCCTCGCGCAGGCGACCACGGCCTTCCTCGCTGAAACCGGCGAGCTGGCCGTGCGTTTCGGAGGCGGTCGCAACGAAGTCGAGGGCATCGACGAGGGAACTCACGTCGTCGCCGGCGACGGATGCGCGGATCTTCGCCTTCAGCTCGTCGCTGACCGCCTTCTGCGCCCAGTCGTGGGAAGCGAGCCAGGACGCGACCCCGGCGAGCGCCTGCAGGTCGCGCGGGCCGATGCGCCAGCGGCCACCGCTGAGCAAACGCACCAGTTCGCTGCCCGCCGAGGGGTCGTGCGCCACGCGGAGCACGCTCACCACGTCGGCGACCTCCGGGGTCGAGAGCAGGCCGCCGAGTCCGAGCACGTGCGCCTTGACGCCGTTCGCGCGCAGCACCTCGGCGAAGAACTCCATGTCGCGCCTGGCCCGGAACAGCATGGCGCCCGAGCGCGATCCGCCGTCGAGCCGGGCGGCGAACCACCGGGCGACGTGGTCGGCCTCCTCGGCCACGGTCTCGAGCATGAGGCCTTCGACCCGTCCGGCCTCCTTGCCGCCGGGCACCTTGAGGGTTTCCACCTGGATGCCGCCGGGCCTGGCCCGGAGCGCCTCGCTGAGCGGCGCCACCAGGGTGTTCGCGGCGTCGAGGACGGAGGCCGGGTTGCGCCAGGTGTAGGAGAGGGACATGGACGGGCGGCTGCCCGGCCCGGCGTCGGCACGGTCGGCACTGTTGAAGTCGGCCCGGAAGCCGAGCAGGTTCGCCGAACTGGCGCCGCGCCAGCCGTAGATCGACTGGTGGGGGTCGCCGACGGCCATGACCGGATGGTCGGCGAAGAGCGTGTGCAGCAGCTCCGTTTGCAGCACGGAGGTGTCCTGGTATTCGTCGAGCAGCACGATGCGGTGCTGGTCGCGGGCGCGGACCCCGACGCCGGCCACCTTCCGGCACACCTGCAGGGCGAGGGCGACCTGGTCGGAGAACTCGATCAGGCCGAGGCGCCGCTTCTCGAGCTGGTAGCGGTCGGCCAGTTCGGCCAGCACCGGCAGCGGGGCGACCGCCGCGAGCGAGCCGGTCACCGAGTCGTAGGGCTTCTTCTTGGCCGCGGACCCGTACGGGAGGTCCGGCAGGTAGTCGAAGCCGGCGGCCAGCCCGGCGAGGTCGTGCGACCCGGCCGGCTCGCCAGGGACGAACGGCGCGGGATTCTCGGCGAGCGCCCGGCTGAGCCGCAGCACGGCATCCGTCACCGTGTCGAGGTTCTTGCCGAACGGCACGAGCCGGTCATCGCCGTGCTCGATCACCGTGCGCCGCGCCAGCAGCCACGCGGAGGTCTCCGAGAGCAGCACCGATTCGGGCTCCCGGCCGAGCAGGAGGGCGTTGTCGCTGAACAGGCGGCTGGCGAAGGAGTTGTACGTCGACACCGTGGGCGTGTCGAACAGGTCGGAGGAGTCGCGGGAAACACCGTCGCCGACGATGCCGGCGGGCCGGGGCATCAGGCCAACCTTGTCGAGCTGCGCGATGCGCAGGTTGATGCGTTCGGCCAGCTCCCCCGCCGCCTTGCGGGTGAAGGTGAGGCCGAGGATCTGGTCGGGGGTGGCATGCCCGTTCGCGAGCAGCCAGAGCACCCGGTTGGCCATGGTCTCAGTCTTGCCGCTGCCGGCGCCGGCGACGACGAGGGTGGGCACGAGGGGCGCCTGGATGACGGCCTGCTGTTCGGGGGTCGGCGTCGGCTTCGCCAGCGCCTCGGCGATCTGCACGGCCGAGACGGAGGGCGGGATGGTGGGATTCATGAGCTGACCTGCTTGATGACGTGGATGCGGCAGGACCCGAAGGACCAGGGGTCGAGGCAGTGGTTGGCGATCTCGGCGAGGAAGACGGCGCCGCCCATGACCTTCGCGTCGTCGCCGACTCGGGTGCGGAACGTCTCGATCTGCTCCGGGGTGAAGGCCTGCTGGGTGGGATTGCGGTAGTTCTGCTTCTGTGTGCCGGAGGACACGATGAGCAGCCGGGCGCCGGCCAGCTCGGTGCCGGGCGGGATGCCGGCGATCGCGCCGTCATGGAAGGCGAGCTGGTAGGCGCCGAGCTGGGGATGCTCGGCCACCCCGGCGTCGGCGATGGGGTCGCCCTTTCCGGTCTTCAGGTCGACGATGACGGCTCGTCCGTCGCTGAGCTGCTCGACCCGGTCGACCGTGCCGGACAGCACCGCCCCGCCGACCTCGAGGGTGAACCGGCCCTCCGCGCTGAGCAGCGTGGTTCCGGCCCGCCCGGCGTCGCGGAGGTAGGCCGCGAGCCGGTCGACGAGGGTGCGGGCCTCGAGCTTCTGCAGCCGCGACTGCCAGTCGGCGTCGAAGACGAGTTCCCCCCACCGGGCCTCGACGTCGTTCCACAGCGACTCCGGGCTGATGTCGGTGGCGTCCTCCATGACCTTGTGGATGATCGTGCCGAGGTTCGCTGCCGTGCTGCCGCCTCCGCCGCCGACCTGGCCGATCATCCAGTGCAGCGGGCAGGTCTCGACGGCGGACATCTTCGACGGGGAGACGCGCACCGGACCGTCGCCGGCATCCGGGTCGTTGAGCGGGCGGGATGTGCTCTGCTCCCGGATGCCGTACCACTCGAGCGGGTCGGCGCCGGCGACCGATTCCCGGGCGAGGCGGGCCAGGGTCGCCGCGGCATCCTGCGCCCGTCGGCTGGTCAGCTCGTCGGGGTTCGCCACTCGGCGCAGCGTGCCGGTCAGCTCGCTCCGCAACCGGCCGACCATGCCGCGCAGGGACAGCGGGTACCGGCTGAGCGCGTCGGCCTCCGTCTTCGGGTCGGGGAGAAGCCGCTCGAGCAGCCGGGTGGCGAACGCGGACGGCTGGTGGTCTTCGTCGTCGACCGCGGTCAGGAGCAGCTCTCCCCTGGCCCGGGACGCGGCCTGGGCGAACATGCGCAGCTCGTCGTGCAGCACCGCCCGGCGGGGGTCAGGGTCGGGGTTCTGGTGGCCGGCCGCGGCGGGCAGCTCGCCGGCTCCCAGCAGGGAACCGCGGATGCGCAGGTCGGGCCAGACGTTCTCCTGGAGGCCGGCGAGCACGACCACCTCGAATTCCCGGCCGATGGTCGCGCTGGGAGTGGATACGACGACCGCGTCGCCGAGGGCCCGGGGCGCCAGCGTGTCTTCCGGCACGTCGGTGTCGACGAGGTGTTCGAGGAAGAGCACCGGCGGGGCAGCCGGCGTGCGCTCCACGAACCGTTGGGCCGCGGCGAAGAGGGCCACAACAGCGTCGAGGTTGCGGTTGGCCTCATCGGCGACGATCCCGGTGCCGGCCGACTGGTCGAACCAGGTGTCGGCCAGGCGGCTGCGCTGCCACAGGCCCCAGAGGAGTTCTTCGATGGTCGAGCCGGAACGATACTCGGCAGCGGCCGTGCGCAGGCTCTCGCCGAAAGCGGCGGTCTTGCGGGCGGTGCGGTTGTCGATCAGCGCGAGCGCGCCGGGCACGGTGAGCGCCTCGACGAGCAGGTGGTCGGGGCTGCGCTCGTTGTCGGGGCGTTCGTCGTCGGACCCCAGCGCCTGCTGGCGGAGCGCCGCCCGCAGCCGCCGCAGGGTGATCGGGTCGAGGCCGCCGAGCGGTCCGCGGAGGAGGTCGGCCGCCGCATCCGCATCGAGGGGCCGACGGCCGAGCGTCACCTCGAGGGCGAGGATGAACGCCCTGACCGCGGGTTCGTCGCGGAGGGCGGTCTGCGCCGTCGCAACCTGGGTGGGGACCTCGAGCGCGGCCAGTCCCTTGGAGAGCGCAGGGACGAGCGAGCCGGTGCGCACGATCACGGCCATCTGCCCCCACGGGACGCCACCGATCACGTGGCGCTCCCTCAGCCGGCGGGCGATCACCGCCAGCTGCTCGGCCGGGCTGGCGGCGATGGCGGACTGCACGGCCGGCGCGGGCGGGGCCGGAAGCGGGTGCGGCTGCGGCTGCGGGTGAGGCGCTGCCGGACTGAGCAGCACGGAGCGTTGGGTTCCCGCGGCCGCGGCTCCGATCCGTCCGGTGATCTCGTGCACGACCGCCCGAAGGGCAGCGCCGTGACGGTGCACGTGGCCGAGGGTGAGGGTCTGGACCGTGCCGAGGCCGAGGTACGCGCCGAGCCGGCCGAGGGCATCCGGGTGGGCGCCGCGGAAGGAGCCGGTGCTGATGTCGGGGTCGCCGAACGCGACGACGGCGACACCGCGCGCGGCGAACTCGGCCAGCAGCGCGAGCGTGCCCTGCGTGGTCTCCTGTGCGTCGTCGAGCACAATCAGGCGCAGCCCGTCCAGGGCGCCGAGCGCCCCGGGTGCCCCGGTTCGCGCGTTGACCCGAGGGACGCCCCGCACGACCGCCGCCGCGTACTGGGCGAGTTCGGTGGAGTCGTATTGCCCCGGCCGGGTCTGGTCTTTCACCTCTTCGTAGCCGCGGATGAACTCCGCAGCCGCCACCCATTCCGGCCGATCGGCGCCGTGGCCGAGGGCGGCCAGCCGCGCCGGGGTCACGCCGTATTCCACGGCGCGCATCATCAGATCGCGCAGTTCGGTGCGGAAGCCGCGCAACCGCCTGACCTCCGGCCCGAGCGGGTCGGGCCAGTTCGGGCCGGTGCCGTCGAACAGGTGGCCGGCGAGCAGTTCGGCGATGATCTGGTCCTGCTCACCGCCGGTGAGGAGGGTAGGGGCCGTGCCGCCGGCGCGCGCCTCGGCGTCCCGCACGATCTGGAAGGCGAGCGAGTTGGCGGTCCTGGCGAGCGGGCCGTTCGTGGGCACGCCGAGCCGCAGGGCCAGGCGATCGCGGAGCGAGGTGGCGCCGGAGCGCGTCGGAACCAGCACGAGCACCTCGCTCGGCGAGTACCCGCGCCGGAGCACGCGGTCCGCGACGAGCTCGACCAGCGCGGTCGTCTTGCCGGTTCCGGGCGCCCCGATCACGGCGGCGGATGCCCCGTCGGCGATGTCGAGGACGGCCCGCTGGGTGTCGTCCAGGTGGTGGGCGTCGGCCGAGGGATCGGGGTCGGTACGGCGCTCGAATCCTGGGGTGGTCACGAATTCAAAGCTAGCGGGTTCCGCCGACAGTGAACGGTGGCGGGGCGGCCGGGCGTTCTGTCGTACTCTGGGCGGACAGGCTACGAAAGGCGCATCTGGTGGATATCCGTATTGGCATCTTCAACTCTCCCCGTGAGATCGGTTTCGAGACATCGCAGCCGGCGGCCGAGATCGAGGAAACGGTGGCCAAGGCTCTCGCCGGGTCCACCGGCTACCTGAAGCTCTCCGACGACAAGGGAAAGGTCTACATCATTCCCACGATCGGCCTCGCCTATGTCGAGCTGGGCTCTGAGACCTCCCGCCGCGTCGGCTTCGTCGCCTAGCAGCAGCCGTGGAACTCCTGTTCGTGGCCCTCGGCGGGGCCATTCTCGGGCTGGCCGCACGGTACCTTCTGCCCGGTCGTGACTTCCACGGGGCCGTGCTGGTGCCCGCGGTCGGAACGATTGTCGCATCCGTCGTCTGGGTCGCCCTGACCTGGCTCGGCTGGAACTGGGACGGTGGCTGGATCTGGTGGGTCACCCTCGGCCTGTCGGCCACGGCCTCGGTCGCGGTGGACATCGTGCTGCACCGACGGCGCGAACACGCCGACCGGGAAATGCAGCAGCGCCTTACGACGGCCGAGGCCGCGCACACCGCCTGAGTTATTCCGGGCGGCGCGTCAGGCATTCGGTCGGCGCGTCAGGCTTTCGACCGGCGCGTCAGGCCGTGAGTCCCAGCCCGTCCATCCGGCGGGTGTGCGCCGCGATGAGTTCGGTGAAGACCGGCTCGATCCGGGACTCTTCGGTGCCCGATGCGGACGACAACGCCATCGCCGACCGAGCGACCAGCAGGGTGTCCCCCACGAGCCGTCGACCCCACATGGCCAGGCGTGAGGCCAGGGTCGGATCAGCATTGATCGCAGCCTTGAGCTCGTGCACGAGCACCTCGGTGCCGGCATCCTCGCCGAGCAGGTGCGCGATCCGAGGGCCGACGTCGCCGGGCAATCCGTCGGCCAGCCGGATGAAGAAGTCGTCGAGCAGTCCGCCGGTGAGATAGCAGCTGAGCAGCACCTCGGGCCAGTCGGCGCCGGTGGTCTTCTGTCGGTAGAGGTCGAGCGCGGGCGCGAACGGGCCCATCTCCACGGCGGGCTCGCCTCCGCGCTGGCGGATCTCGTTAATCAGGCCGTGGTGCTTGGAGAGCGCGCGGCCCGCTGCGGCGCTCAGGCCCTCCCTCGCTGCCAGGTCCGGCGCGGTTGCGACCGCGGAGGCGAGGCTCTCGAACACGGCAAGCTCGAAGTAGGCGGCCTGGCCGAGGTAGGGCATCACCCGCGGCGTGAGGTCGCTGATGTCGACTTTCGTCGTCGACTGCTTCACCCTGCGGGCGCTCAGCCGGGGTGTCTCCGACCGCTTCGGACGCTTACCAAACCACGAGATCACGGGCTCAGCTTAGGACAGCTCGACGCGCCGCGCAGCGCCGGAGCCCCGTCAAGGCCGGTTCCCAGCGGCCGCCCGGTAAGCTGGACTCACGCCATCGGCATGGATCGGTGGCAGTGCGCCTGAAGGAAAAGACGGGCGCATCCCGCTTCAAGCTAATGACAGGCATACATTCGTGACTTTCTCCGAACTCAATATCGATCAGGACATGGTTCAGGCTCTCGCCGACAAGGGCATCCTGGAACCGTTCCCCATCCAGGTGCAGACCATCCCCCTCGCCCTCAGCGGCCAGGACATCATCGGCCAGGCCAAGACCGGCACCGGCAAGACCTTCGGCTTCGGCCTCCCCCTCATCCAGCGCCTCGGCCTCAACCCGGCGCCCGGAGTGCAGGCGCTCGTCGTCGTGCCGACCCGCGAGCTGTGCGTGCAGGTCTCCGAAGACCTCGAGCTCGCCGCGAAGAACCGCGACACCACGATCGTCTCCATTTACGGCGGCAAGGCCTATGAAGGCCAGATCGAGGCCCTCAAGGCCGGCGCGCAGATCGTCGTCGGAACCCCCGGACGCCTGCTCGACCTCGCCAGCCAGCGCCTGCTGAGCCTCGCCAACGTGCAGGAAATGGTGCTCGACGAGGCCGACAAGATGCTCGACCTCGGCTTCCTCGCCGACATCGAGAAGCTCTTCGCCCAGACCCCGGCCACCCGCCACACCATGCTGTTCTCGGCCACGATGCCCGGCCCGATCGTCGCCCTCGCGCGCCGCTTCATGAACCGGCCCATCCACATCCGCGCCACCGACCCCGACGAAGGCCTGATGCAGGCCAACATCGAGCACCTGGTCTACCGCGCGCACAACATGGACAAGGACGAGGTGATCGGCCGCATCCTGATGGCCGACGGCCGCGGGAAGACCGTCATCTTCACCCGCACCAAGCGCGCCGCCGCGAAGCTCGTCGAGGAGCTCGGCGACCGCGGCTTCAACGCCACCGCCGTGCACGGCGACCTGAACCAGGAACAGCGCGAACGCGCCATGGCCTCGTTCAAGGCCGGCAAGAAGGACATCCTGATTGCCACGGATGTCGCCGCCCGCGGCATCGACGTCGAAGACGTCACCCACGTGATCAACCACACCATCCCCGAAGACGACAAGGCGTACCTGCACCGTGTCGGCCGCACCGGCCGCGCCGGCAAGACCGGCATCGCCGTGACCTTCGTCGACTGGGACGACATGCACAAGTGGACGCTCATCAACAAGGCGCTCGACTTCGGCACCCCCGTGCCGATGGAGACGTACTCGTCCTCGCCGCACCTCTTCACCGACCTGAACATCCCGGTCGGCTCCAAGGGCCGCCTGCGGGCCACCCCGATCAAGGAGGTCGTCGCCGGCGCCGCTGGGGGTCGCTCGGACTCCGGCCGCTCCGGTGGCGCGGGCCGCTCCGGTGGCGCCGGTCGCTCCGCCGGTGCGGGCCGTTCCGACTCGGGCCGTTCCGACTCAGGCCGTTCAGACCACGGGCGCTCCGGCGACGTGGCCGGCGGCCGTCCGCCCCGCACCCGCACCAGGGTCAGCAGCAGCACCAACCCGGATGCCCCCGCGGCCACGCCGGCGGCCGGCACCCACGATGGCGGAGGCGCCGAGCACCACGACGGCAACAGCGCTCCCCGGCGCCGCAGCCGCAGCCGTCGCCGCTCGCCGCAGGCCGGCAGCACCGGTGCGGTCTAGACCGGCCGTCTCTCCCTCACCCAGCCGCAACTGGGTTGCGAGAAACCACCCTCCCGGCGCCAGGGAGGGTGGTTTCTCCGCACCCGCACCCGCACCCGCCGCGCAACTGAGTCGCGGACAAAGTACCTTCCCAGCGCCAACGAAGGTACTTTCTCCGCATCTCAACCATGAGACACCTCGCGACCCATTGCGCGCGGGCTGACGACACTGAAGGCAGCAGGCAGCAGGCAGAGTGCAGCAGCACTCGCGCATCCGCCAGCGCAACGAATCTGAGTTGCGGACAAAGCACCTTCCCAGCGCCAACGAAGGTACTTTCTCCGCATCTCAACGGATGGTGACGCGCGCGGCCGGGCGACCGCGTCAGCCGTAGATCGGCGGGGTGCCCGTTCCCTGCTCGATGATCTGCTCGAGCACCTCGGACGACGTCGTGTTCTCGCCCAGCCGGTTCGGCTTGCCGGTGCCGTGGTAGTCGCTCGACCCGGTCACGGCCAGTCCGTACTTGGCCGCCAGCTCGTACAGGCGCGCCTTGGCAGCCGGCTCGTTTTCCCGGTGCTCCAGCTCGAGTCCGAACAGCCCCGCCTCGACCATTTCCGCGAGCCGCTTCTCCGGCAGCATGTGCGCCAACCCGCGCGTCGCCGGATGCGCGAGCACCGGTACTCCGCCGGCCGCCCGAACCAGGCGAATCGCGAAGAGCGGATCGGGAGCGTAGTGCGGCTGGTAGTACCCGGCCTCCCAGTGCAGGATGCCGGCGAAGGCCTCGCTGCGGGTGAGGACCAGGCCGCGCGCGACCAGCGCGTCGGCGATGTGCGGGCGGCCGACCGTGGCGCCCTCCGTCGTCTGCGCGAGGACATCCTCCCAGGTCAGCTCGTAGTCGGCCCCGATCCGCTCCACCATCTGCTCGGCCCGGGTGAGTCGCGCCGAGCGGATCCGTGCCGTCTCCGCAACGATTCCGGCATCCGACGGGTCGAACAGGTAGGCCAGCAGGTGCACGCTGGTGAAGCGCTCGCGGGTGCTGAACTCCATGCCGCGGATGAGCGTGATGCCCACTTCGCCGGCCATCCGGGCGGCCTCGGGCCAGCCGGCGGTCGAGTCGTGGTCGGTCAGCGCGACCGTGCCGAGGCCGGCCGCCGCGGCCGCCCGGATCAACTGGGACGGGGTCTCCGTGCCGTCCGAGACGCTGGAGTGGGTGTGCAGGTCAATGGGACCCCTGAAACGCCGCGCGCCTGCCATGTCCCCATGCTAGTTGGGCGGGACGGCCGGGGCGTGGCTAAGCCGACTTTCAGCAATCTCGCCTAGCCTGAACAGGCCATGCCTACCCGATTCCTCAGCGCCCTGATTGTCATCGGGGCCTCCGTCGCCCTGCTGATCCTCAGCTGGCCGCAATTCTTCGGGCTGCAGAACACCTGGATCATCGCCCACGCGGTGTCGCTGCGCGGCCTCATGCTCGTCGGCGCGGCCGCGCTCGTGGTCGTACTGCTGCTGATCATGCTCTTCCGCCCCCTGCGCGCCCTGGCCGGGCTGCTCGTGGCGGCCCTCCTCGTGTTCGGCGTTGCGAACCTCGCCATTGTGGCTTCGCGGGGCATCGGACCGGATGCCGCGGTGCCGGCCGCGGCCGAGACCGGGTCTCCGGCCAATGAGGCAGGCACGGCCCAGCGCGTCACCGTGCTCAGCTGGAACACCCTCGGGGACGCGCCCGGGGCCGAGGAGATCGCGAAGCTGGCCCTCGAGCAGGATGCCGACATCCTCACCCTGCCCGAGACGACCGAGAAGACCGGTGTGGCCATCGCCGAGGCGATGCGCGTCAGCGGGCGGCCGATGTGGGTGCACACCGTCGCCTTCGACCTCGTCTCGAAGGCGCGATCGACGACGCTGCTGATCAGCCCGGAACTCGGCGACTACGAGGTGACCAGCGCCGCGGGCTCCGGCCCGCCGGGCAACACCAACGTGCTGCCGACCGTCGTCGCCGCCCCGACCGACGGGAAGGGACCGACGGTGATCGCCGTGCACGCCGTCTCGCCGATCCAGTTCGAAATGTCGAACTGGCGCTCCGACCTGGACTGGCTGGCCACCCAGTGCACCGGCGACGACATCATCATGGCCGGGGATTTCAACGCGACGATCGACCACATGGCCGGTAGGGCTCCGGTCGACTCGGCCGTTTTGGGCGACTGCCGGGATGCCGCGTTGTCGGCCGGATCTGCGGCCGTCGGCACCTGGCCGGCCTCAGCGCCGAAGCTGCTGGGGAGCCCCATCGACCACGTGCTCACGACCCCGAACTGGCAGGTCGACAGCATGAGCGTGATCGGCTCGCGGGACGCCTCCGGCAGCGACCACCGTCCGATCGTCGCCACCCTCTCCCTCGCCCCCTGACCCGCGCGTCCCCGCGCCGCGCCGCCGCTGCCGTCGCGCCGCCGCCGCCGCCCCCTATGCCGCCGAACCGTGAGTTTGGCACCTTCCCGGCGGCCACGAAGGTGCCAAACTCACAGTTCGGCGAGAGGCACGGGCCGAGGCACGGGCCGAGGCACGGGCGGAGGCAGGGGCCCGCGCTCAGCGGATGCCCGACGAGCAGTGGGAGAATGGCGCAATGGCCTCTACCGACACTGTGATCACCCCCGTCCCCCGTTCGAACGAGAACCGCTCCACCACACCGAATTCGGACGTCTTCAAGTCATATATCTCCAGCCAGTGGGCGGACCGCACTGACGCGGTCCCCACGGCCCGGGAGCAGGCTCCGTTTGCCGCGGCCCGCCGCGCACGCCTGTCCGCGCTGTACCCGGGACAGCGCCTGGTCATCCCCGCCGGTCGTCTCAAGCAGCGCTCGAACGACACCGACTACGCCTTCCGTGCCCACTCGGCCTTCGCGCACCTCACCGGCTGGGGCGCCGACGCCGAGCCGGGCGCCGTGCTCGTGCTCGAGCCGACCGCCGCCGGCCACGAGGCGACCCTGTACTTCCGCGAGGCCGCGGGTCGCGACTCCGACGAGTTCTATGCCAACGCCGAGATCGGCGAGTTCTGGATCGGCCCGCGGCCGTCGATCGAGCAGGTTTCGGCCGACCTCGGCCTGGCCGTGCGCGGCATCGCCGAGCTCGAGTCCGTGCTCCGGTCCGTCGACAGCGAGACCCTCGTCGTACGCGGCGCGGATCCCGAATTCACCGAAGAAGTAGACGAGGCCCGCCTCCGGTTCGCCGCCGACAAGGTGCTCAGCATGAACGCCTCCGACTCGCCGTTCAGCCTCGAGGTCAACGCCGAGCACGACCCGGACAAGCAGCTCGCCCGCGACCTGTCGGAGCTGCGCCTCGTCAAGGACTCGTACGAGATCGAGCAGATGCGCCTCGCCGTCGCGGCCACCGGGCGCGGCTTCGACGACGTCATCAGTGACCTGCCCCGGTCGAGCACGCACCAGCGCGGCGAGCGCCTCGTGGAAGGCGTGTTCAACACGCGCGCCCGGGTCGACGGCAACGCGGTCGGCTACGACACGATCGCGGCCTCCGGCCCGCACGCCTGCATCCTGCACTGGACCCGCAACGACGGCCCCGTCGTGCCGGGCGACATGATCCTGCTCGACGCCGGCGTCGAACTCGACAGCTACTACACCGCAGACATCACCCGCACCCTGCCGGTCAACGGCAGCTTCAGCGAGGTGCAGCGCCGCGTCTACGACGCCGTGCTCGAGGCAGCGGATGCCGCCTTCGCCGTCGTCCGCCCCGGCATCGTGTTCCGAGAAGTGCACGCCGCCGCAATGGCCGTCATCGCCCGCCGCACCGCCGAGTGGGGCATGCTCCCGGTCACGGCCGAGGAGGCGCTGCAGCCCGAGAACGGCCACCACCGCCGCTACATGGTGCACGGCACGAGCCACCACCTCGGTCTCGACGTGCACGACTGCGCGCAGGCGCGGCGCGAGATGTACATGGACGGCGTGATCGAAGCCGGCATGGTGTTCACCATCGAGCCAGGCCTGTATTTCCAGTCGGACGATCTCACCGTTCCCGCCGAGTACCGCGGCATCGGCGTGCGGATCGAAGACGACATCGTCGTGACCGCGGACGGTGCGGAGAACCTTTCCGCCGCGATCCCGCGCACCGCCGCCGACGTCGAGACCTGGATCGCCACCCTCACGTCCTAGTCGCGCCCGACCCCGACCCGCCGAACTGTGAGTTTGGCACCTTCCCAGGCGCAACGAAGGTGCCAAACTCACAGTTCGGCGGAGGTTACCGGCCGGAACGGGCGTCGCCGGCGGCTTCGCTCACGGCTTCGCGGGCGGCTCGAAGTCGGGCGCGGATTCGGGCGCGGAAGTCTGGACGCCGTACCTGGGCGGCTCGGCGGCCGGCGGCCCGGCGGCCGGCGGCTCGGTGCCGGCAGCGGGCGGCTCGGTTCCGGCAGCGGGCGGCTCGGTGGGCCGGGTTGCCTCCGCCGGATGCGGCGCGGCCGCGTGCGCCCCGCCATCCGCGATCCCGGCCAGCAGGTTGCGCGCCCGGTTGACCAGGCTCGGCTCGACGATGATCTGATAGTTGCTCGCGATCACCTGCATCGTCGAGGTGAAGTCGCGGCGGCGACGGTTCAGCGCATAGCTGACCAGGCTGAAGAACATCCCGAAACCGGCACCGATCAGCAGCGCGGCGGCCACGAACGGCAGGCTGGAACCGGTCGGCGAGAAGATGAAGAACAGCACCCCGAAAAAGATCCCCATCCAGGCTCCGGATGCCGCTCCGGCGAGTGCGACCTTGCCGTAGGTGAGCTTGCCGGTCACCCGTTCGACGCTCTTGAGGTCGTTGCCGACGATGGAGAGCTGCTTCACCGGGAAGTCCGACACGGCGAGCTTCTCGACCGCCTGCTGCGCCTCGTTGTAGGTCTCGAAGGTGGCCAGGACCTCGCCCTTCGGCAGGACCGGGAAGAGCACCGCCGAGCGGGAGGACCAGGGGCTTTGATTACTCATGCCGCCATTGTTCCACGCTCGCAGGGATTAGCTGGTGAGTGGCCTAGATTTGTACTGTGAGTGCCACCAGAGTCTTCGTCGCCCGCCTGGCCGGATGCACCGTCTTCGACCCCGCGGGCGACCGCGTGGGCAAGGTGCGCGATGTTCTGGTGGTCTACCGAAAAAACGACCCGCCCCGAGTCGTCGGCCTGATCGTCGAAATTCCCGGCAAGCGCCGCGTGTTCGTCTCGATCGGCCGGGTGACCAGCATGGGCTCGGGCCAGATCATCACCACCGGCCTGATCAACGTGCGACGCTTCGAACAGCGCGGCGGCGAAGTGCGCGTCATCGCCGAGATGCTCGGCCGCAAGGTCGCCTTCGACGACGGCTCCGGCGACGCGACGGTCGAGGACGTCGCGATCGAGCAGAGCGGTCCGAGCAGCCAGGGCGACTGGGCGATCAGCCAGCTCTTCGTCCGGCGCCCCAGGACGAGCGCATCCCCCTTCGCCAAGGGCGCGACGGCCTTCGTCACCTGGGGCGAGGTGCGCGAGAAGTCGACGGTGGGCCAGGCCCAGTCGGCCGAGCAGCTCATCGCCACGTACTCCGAGCTCAAGCCCGCCGACCTCGCGAACACGCTGCTCGACCTGCCGCGGGAGCGCATGTTCGAGGTGGCCGGCGAGCTGCCCGACGGCCGCCTCGCCGATGTGCTCGAGGAGATGCCCGAGAGCGAGCAGGTGGGCATCCTGACCCGGCTCGGCGACGCCCGCGCCGCCGAGGTTCTCGACCACATGCAGCCGGATGACGCGGCCGACCTGATCGCCCAGCTTCCGTCAGAGCGCGGCGAGCAGTTGCTCGACCTGATGGAGCCGGAGGAGGCAGACGATGTGCGCTTCCTGCTCACCTACGCCCCGGACACCGCCGGCGGACTGATGACCACCGAGCCGATCATCGTGTCGGCCGACGCCACCGTGGCCGAGGGGCTCGCGCTCATCCGTCGCCACGACCTGGCGCCCGCCCTCGGCGCGGCGATCTGCGTCACCCTGCCGCCGTACGAGCCGCCGACCGGTCGCTTCCTCGGCATGGTGCATTTCCAGCGGATGCTGCGCTACCCGCCGCACGAGCGCCTCGGCACCCTGCTCGACCTCGGCCTCGAGCCCGTCACCGCCGAAACCTCGGCGGCCGAGGTGTCGCGCATCCTCGCCAGCTACGACCTCGTGTCGGTGCCCGTCGTCGACGAGAACCACCGCCTGGTCGGTGTGGTCACGATCGACGACGTGCTCGACTATCTGCTCCCCGACGACTGGCGCAGCCATGACGGCACCGAGGAAGTGCGCCGGCGCGCCGCGGTGCGCAGCGAGCTGAAGACCGGAAGCATCCCCCTGCCCGGCGGGAAGGACAGCGGCCATGGCCAGGGCTAACCGCGCGGAGCAGCGGCTCGACGCACCCAAGGGCCTGCGTTCCCGGGGGCTCGGAGGCTTGGGCCTCGGCCGGGGCAGCGACCGCTTCGGGCGGTTCACCGAGGCGATCGCCCGCGGAATGGGTACCCCCTGGTTCCTTCTCGGGCTGACCCTGTTCGTGGCCGCCTGGGTCACCTGGAACACCCTCTCCCCCGCCCCGCTGCGCTTCGACTCCATCGAACTTGGCTTCATCGCGCTCACCCTGGTTCTCTCCCTGCAGGCCTCCTACGCCGCTCCCCTGATCCTGCTGGCGCAGAACCGCCAGGACGACCGCGACCGGGTGCAGATCGAACAGGACCGGCAGCGGGCCGAACGCAACCTCGCCGACACCGAATATCTGGCGCGGGAGGTCGTCGCCCTGCGACTGGCGATGAAGGACCTCGCGTCGAAGGACTTCCTCCGGGCCGAACTGCGTTCCGTGCTGGAGAACCTCGAACAGCGTGACGAACAGGCCCGGCGAGCGCGGCGCAGCGAAGCGGCAGAGCGGGACCGCGAGGAACGTCCCCGGGGTGAATAGCGACGCGGTCTACGCGGCGCTCGCCCGGGTGATCGACCCGGAGATCCGCAAGCCGATCACCGAGCTGGACATGGTGGAGGGCGTCACGGTCGCCGACGACGGCCGGGTGACCGTGGCGATCCGGCTGACGATCGCCGGCTGCCCCGCCGCGCAGAAGATCGAACGCGATGTGCTCCGGGCCGCGGAATCCGTCGCCGGCGAAGGTCGGGCCTCGGTCGAGGTCGGCGTCATGACCCGGGAGCAGCGCCAGGCCCTGACCGAAAAACTGCGCGGCGGCAAGGCGGCCCGCGTCACCCAGTTCGGGCCGGAGTCGCTGACCCGCGTCTACGCGATCACGAGCGGAAAGGGAGGCGTCGGCAAGTCCACGATCACCGCCAACCTGGCCGTCGCGCTGGCCGCGCAGGGCCTGCGGGTCGGCATCGTCGACGCGGATGTGCACGGGTTCTCGATCCCGGGCCTGCTCGGGCTCGTCGCCGAGCCCACGGACGGAGCCCGAACGGGCAGCGCGGTCAAGCCGACCCAGGTCGGCGACATGATCCTGCCGCCGATCGCCTACGACGTGAAGGTCATCTCGATCGCCATGTTCGTCGAGGACGCGTCGGTGGCCGTGGCCTGGCGCGGGCCGATGCTGCACCGCACGATCCAGCAGTTCCTCACCGACGTGTACTTCGGCGACCTGGACATCCTGCTGCTCGACCTGCCTCCCGGAACCGGCGACGTGGCGATCACCGTGGGCCAGCTGCTCCCCCACGCCGAGGTCATCGTCGTCACCACGCCGCAGCCGGCGGCCGCCGAGGTCGCCGAGCGCAGCGGCGTCGTCGCCCGCCAGACCGGCCAGAGCGTCTACGGCGTGATCGAGAACATGTCCGGGCTGCCGCAGCCCGACGGCACGGTGCTCGAACTCTTCGGCTCCGGCGGCGGCGCCGAGGTCGCCAGGCGCCTCTCCTCGAACCAGGAAGCGCCCGTGCCCCTGCTCGCGCAGGTGCCGCTCAGCGTGCCCCTGCGTTCCGGCGGCGACCGGGGCGTGCCGGTCGTGCTCGGCGACCCCGCCGATCCCGCCGCCGTAGCCATTCGCGCGGTGGCCGAGCGGCTCGCCACCCGGGGCCGGGGGCTCTCCGGCCGCAGCCTGGGCATCTCGCCGAAATAAAAGCCCGCCCGAGAAGACGGATGCCGCTCGCCGCGGAGGCCGAGCAACCGCTGCGCGCGTCCACCGGCGGGGCTACGCTGGCGCCAGGTCGGCCGACCCGTGCCGACGGAAGCGAGGACATCCGCATGTTCACCCTGCACATCGAACACACCGTGACCGACTACGACGCGTGGAAGCGTATGTTCGACGCGGATCCCGTCGACCGGAAAGGCTCGGGCGTCACCGCGTACCGGGTCAGGCGGCCCGTCGGTGACGCCGGGTCGGTGATGGTCGAACTCGACTTCGACTCCCGCGAGGCCGGAGAACGGATGGGCGCGGCGCTCGATGAGCTGTGGAAGGGCCCGGCTGCCGCGATCACGATCAACCCGCACTCGAGGCTCACCGAGACGGTCGAATCCGCCACGCTCTGAGAACCGTCCGGGGCGCCATCCGGCGGGCGGGCCGCTCGCCCCTAGACTGGCCCGCATGCCTGCCACCACGCTTGATCGACCGCTGATCACCGACCTCGACCGCGACATCGCCTCCACCTCGGGGACAACCGTCGACGTGATCGCCCCGTTCAGCGGCGAGGTGCTGCACCGGCTGCCGGTGAGCACCCACGACGACGTCAGCGAGGCGTATTCGAGCGCCCGGCTGGCCCAGCTGGCCTGGGCCAGGGTCGGGTTCGCCCGCCGCCGGGCGATCCTGCTGCGCGCACACGACCTCGTCCTCAAACGCCGGGAGCTCCTGCTCGACGCGGTGCAGACCGAGACGGGGAAGACCCGCGGCCAGGCCTTCGAGGAGGTCTTCCAGGCCGCCAGCATCACCCGGTACAACGCGCTCTCCGCCCGCACCGTGTTGCGCGGCGGGCGCCGCCGGGCCGCCATCCCCCTCGTGGTCGGCACCCGTGTGCAGTTCCGGCCCAAGGGCGTCGTCGGGGTCATCACGCCGTGGAACTTCCCGCTCAGCCTCGCTGCGATGGACGTCGTCCCCGCCCTGGCCGCCGGCTGCGCAGTGGTGCAGAAGGCCGACAGCCAGGGCGCACTGAGCATCCTCGCGTTGCGGCGAGCGTTCATCGACGCCGGGGTCCCCGCCGCCCTCTGGGCGGTCGTCACGGGTGACGGCGCCGAGATCGGCGGCGCCGTGACGAACCAGGCGGACTACATCTGCTTCACCGGTTCAACGGCGACCGGCAGGAGCGTCGCGGTGCAGGCGGCCGAGAACCTGATCGGTGTGTCGCTCGAACTCGGCGGCAACAACCCGCTGATCGTGCTCGACGACGTCGACCCGGCGAAGGCCGCGGCGGATGCCGCCTACGCCTGTTTTTCCTCGATGGGCCAGCTCTGCGTGTCCATCGAGCGCATCTACGTCGAGCGCGGCGTGGCCGCGGACTTCCTGCGCGAGTTCGTGGTCCGGACGGAGTCGTTGATCCTCGGCGCCGGGTTCGACTACACCGCCGACGTGGGATCCCTCACCAGCCAGGCCCAGCTCGAGCGGGTGACCGCGCATGTGCAGGATGCCCTCGCCAAGGGCGCGACGCTCGAGGCCGGCGGGCGGGCGCGCCCCGACATCGGACCGCTCTTCTTCGAACCGACCGTGCTCAGCGGGGTCACCCCCGACATGCACTGCTACGCGAACGAAACCTTCGGTCCGGTCGTGGCCGTGTCGGTCGTCGACTCCGAGCAGGAGGCAATCCTCGTGGCCAATGACAGCGAGTTCGGGCTCAACGCATCGGTGTTCTCCGGTTCGACCGGCCGCGGGCTCCGCGTGGCGTCCGCGATGGAGGCCGGCAGCGTCAATGTCAACGAGGGCTACCGGGGATCGTTTTCCTCGGTGGACGCTCCGATGGGCGGGGTCAAGCACTCGGGCCTGGGCCGGCGCAACGGTCCGGAAGGCCTGCTCCGGTTCGTCGACGCGACCACGGTTTCGCACGCGACCGGCCTGCTCCAGCTGCCCCGGCTCGGCCGCGAGTTCGCCCGGCTGGCCGGTCCGCTGTTGCTGCTCGCGGTCGTGCTCAAGGCCATCCGCCGCCGCTGACCCGTCCACCTTGACAGTTCCGGTCGACTTTGACCGGCGCACCAGCCGAATTCGACCGGAACCGTCAATCTCGGCGGCTCTAGGTGGCTTCGGTGTCGAAGGGGGCCGGGGCGGAGGGCGTGAGGGCGGCGTTCTCCCTGGCGCGCTTGCGCTGCAGGTAGGCGCTGTCCGGGTTGGGCGCGGCGCGCGAAACCGTGGCCGTCACCTCTTTCTCGGGGGCGTCGTCGACGAGCGCCTCCCGGATGATCCGGCGCGGGTCGTACTGGCGCGGGTCGAGTTTCTTCCAGTCCAGATCGTCGAACTCCGGGCCCATTTCGTCGCGCATGCGGTCCTTGGCCCCGTTGGCCATGTCCCGAAGCTGACGCGCGAGGCGGCCCAATTGCGCCGCGTAATGCGGGAGCCGCTCCGGCCCGAGCAGGAAGACGGCGATGATCCCGATCAGGAGAAGTTTCTCGAAGGTCAGACCGAACATTTATTCAGAATAACCCTCGGCGGGGCATCCCCGGACCAGCCGAGGCTCCCACGTAGTCTTGATGCACCCCCTACTGGAGTTGTGCCGTGACTGACATTGAACTGAACTGGAAATTCTCCGACGACCTGGTCGTGGAAAGCGATGCGCTTTCCAAAGCGAGGCAGCAGTCCCATGAGCTCGGCATCGACGCGATCGCGCCCTCGGTGGGCGCCCAGACCGCCGTGATCGCCGCGGCGACCGGCGCGCGGAGCATCCTCGAGGTAGGCACGGGAGCCGGCGTCTCCGGCATCTGGCTGCTCACCGGTGCCCCGGGCGCGACGCTGACGTCCATCGACACGGAGATCGACCACCAGCAGCATGCCAGGGCGAACTTCATCGAGGCGGGGATCCCCGCCAACCGGGTGCGCCTGATCACCGGCAAGGCGGCCGACGTGCTGCCTCGGATGAACGAGAGTTCCTACGACATTGTCTTCGTCGACGCCGACCCGCAGTCGGTCATCGAATACGTTGAGCACGCCCTCCGCCTGGCCAGGCCAGGCGGAACCGTGCTCGTGGCCCACGCCCTCTGGCGCGGACGGGTGGCGAACCCGACCCAGCGCGACGACCTGGCAACCGGGTTCCGCACCCTGCTGACCGAGATCGCGTCCTCCCGGGCCGTCATCAGCGCCCTCTCCCCCGTCGGGGACGGGCTGCTGCAGATCACCAAGCTGCGCGCCTGACGAAGCGCGCATCACGTTAAACGGAGTTCGGCCGCACGGCAGAGCCGCGCGGCCGAACATCCGTGGTGCAATCAACCGGGCCTAGACGGCCGAACTGACCACCCCGGCAAGTGCGTCGTGAAGCTCCTTCGCTTCGGCGTCGTTCACGGAGACGACAAGTCGACCTCCGCCTTCAAGCGGTACCCGCACAATAATCAGGCGGCCCTCTTTGACGGCCTCCATAGGCCCATCCCCGGTCCGTGGCTTCATGGCAGCCATGAACTCCCCTTTCATTCAATTCCTCTGAACTTCCATTATCGTCTATCGGGCCCCGAAGACTGTAATTAGGGGGGTGTCCAGTCGGCGCCGTCGACCCTCCAGCAGATCAGGAGCCAGCCCCACTGGCCGGCAACGCAGAGCAGAACGACCCCGGCCCGGTACAGCCGACTCCGAGGCTGGGCCACCGCGCCGAGCAGGGGGAACAGCGGCACGAGCAACCGGAAGGTGCTCGACTGCGGGAAGAACACGGCGAACAGGTAGAGCGCATAGCCGGCCACCCAGAACCTCAGGTCCACGCCGAGCCGCCGGACGGCCGGCGTGAACATGACCATCGTGAAGGCCAGGATCAGCGCCAGCACGGCGACGATGCCCAGCGGCATCCCGAGCCACCAGACGCCGCTCTGGAACCAGGCGGTGAACGGAACGAGCTCCTGGTAGCCGATATACGGCGCCCGCCAGGCCAGCTCCGTGTCGGTGTACGCCGTGAGCGACCCGGTGACCGCCCACGCCGCGAGCGGCCAGGCGAGGCCGATGATCCCGCTGAACACGGCGACGGATGCCGACAGCACCCGTTCCCGGGGCGGGAACGGGTCCCGGCCCCTCGTGATCCAGCGGTACGCCACGTGCAGCGCGAGGGCGAGCGCGAAGGCGAGGCCGCTCGGGCGGGTCAGCGCCATCACGGCGATCACCGGGAACAACGCCGCGTAGCGCCGCTCGAGCAGGAGGCAGAGCGCCAGGGTGAGGAAGAACAGGTACATCGATTCCGCGTAGCCGAACTGCAAAATCGGGGAGAGCGGGGCGACGCAGAACAGCACGACCGAGAACAGCGCGGTCCCGTGGTCCAGCACCCGGCGCATCAGCCGGTAGAACAGCAGGGCCGAGCCGAGGCTGAAGGCCACCGACACGAATACGGCAACGGGAGCCCAGTCCGCACCGCTGGCCTCCATCAGCAGCCGCACGGCGGCCGGATACCCGGGCATGAACGCCCAGGCGTTCTCCGCCACCTGGCCCTCCGGCGTGACCGGCAGCACCGAGGGGTAGCCGCCGATCGCGACGATGTTGTACCAGCGGCCGTCCCACATGTTCGCGAAGTCGGCGTAGCGCGGCCGGGCGCCCGTCCACGCGTTGGCCTCCTGCAGGTTCGCCATCGCGAGCACGAGCGATGTCGTCACCAGCCGGGACGCGGCCCAGACGAAGGCGACCTTCGCCCACCACGGAGTGAGCCGGTACCGGGCCCGCCACCGCGCGGGGATTCGCGTCTGGGCGGCGGTGGCGGACATCGCGGGCCCTTAGTCGGTGGAGGCGGTCAACCAGGAACGGAGGCCGTCTTCGCACTCCGTGATCTGCCGCAGGGCAACCCGTTCGTCATCCGCGTGGGCCTTGAGCGGGTCGCCGGGACCGTAGTTGACGGCGGGGATCCCGAGGGCGGAGAAGCGCGCGACATCCGTCCAGCCGTACTTGGGCCGGGGTTCCGCGCCGACGGCGGCGAGGAACTGTTTGGCGAGCGGGGCGTCGAGCCCGGGGCGGGCTCCGGCGGCGGAGTCCACGACGGTGATGTCATAGCCGGGGAACAGCTCGTGCACGTGCGCCAGCGCCTCCTCGATCGAGCGGCTGGGGGCAAACCGGTAGTTGATGTGCACCGTGCACTCGTCGGGGATGACGTTGCCGGCGATACCCCCGGTGATGCCGACGGCGTTGAGGCCCTCGCGGTAGACCAGTCCCTCGACCTCCACCGCGCGGGGCTCGTAGTTCGCGAGCGTGTCGAGAATGGGGGTGACCTTGTGGATGGCGTTCTCGCCCACCCAGCTGCGCGCCGAATGCGCGCGCAGGCCGAACGTGCGGATTTCGACGCGCAGGTTCCCGTTGCAACCGCCTTCGACCTGGCTGTTGCTCGGTTCGCCGAGGATCGCGAAGTCCCCCTCGAACAGATCGGGCCGATTGCGGGCGAGCCGGCCGAGGCCATTGAGCGCGTCCGAAACCTCCTCGTGGTCGTACCACATCCAGGTCAGGTCGACGATGGGGTCGGTGAGCTCCGCGGCGAGCTTGAGCTGCACGGCGACGCCGGCCTTCATATCGACGGTGCCGCGACCCCACAGATAATCCACGCCGTCGACGGTTTCGAACCTGGTCGGCAGGTTGTTGTTCAGCGGCACGGTGTCGATGTGGCCGGCGATCACGACGCGCTGGGCCCGGCCGAGGTTGGTGCGGGCGACGATGGTGTCGCCGTCCCTGATGATTTCGAGGTGGCCGAGGCCGCTGAGCGTACGCTCGATGGCGTCGGCCAGTCCGGTCTCGTTACCGGACACCGACTCCATGTCGCAGATTTCACGCGTGATGTCGATGGATGATGCGGCGAGGTTCAGGGCCGCGGGGATCTGAGGCACGGGAGTGAGAGGCACCCTACTAATCTAGAGCCATGGTCACGCCGCTCCCGTCAAACGCCCCCGCACCGACGCATGGCTGGGGGTACGGGCTGGCCACGGTTTCCGGCAACGGAACCGTGCTGGACACGTGGTTCCCGGCCCCCGGTCTCGGCCGGCTGCCGGCCGGACGCGACCGCTGGATCGTGCCCGCCGAACTCGAAGCGGCCGCCGGCGACGACACACGGCGTAACGTTTCCCTGGAAGCCGTCACCGTGGAAATCGACCTGCAGGAGCCGCCGGCCGGCACCTCGGACGCGTACCTGCGCCTGCACCTCCTCTCCCACCTGCTCGTGCTCCCCAACAGCATCAACCTCGACGGCATCTTCGGCCATCTCCCCACCGTCGTCTGGACCAACGCCGGGCCGGTGCACCCGGCCGACTACGACCGGTTGCGCCCCTCGCTCCAGCGCCTGGGCATCCAGCCGACCGGGATCGACAAGTTCCCGATGCTGCTGGGCTACGTCACGCCGGACCGGGTGCGGATCGCGGATGCCTCCCGCGTGCGGCTGGGCGCCTACCTGTCCCCCGGGACCACCGTCATGCACGAAGGCTTCGTCAACTTCAACGCCGGAACCCTCGGCTCCTCAATGGTCGAGGGCCGAATCTCCCAGGGCGTTGTCGTGGGCGACGGTGCGGACATCGGCGGCGGCGCCTCGATCATGGGCACCCTCTCCGGCGGGGGAACCCAGCGGGTGTCGATCGGGCAGCGCGCCCTGCTCGGCGCGAACTCCGGCGTCGGCATCGCCATCGGCGACGACACGGTCGTCGAGGCCGGCCTCTACGTCACTGCCGGCACCAAGGTCGTGCTCGTCGGCGAGGCCCGCACGGCGGACGGCGCACCCCGCACGGTGAAGGCCGTCGAGTTGTCCGGCGTGGCCGGCCTGCTCTTCCGCCGCAACTCGCTCACCGGCGCGGTCGAGGTGCTGCGCAGGGACGGAACCGGCGTCGTGCTCAACGAGGCGCTGCACGCCTGACAATGCTTAGGCAGCACCAGGCTTCGGCAACACGGCGCTTCGGCGCTTCGACAACGCTGCGCTTCGGTAACACAACGCGGAGTCGCGCCGCCGGAAGACGCCCCAGCCGATAGCATCCGTGTAGCAGGACCAGCGGGATGCGCAGCATCCGTCGACCTGTCCGGATTCGATCACAGGGGAGTGACGTGGGTACCGACGCACCGCGCAGCAGGCGCCACCGCAGGGCCCGTACGCTCCTCGCCCTGCTCGGCATCGTGCTGAGCCTGGCGCTTGTGGCCGCGGGCCTCGGCGTGTGGACGGTCATGCGGTCCTTCCCGACGCTGTCCGGCGAGGTGGCTCTTCCGGGGCTCGACGCCGACGCTACCGTGTACCGCGACGACGCCGGGATCCCGCAGATCGTCGCGAAGACGTCGAAGGACCTCTTCATGGCGGAGGGGTACGTGCACGCCCAGGACCGCTTCTGGGAGATGGACTTCCGTCGGCACGTGACCGCCGGGCGTCTCTCGGAGCTGTTCGGGGAGAGCCAGGTCGGCACGGACACCTTCATCCGTACCCTCGGCTGGCGGGCCGTTGCCGAGCAGGAGGTAGCGCTGCTCGACCCGGTCACGCTCGGGTACTACCAGGCCTACGCCGACGGCGTCAACGCCTACCTGGCCACCCACCAGGGCACCGACATCTCCCTCGAGTACGCGGTGCTGGGCCTGCAGAACGCCGGCTACGAGCCCGAACGGTGGACGCCGGCCGACTCGGTCGCCTGGCTCAAGGCAATGGCCTGGGACCTCCGCTCAAACCTCGACGACGAAATCGACCGGGCGACGCTCGCGGCGACGCTCACCCCCGAGGAGGTCTCCGAGCTGCACCCGGCCTACCCCTATGCCACCCACCCGACCATCGTGGACGGCATGCCGCCGGCCGCGTCGGCCGTCACCGCGGCAGCGCCCGCCGCGAGCGAGGCGCTCGAGAGCACCGCCCTCGCCTCCCCCCTCGACGACCTGCGCACCGCGCTGGCCTCCGTGCCCGAGTTGCTCGGCCCGGCCGGCGGGGAAATCGGCTCGAACTCCTGGGTGGTCTCCGGCGAGCACACCGACACGGGCGAGCCCATCCTCGCCAACGACCCTCACCTCGGCCCGGTCATGCCCTCGGTCTGGTACCAGGTCGGCCTGCGCTGCGAAACCGTCAGCGCCGACTGCCCGTTCGACCTCGCCGGTTACGGGTTCACCGGCATGCCGGGGATCATCATCGGCCACAACGCCCGGGTCGCGTGGGGCTTCACCAACCTCGGGCCGGATGTCGCCGATCTCTACCTCGAGAAGGTGACCGGCGACAGCTACGAGTACGACGGCGCGGAGAAGCCGCTGATCGTGCGCAACGAGAAGATCACCGTCGCCGGGGGGCCTTCGGTGAAGATCGAGATCCATTCGACCGAGCACGGCCCGATCGTGAGCGGCCTCGAGGGGACCGCGTTCCCGGGGATCGCGAGCGACTACCCGGTCGCCGCCGGCCTGCCGGCCAGTCCCGCGCCGGCAGCCCCCGCCGCGCCCGCCGCCGGCGGCGCCGCAGCCCCCGCAGCGGCAGCCCCCGCCGGCGAGTACCAGCTCGCGCTGCAGTGGACGGCGCTGACGCCGGGCCGAACGGCCACCGCCATCTTCGCCCTCAACGCGGCGACCGATTGGGAGAGCTTCCGCGCTGCGGCCGAACTCTTCGAGGTGCCCTCGCAGAACCTTCTCTACGCCGACGTGGACGGCAACATCGGCTACCAGGCTCCCGGCCTCATCCCGATTCGGAAGAAGGGCGACGGCACGGTGCCGGTGCCCGGTTGGACGAGCGACTACGGCTGGACGGGGTTCATCCCCTACGAGGCGCTGCCGACGACGTTCAACCCGCCCAGCGGACTCATCGTCACCGCGAACAACGCGCCGGTCGGGGCGAACTACCCGCACCTGATCACCGCGGACTGGGACCTGGGCTACCGTGCGAACGAGATCACCTCGCGCCTGCAGGGCATGATCGAGGACGGGAAGCCGGTCACCACCGACACCATGAGCGAGATCCAGGCGGACAACTTCAGCGCGGCCGCGGCGACCCTGGTCCCCCTGTTGCAGGACGTGCGGGTCTCCGGCGCGGCGCGTGAGGCCCAGGCGCTGTTCGACGACTGGGACTTCCAGGTGGACGCCGACAGCGCGGCCGCGGCCTACTTCAACATCGTCTGGCGCAACCTGCTGGTCAACATGTTCGACCACAAGTTGCCGGACGGGCTGGGGCTGACCGGCGGCGACCGGGCGTTCTCGATTGTGGAATCCCTGCTCGACCAGCCCGATTCCGACTGGTGGGTCAACGATCGGATCGGCGCCGTCGGACGCGACAGCATGCTCAGCAAGGTGCTGACCCGCGCCGCCGCAGAGGGCGCCGACCTGATGGGCGCGGATGCCTCCGCCTGGGAGTGGGGCAAGCTGCACACGCTCGAGCTCAAGAACGCCAGCTTCGGCGAGTCGGGCGTTGCCCCGATCGAGTGGCTGTTCAACCGGGGCCCGTACGAGCTCGCGGGCGGCTCATCCGTCGTCAACGCCGTCGGCTGGGATGCCTCGGTCGGCTACACCGTCGACTGGGTGCCGTCGATGCGGCAGGTGATCAGCCTCGCCGACTGGGACGACTCAACCTGGCTGAACCTGACCGGCGAGTCCGGGCACGCGTTCCACCCGAATTACGTCGACCAGATGCCGCTCTGGCAGCGCCACGAGACCCGCCCCTGGCTGTTCAGCCTGGCCGCCGTGAAGAAGTCCGCGCAAGACACCCTGCACCTGCGCGCCGCCCGCAACGACTGACCCTCTCGCCGAACTGTGAGTTTGGCACCTTCCCGGGCCCCACGAAGGTGCCAAACTCACAGTTCGGCGGATCGGGATGGAGCGGAAAAGGCGGACGGGAGTCAGCGGGCGGAAGGACTAGCGGGTGGGGAAGTCGCGGGCCGGCGAGCCGATGTAGAGCTGCTGCGGGCGGCCGATCTTCGTCGCCGGGTCTTCGTTCATCTCGCGCCAGTGGGCCACCCAGCCGGGCAGCCGGCCGATGGCGAACAACACCGTGAACATCCGGGTCGGGAAGCCCATCGCCTTGTAGATGACGCCTGTGTAGAAGTCGACGTTGGGGTAGAGCTTGCGCTCCTGGAAGTAGTCGTCGTTCAGCGCGATGTGCTCGAGTTCCTGGGCGATGTCGAGCAGGTCGTCCTTGACCCCGAGAGCGGCGAGCACCTCGTGGGCGCTCTCCTTGACCAGCGTCGCGCGGGGGTCGTAGTTCTTGTACACCCGGTGGCCGAAGCCCATCAGGCGCACGCCGTGCTCCTTGTTCTTCACCCGTTCGACGTACTTCTCGACGCCCTCGCCGGAGGACTGGATCTCACCGAGCATCTTGAGGACGGCCTCGTTCGCGCCGCCGTGCAGCGGGCCGAAGAGGGCGTTGATCCCGGCGGACACCGACGCGAACAGGTTCGCCTCGGTCGACCCGACCAGGCGAACGGTGGAGGTGGAGGCGTTCTGCTCGTGATCCTCGTGCAGCATCAGCAGGCGTTCGAGCGCCCGGCTCACGACGGGGTTGACCTCGTACGGCTCGGCCAGCGTGCCGAAGTTGAGCTTGAGGAAGTTGTCGACGAAGCTCAGCGAGTTGTCCGGGTAGAGGAATGCCTGGCCGATGCTCTTCTTGTGCGCGTACGCGGCCATCACCGGCAGCTTGGCGAGCAGGCGGATTGTCGAGATCTCGACCTGGGCCGGATCCTTCGGGCTGAGCGAGTCCTGGTAGTACGTCGACAGCGCCGAGACGCCGGACGAGAGCACCGACATGGGGTGCGCGTTCGTGGGCAGCGCGTCGAAGAAGCGGCGCAGGTCCTCGTGCAGCAGCGTGTGGCGGCGGATGCGGGTGTCGAACTCCTCGAGTTCGCTCGCGCTGGGCAGCTCGCCGTAGATCAGCAGCCACGCGGTCTCGAGGAAGCTCGACTTCTGGGCGATCTGCTCGATCGGGTAGCCGCGGTAGCGCAGGATCCCCTTCTCACCATCGATGAACGTGATTGCCGAGCGGGTGGACGCCGTGTTGACGAAGCCCGAGTCGATCGTCGTGAGGCCCGTTTGCCGGGTCAGGGTGGAGATATCGATACTGCCGGCGCCGTCGGTGCTCTCCAGGATCGGGAACTCCGCGCTCCCGCCGGGGAAGGTGAGGGTGGCCATCTTCGGCTCGCCGGATGGGGTGCGTGCGACGTCGCTCACGGCGCCTCCTTGAAGTATGGCAGCGAGAAGATCGCTGCCTGATGGTCTGTGGCGGTCCGCCGCAGAGCACTGGTGCATGGCAACGTCAACCGCATACAGCCTAATCGTCCGTGCCGCCTACTGTCGCATCCGCCAAAGCTCCGGCGGATTCGATGGCGGTAATGCACAACGTCAGGAACGGAGCCGATCGGCGGCTGCCGCGATCCGTTCGTCGGTGGCGGTGAGCGAGAAGCGCACGTGCCTCGGGTAGAAGTCGCCGTAGAACGGCCCGGGGCCGGCCAGGATGCCGAGGTCGGCCAGACGGCCGATGGATTCCCACGCGTCGACGCCCTCGGTGGCCCAGAGGTAGAGGCCGGCCTCGCTGTGGTCGATCCGGAAGCCCGCGTCGCGCAGGGCCGGCAGCAGCACGGCCCGGCGCGCCCGGTAGCGTTCCCTCTGCACGGCCACGTGCGCGTCGTCAGCGAGCGCGGCGGCCATGGCCGCCTGCAACGGGGCGGGGAGCATGAGCCCGGCATGCTTGCGCACGGTCAGGAGGCGGGCCAGCACGCCGCCGCACCCCGCCACGAAGGCTCCGCGGTAGCCGGCCATGTTGGACTGCTTGCTCAGCGAGTAGATCGCCAGCACATTGTGACGGTTGTCTCCGATCACCCGAGGGTCGAGGATGCTCGGGATCCGCTCTGTCGCCCACGGTGCGTCCCAGCCGAGCTCGGCGTAGCACTCGTCGCTGACGATGACGGCGTCGATTTCGCGCGCCCGGGCGACGGCGGCTGTGAGCTCCGGGACCCCGAGGACGCGCCCGTCGGGGTTGCCGGGGCTGTTCAGCCAGATCAGTTTCGTCGTGGCCGGCCACTCCGCCGGGTCGTCGGAGGCCAGGGCCGAGGCTCCGGCCATGGCCGCGCCGATCGCGTAGGTCGGGTAGGCGGCCCGGGGGTGCACCACGGTGTCGCCCTCGCCGAGCCCGAGCATGAACGGGAGCAGGGCGACGAGCTCCTTCGAGCCGATCGTGGGCAGCACGTTCTTCTCGGCCAGGCCGGTGACACCGCGACGCCGCTCATACCAGGCGATGATCGCGCGCTGCAGCTCGGGCGTGCCGGCCGTCTGGGGGTACGAGTGGGCGTCGGTGGCGCCGGCGAGGGCCTGCCGGATGACGTCGGGCGTGGCATCCACCGGCGACCCGATCGAGAGGTCGACGATGCCGCCCTCATGGGCACGCGCCCGTGCGGCAAACGGGACCATCTGGTCCCACGGGTAGTCGGGGAGCGGTTTCAGCACGCGAGGACTAGTGCGTGACCTGCGGAGGAAGCACCGCGATGACGGGGTGGTCCTTGGGGATGACACCGATCTTCGCCGCGCCGCCCGGAGAACCGATGTCGTTGAAGAACTCCACGTTGGCCTTGTAATACTCGGACCATTTGTCGGGCAGGTCGTCTTCGTAGTAGATGGCTTCGACCGGGCAGACCGGTTCGCAGGCACCGCAGTCGACACATTCGTCCGGGTGGATGTAGAGCGAGCGTTCGCCCTCGTAGATGCAATCGACCGGGCATTCATCGACGCAGGCGCGGTCTTTCACGTCAACGCAGGGTAAGGCAATGACGTAGGTCACAGTGGGCGGATTCCCTTCAGGAGCCGGATAGCCAGTCTAGGCCGGTTCGGCGCGTGCGCGGCCGTTCAGCGTTTGGCCGGGAGATGGGGCCAGGCGAGCACGAACGTCGCCACGAGGGCGGGCACGATGCTCCAGAGCGTTCCGGGCAGGCCCGCCGGGACGAGCACCGAACCGCCCGTGCTCCGCAGCGACAGCAGGAAGATCGTGCCGAGCATCCCGATGGCGCAGGAAAACACGACCATCCGGTCGCCGAACACGAGCCGCAGCCCGACGAGGAGCGCGGACACGGCGAGGAGGGCGAGGATCAGTCCGATCGGGATCGTCGCCGGCCCGAGCACGAAGACGCTCTGGTGGGCGATCGTGCCCAGCAGTCCGAACGCCGCGCCGAGGAGCAGGGCGATCGCTGCGGCGACCAGGCGGGCGCCCCGGGAGGGCTGGATGTCCCGGACCTCGCGGGCATCGGGCTCGTGGCGGAGAAACGTCTCCGTGCCGGTCACGGCGAGCAGCGAGCCATCCGGCAGCTCGGCGGCACCGTCGGTGACCGTCCACCGGTCCGGGTAGGCGGCGAGCGCGCCGCGCTTGCGTTCCAGCATGTCGCTGACATCGATGGCGACCAGGCGCGCGCCGGCCCCCTGCGTCACCCGGCGGGCGATGAAGACGGGCACGCCCATCGCCTCGGCGGCCCGAGTCGCGGACTCCCGCAGCCCCTCGTCGGTGGAGCCGATCGCCACCGCGGTGGCGCGGGCCTCGGCGAGGGCCCGGCGGAGGGCGTCCTCCCGCCCGGCGGATGCCGCGGGCAGCGTCTGCCACTCGGTCACCCCGAGCTCGGCCAGCCCCGCACGGGCGGCATCCGACTCCCCCGGCAGCATGGCGCCGAACAGCACCACGACGGGTGCGCCGTCGGAGCGGAGCCGGGCGATTGTGCCGCCGGTCGCCAGCGCTTCGTCGCCGGGGCGGTCGTGCACGAAGACCACGCGTTCCTCGCTGCCGGACATGACCATCGGGACTCCACTGCTTTCGTGCGCGTGTGACGGGCCAAGCGCCCTCGTGCAAAAGCATAACTGGACAGCATCCGGCGGCCCCGGTTAGAGTGATCAGGAAGTAAGGTTAGCCTTACCAACCTCGGCCGAACCGGCCGCGGGAATCACGCCGCCGGCCGACCCGACGGAACAAACCAGGAAGACCCGTGCTCGCAAACTATCTGATCGGCCTGCGCGAAGGTCTCGAAGCCGCCCTCATCGTCACGATCCTGATCGCGTACATCGTCAAGATCGACCGGCGCGACGTGCTGGCCCGCATCTGGCTGGGCGTGGGCCTCGCCGTGCTTCTGGCCCTCGGCATCGGCGCCGTCCTCACCTTCGGAACCGTCGGCCTGTCCTTCGCGGCCCAGGAGACCATCGGCGGCGTGCTGTCGATCGTCGCCACCGGCCTGGTCACCTGGATGGTGTTCTGGATGCTCCGCACCGCCCGTGACCTCAAGGGCCATCTGCAGGGCAGCATCGACCGTCATCTCCTGGGAACCGGGCTGGGCCTCGTGCTGGTCGCCTTCCTCGCCGTGGGCCGGGAGGGCATCGAGACGGCCCTGTTCATCTGGGCCGCCGTGCAGGCGACCGGCGAAACCACACTCCCCCTGCTCGGCGCCGGGCTCGGCATCCTCACCGCGGTCGCCCTCGGCGCTCTGATCTACGCGGGGATGCTGCGGATCAACCTGGCGAAGTTCTTCGCCTGGACCGGCGGCATCCTGATCGTTGTCGCCGCGGGCGTGCTCTCCTACGGCGTGCACGACCTGCAGGAGGCGGGCATCCTGCCGGGCCTGCACAGCCTCGCCTTCGATGTGAGCGCCGCCATCCCGCCCGACAGCTGGTACGGCACCCTGCTCAAGGGCACGCTGAACTTCTCCCCCGCCACCACCTGGCTCGAACTTGCGGCCTGGCTGGCCTATCTCGTGCCCACGATGGCCCTGTTCATCCTGAAGAGCCGGCAGGACCGGCAACGCCCGGCCGAGGCCCGCCCGGATGGCGCCGGCCGCGCCGTCGTCGCCGCCCGCTGAACCCTCTCTTTCCCGGTTACCAAAGGACTCCCATGCGCTCCCGCCTCGCCCTGCCCGCCGCTGTCTGTTCCGCCGTGCTCCTGGCCCTCACCGGCTGCGTCGCGAACGAGAGCGGCCCGGATGCCACCCACGCCACGCTGACCGTCGACAGCAGCGCCACCGAGTGCGCGGTGTCGGCGGCCGAGGCCCCGGCCGGCACCGTGCGTTTCCGAGTGACGAACTCCGGCGACAAGGTCACCGAGTTCTACCTGCTCGGCCACGACGGGCTGAGGATCGTCGGCGAGGCCGAGAACATCGGCCCCGGCCTCAGCCGCGACCTGGTCGTGGAACTCGAGCCCGGAAAATACTTCACGGCCTGCAAGCCGGGCATGAGCGGCGACGGCGTCGGCAAGGCGCCCTTCACCGTGACGGAATCGGGCGCTGCCGGCGAGGTCGACGCCGCCCTCGCCGCACGGATCGAAACGGCCAACTCCGGTTACGCCGGCTACGTCCGGGACGAGGTAGCCGAGCTCGCCACCGGCACCGACGCCTTCGCCGCCGCGTATGTCGCCGGGGACGACGACCTCGCGCGCCGCCTCTACGCCCCGACCCGCGCCCACTGGGAACGCGTGGAAACCATCGCCGAGTCCTTCGGCGACCTCGACCCGAAGCTCGACCTGCGCGAAGCCGACCTCGAGGAAGGCCAGGAGTGGACCGGCTGGCACGCCATCGAGAAGGACCTCTGGCCCGCCGAAGCCGAGGCCGGCTTCCAGGCCTACGGCGCCGACAAGCGCGCGCACCTGGCCAAGCTGCTCGTCGCCGACACGCAGACCCTCAAGGGCAAGGTGGCGGACCTGAGCTTCACCCTGTCCCAGCAGACGAACGGCGCGATCGGGCTGCTCGAGGAGGTCGCCTCCGGCAAGGTCACCGGCGAAGAGGAGTTCTGGTCGCACACCGACCTCTGGGACTTCCAGGCCAACGTCGACGGCGCGAAGGTGCTCTACGCGGGGGTGCGCGACATCCTGCTGGAGAAGGACCGGAAGCTCGCGCGGCAGCTCGACACGGAGTTCGCCGCTCTCCAGGCGCTCCTCGACGAGCACCGGGTCGGTGACGGCTTCGCGGCGTACACCGAGCTCTCCGCCGCCGACATCCGCGCCCTCGCCGACCAGGTAAACGCGCTCGGCGAGCCGCTCAACCGGCTCACCGCGGCCCTCGTCATCTCGTGACCGACGCCACGCCGCCTTCCGCCGGCCGGCCTGCCGCGCCGCCTTCCGCCGGCCGGCCCGCCGTCACGCCTCCCGCCGCCGGCCAGCCCGCCGCGCCGCGCGGCCTGTCCCGCCGCGGACTGTTCGGCCTGGCCGGAGCCGGCATCGCCGGGCTCGGGCTGGGCGTCGCCGGTGACCGCACGGTCATCGCCGCGACCGGGGGCGCCGGCACGGCGAACAGCTACCCGTTCTACGCCCGGCACCAGGCCGGCATCGTCACCCCTGCCCAGGACCGCCTGCACTTCGCGTCCTTCGACCTCAGCCCGGGCACCAGCCGCGGGGACCTGATCGCACTTCTGCGTGACTGGACCGTCGCGGCAGCGGCCATGACCGCCGGCCGGGACGTCGGAGAGTTCGGCGCCGTCGACGGGCCCTACGACGCGCCCCCGGAAGACACCGGGGAGGCGCTCGGCCTGGAGCCCGCGGGCCTGACGATCACCTTCGGCTTCGGGCCGACCCTGTTCGAGGCGAAGGATGGCGCCGACCGCTTCGGCCTCGCCTCCCAGCGCCCCGCCGACCTCGTCGATCTCCCGCACTTCCCCGGCGACATGCTCGAGGAGGGCCAGGGCGGCGGCGACCTCTGCATCCAGGCCTGCGCGAACGACCCCCAGGTGGCCGTGCACGCCGTGCGCAACCTGTCCCGGATAGCGTTCGGCAAGGCGGCCATCCGCTGGTCACAGCTGGGCTTCGGGCGCACCTCGTCCACCAGCACGAGCCAGGCCACCCCGCGCAACCTGTTCGGGTTCAAGGACGGCACAGCGAACATCAAGGCCGAGGAACCCGCGGCGGTGGACGAGCAGGTCTGGGTGCGGCCCGGGGACGGCCCCGCCTGGCTGGCCGGGGGCTCCTACCTGGTGACCCGGCGCATCCGGATGACGATCGAGACCTGGGACCGCACGATCCTGCGCGAACAGGAGGCGATCATCGGCCGCAGCAAGGGCGAGGGCGCCCCGCTGTCGGGCGGATCGGAGTTCACCGAGCCCGACTTCGACAAAGCCGGCCCGGACGACGCCCCGCTGATCGACAAGGCCGCACACGTGCGGCTCGCGCATCCGTCCCGGAACGAGGGTCGCAGGATGCTGCGCCGGGGGTACAACTTCGTCGACGGCAACGACGAACTCGGCCGGCTCGATGCCGGCCTGTTCTTCATCAGTTTCCAGCGGTCGCCGGAGCAGTTCTCCGCGGTGCAGCTGAGCCTGGCCAGGAACGACGCGATGAACGAATACACCCGGCACGTCGGGTCGGCGCTCTTCGCCGTGCCGCCCGGCGCCCGGGACGGCGCATACATCGGGCAGGCCCTCTTCGCCTGACCCGGCGCCCGTCAGGTTGAGTTGCGGAGAAAGTACCCTCAATCCGAAAACGAAAGTACTTTCTCCGCAACTCAACGCGTAGCGGCGCCCGCGGGGCGGATTAGCCCGGGCTGACCGTGTAGAGCAGGCCGTCGGAGTTGCTGGCGACGACGACGGTGTAGGTGTCGTTCTTCATCGCGACGACGCTGGCGTCGCCGGCCGAGACGCGCGTGTCACCGACGAAGCCGGCATCCTCGAGCGTCTTCCTGGCCTCTTCGAGGGGGTCCGTGGCGTCGGACTTCACCGTCACGACCCAGCCGTCCTTGTTGTCGCCGGCGCCGCGGGCGCCGAAGAGGAGTTCCCCGTCAATGACGGCGACCTCGTCCGGCCAGCCCGTGGGCAGCTTCCCGCCGAGGCTGACGTCCCCGCCGGTCGCGCCCTGGACGGCGCCGTTGACGGCGCCTTCGGCCGAGCAGCCGGTGAGCAGCGGAACGCCCGCTACGGCGATGACGATGGCGAGCGAGACGCTCAGGCTCTGCCTGCTGATGGTCTTCATGGTTCTGCTTTCCTCATACAAAATGGCGCGAACCCGCAGTTGTGCAGGCTAAATCGACGATTTAGCGCGCACAACTGCGGGTTCGCGGATGGGGCAGGGGGGTGCCTAGTTGGCGTCCTGCTTCTTCAGGCGTGACGTCTGGCGCTGGCGGGCGGATGCCGCGAGCTCGACCTTGCGGATGCGCACCATGGCGGGCGTGACCTCGACGCACTCGTCCTCGCGGGCGAACTCGAGGCACTCCTCGAGGGTCAGCTGCTTGGACGGGGTCATCGACTCGAACGTGTCGGAGGTGGACTGACGCATGTTGGTCAGCTTCTTCTCCTTGGTGATGTTCACGTCCATGTCGTCGGCGCGCGAGTTCTCGCCGATCACCATGCCCTCGTAGACCTCTTCGGTCGGGTTGACGAAGAATGACATCCGCTCCTGCAGCGCGATGATCGCGAACGGGGTGACCACACCGGAACGGTCGGCGACGATCGATCCGTTGCTGCGGGTGACGATGGTTCCGGCCCACTCCTCGTAGCCGTGGAAGATCGCGTTGGCGATTCCGGTGCCGCGGGTGTCGGTGAGGAACTGGGTGCGGAAGCCGATCAGGCCGCGGGACGGAACGATGAACTCCATCCGAACCCAGCCGGTGCCGTGGTTGGCCATGTTGTCCATGCGGCCCTTGCGCGCGGCGAGGAGCTGCGTGATCGCACCGAGGTACTCTTCCGGCGAGTCGATGGTGAGGTGCTCGTACGGCTCGTGGATCTTGCCGTCGACGCGCTTGACAACCACCTGCGGCTTGCCGACGGTGAGCTCGAAGCCCTCGCGGCGCATCTGCTCGACCAGGATGGCGAGGGCGAGTTCTCCTCGGCCCTGCACCTCCCAGGCGTCGGGGCGTCCGATGTCGACGACCTTGAGCGAGACGTTACCGACGAGCTCGCGGTCGAGGCGGTCCTTGACCATGCGCGCGGTGAGCTTGTGACCCTTGACCTTGCCCATGAGCGGCGAGGTGTTGGTTCCGATGGTCATCGAGATGGCCGGCTGGTCGACCGTGATGGTCGGCAGCGGGCGAACGTCATCCGGGTCGGCCAGGGTCTCACCGATGGTGATGTCGGCGAAACCGGCGACGGCGACGATGTCGCCGGGGCCGGCGCTCTCGGTCGGGTAGCGGTCGAGAGCCTTGGTGATCAGCAGCTCGGTCACCTTGACGTTCGCCACGGTGCCGTCGGACTTGACCCAGGCCACGGTCTGGCCCTTCTTGATCGTGCCGTTGAAGATACGCAGCAGGGCGAGGCGGCCGAGGAACGGGCTGGCGTCGAGGTTGGTGACGTGCGCCTGAAGCGGGTGCTCGTCATCGTACTGAGGCGCCGGGATGTGCTTGAGGATGGCTTCGAACAGCGGCTCGAGGTCGTCGTTGTCGGGCAGCTGGCCGTTCTCGGGCTTGTTGCTGCTCGCCGCGCCGTTACGTCCGGAGGCGTAGACGACGGGAACGTCGAGGATCGCGTCGAGGTCGAGGTCGGGCACGTCGTCGGCCATGTCGCTGGCGAGGCCGATCAACAGGTCCTGGCTCTCGGCCACGACCTCGTCGATGCGCGCGTCGGGGCGGTCGGTCTTGTTGACCAGCAGGATGACGGGCAGGTGAGCCTCGAGCGCCTTGCGGAGCACGAAACGGGTCTGCGGCAGCGGGCCCTCGCTCGCGTCAACGAGCAGGACGACGCCGTCAACCATCGACAACCCGCGCTCCACCTCGCCACCGAAGTCGGCGTGGCCGGGGGTGTCGATCACGTTGATCGTGATCGGACCGTCGGTCGCGTGCAGGCCCTTGTAGGACACCGCGGTGTTCTTCGCGAGGATCGTGATGCCCTTTTCGCGCTCGAGCTCGTTCGAGTCCATCGCGCGTTCTTCCACATGGGAGTGGTCTGCGAAGGAGTTCGTCTGCTTGAGCATCGCGTCGACCAGTGTTGTCTTGCCGTGGTCAACGTGGGCAACGATTGCAACGTTCCGGAGGTTATTGCGCGTGGCAATCGCCATAAGTTCTATTCCTTGTTTTGTCGTTTCGCAATCTGGCGAGCCTCGCGGCGAGCTCGTTGCTCGGCGGGGTCAGGCACAGGCACGGCGCTGATTAGGCGCTGGGTATAAGGGTCCTTGGGGGCACGAAGAATCTGGTCGCTAGTCCCCTGTTCGACTAGTTTACCCTTATGCATCACCGCAATGCGGTGCGACAGCGCATCGACGACCGCCAGGTCGTGGCTGATGAACAGGCAGGCGAAGCCCAAACGGCCCTGCAGCTCCTGCAAAAGCTCGAGGAATCGAGCCTGAACTGACACGTCCAGGGCGCTGGTCGGCTCGTCGGCGACGAGCAGATCGGGGTGCAGGGCGAGCGCCCTGGCGATGCCGACGCGCTGCTTCTGGCCGCCGGAGAGTTCGTGCGGGAACCGGTTGCGGTAGCTCGTGGGCAGTTCGACCTGCTCGAGCAGGGTCTGCACCCGCTTGTCGAGATCGGCACCCCTGGCCTCCCGCGACAGGTAGAGCGGCTCCCCGATCGACTCGCCGATGGGCATCCGTGGATTCAGCGACGATGCCGGATCCTGGAAGACGATGCCCGCTTTGCGGCGCAGGGGGCGAAGGTCGCGCATGCCGGCCTTCGAGATGTCGATGCCGCACGAAATGAGGGTCCCCTCGCGGATCGGCAGCAGTCCGACGGCCGCGCGGCCCAGGGTGGTCTTACCCGACCCTGACTCCCCCACGAGGCCGACGATCTCGCCCGGGAAGACCTGGAAGTTGATCTCGTCCGCGGCACGGAAGGCCGGGATCCGCCCACGCTTGGGGTACTCGATCGCCACGTTCTGAAAGTCGAGCACCGGCTTCGCGTCCACAGCGCGGAAGGCCTGCGGGCGCTCGGTGAGCTCGATGCCCTGGCCGAGGTGCGGGACCGCCGCGAGCAGCTGCTTGGTGTACGGATGCTGCGGCCGGTTGAAGATGTCGTCGATGACGCCGGACTCCACCGTGATCCCGTCTTTCATCACCATCACCCGGTCGGCGAGGTCGGCGACGACACCCATGTCGTGGGTGATCAGGATGATGGCGCTGTCGAGCCGCTTGTGCAGGTTGCGGAGCAGGTCGAGGATTTCCGCCTGGACCGTCACGTCGAGCGCCGTGGTCGGCTCGTCGGCGATGAGCAGGACCGGGTCGCAGGAAATGGACTGGGCGATCATGGCCCGCTGACGCTGTCCGCCCGACAACTGGTGCGGGTACTTGTTGAAGGACTCCGACGGGTTCGGCATCTCAACCATGGTGAGGAGCTCGATCGCGCGCTCCTTCGCCTCGTGCGGGGAGAGGTCGAAGTGCGAGCGCAGGGCTTCGGTGATCTGGAAACCAACCGTGTAGACCGGGTTCAGGGCCGTCATCGGCTCCTGGAAGATCGTCGCGATCGCGTTGCCGCGCACCTTGCGCAGCTCCGCCTCGGGGATGCCCCGCAACTGCTTTCCGAGCAGGGTGATCGAGCCGGTGACACGCGCGTTCGACGGCAGCAGGCCGAGCAGCGCCATGGTCCCCGTGCTCTTGCCGGAGCCGGACTCGCCCACGATCGCGAGGACTTCGCCGCGGCGCACCTCATAGTTCATGTCGATGGCGGCCGGGTACAGCTCGCCCTCTACCCAGAAGTCGACGTCGAGGTCCTTCACTTCGAGCACGATCTCGGGGAGGGTGTCGAAAACCATGTCGTCGCTCAGTGCGACGGTCGCTGGATCAGTCATTGCTTGCCATCCTGTCTGGGTGAAGCGGGCTATCTGCGAAACTAAGGGTGTGCTGACAGAGTCGTTCCAATTTCGCCCCATGTTCGGGCGTGTCCTCGCCGCGGTGATCGTGGTCCTGTGCCTGATCGGGCTGGCCGGCCTCGCCGTTGCCGGCGACTGGGCCAACCTTCTCCGCACGGTCTGGCCGCTGGCCTTCTTCAGCGCCCTGGCGATCGCCGTGTTCTGGCGTCCCCGGATCCTGATCGACGATCACGGCGTCACGGTCGTCAACGTGCTGCGCACGTTCGAGGTGCCGTGGCCCGCGATCCTGCGCATCGACACCCGGTTCAGCCTGACCCTGTTCACTCCCGAACGGAAGATCCCGGTCTGGGCCGCGCCGAGCCCAGGCATCCGCGGAGCCGTTGCGATTGAGAGGGCCGATGTGCGGAACCTGGGCGAGACCGCCTACGGGCCGGGCCGCAGCGTGCGCCCCGGCGATTCGGTGAGCACCGCCTCCGGCCAGGTGGCCTTCGTGCTGCGCCGGCGCTGGGAAGCGCTGCGCGATGCCGGCCACCTGGACAGCGGGGTCGTTGAACCCGGATCGCTGAAGGTCACCGTGCACTGGGCCACCATTGCCGTGCTCGGCGGGCTTCTCGCGGGTACCGTGGCCGGCATGGTCGTGTAGCAGCGCCGCCTGGAGCACCGGGGCCACCGCTAGACCGAGACGCGCTTGTCGCGGGCCCGGCGGACGGCCGCCCGGGCGAGCGCACGAGGCGACGGCATCTTCTTCTGGCGGGGATCGAACGCATCGCGCAGGCCGTCCCCGATGAAGTTGACGCTCAGCGCAATGACGATGATGAACACACCCGGCCACCAGAACAGCCACGGCCTGGTCGCGAACGCGGCCTGGTTCTCGGCGACGATCAACCCGAGCGATGTGTCGGGCGACTTGACGCCGAAGCCGAGGAAGCTGAGCGCCGTCTCGCCGAGGATCGCACCCGCCATGAGCAGCGTCGCGCTGACGATGATCACGCCGACCGCGTTGGGCAGGATGTGCTTGAAGATGATCCGCTTGTCGCTGGCCCCGGAGACCCGGGCCGCATCGATGAACTCGCGCTCACGAAGCGAGAGGAACTCGCCGCGCACGAGGCGGGCCAGCCCGGTCCAGGCGAACAGACCGAGCATCAGCCCGAGGACGGCTGCTCCGAGCGACCCGGTGGAGCGTCCGATCACGGCGCCGATCACGATGAACGGGATCGTGATGATCACGTCGGTGAAGCGCATCAGCAGCGAGTCAGACCAGCCTCGGTAGAAGCCGGCCAGCGAACCGATGAACACGCCCACCATGGTGCCGACCGAACCGACGAGCACCATGATCATGATCGACTGCTGCGCACCGCGCATGACCAGCGCGAAGATGTCGTGCCCGACGACGTCCTGGCCGAACGGGTGAGGTCCGATGCCGAAGCCCGGCCCCGGAATCAGGTTCAGCGTCGGAATACCGCGGTTGACCAGGGGCGGGGTTTCCCGCCAATGCCAGGGCCACCACCCGGTGGTGCTCAGACCCCAGAGGTGGAGCCCGACGGAGGTGTAGGCGAGCACGATGACGAAGGCCAGCACGAAGATCGAGATGACGGCGCCACGGTGACGGAAGAACCGTTTGCGAACGATCTGCCCCTGGCTGAGGCCGATGGTTTCGCGCTGCTCGATCGTGGATTCGTCGCGTTCGGGTTCACCCTCGTGCGGAGGATCCTGGAGGGCCAGGTTGAGGTCGACCATTATGACACCCTGATTCTCGGGTCGAGGGAAGCGTACAAGAGGTCCGCGACGAGGTTGAAGATCACGGTCAGCAGACCGGTGACCACAAAGAACGCCATCACCGGGTTGGGGTCGACGTTTTGGAGCCCCTTCTGGAAGAGCTGGCCCATTCCGCTCCAGCCGAAGACGAACTCGGTGATCACGGCGCCGCCGATCAGCGCTCCGATGTCGAGCGCGATGATCGTGGCAATCGGGATGAGCGCGTTCCGGAGGGCGTGGCGAACGACGACCGTGCGCTGGGTGAGTCCCTTGGAACGCGCGGTGCGGATGTAGTCCTGGTTCATCACCTCGAGCATGCTCGACCGCGTGTACCGGGTGAGCCCGGCGAAGGAGATCAGGATGATCGCGATCGTGGGCAGCAGCAGGTGGGTGAAGGTGTCAATCCCCTGCACCCAGAAGTTGCCGCCGAGGTTCGGCGTCGCCGAACCGAAGGTCGCGATCGGCCGCCCGTTGATCCTGGTCGAGTTGAAGTAGTCGTTCCAATAGAACAGGTGGCCCTCGAGCGCGATGACCGCGCTGATGATGACCGACACAATGGCCGAGGTGCGAGCGGACTGCCACCGGTCTCGTCCGCCCAGGAAATACCCGATCGCGCCGCCGACCACGACGGAGAGTACCGCGAGGCCGAGGAAGAGCGGCAAGGTCATGAACCGGAAGACATACCAGGTCATCGGGTAGTAAAGCGCGATGCCCACGGCCGCCGTGACCAGCGAACCGCGCAGCGCGTTCCTGTTCTTCAACCCGACCGAGATGGCCGTGACGCCCAGGGCCGCGGCAACAGCCGTGAGGACCACGCCGACGATGCCGATGCTGGGGGTGCTGAACCAGCCGGTCAGGTTGAGGTAGGCCAGGAGCGCGCCCGTTGACACGGTGGCGACGGCGAGTGTGGTCAGCCGTTTCCTGCCGGTGCCGCCGAGAACAGACATCCAGAGCAGGCCCGAGACTATCGATATCCCGATCAGAACCGCTATCCCGATGCTGGGCTCAGCCAGCCAGTCATTGAATCCGATGGCGATGTACTGCTTGAGCAGTACGGCCACCCAGAAGATCGGGAGCGAGAAGAAGAGGAAGGAGGCGAACGTGATGGAGTAGTCGTATCCGCTGTACTGGCGCAGGGCGGTGGTGATTCCGACCGCGAGGCCGACGACAATCGCGATCAGCTGGGCGGAGACGACCAACTGCAGTGTTGATCCCATCGCCTGCTGGAGCAGCACGTTGACCGGCAGGCCCTGCACGTTGACGCCGAAGTCACACTGGCCGACGAAGCATTGCGCGATGCCGCCGAGCCAGATGAAGTACCGGAAGAAGGGGGGAACGTCGAGGTTGAGAAGCCTGGTGCGGGCCTCCATCAGCTCGAGCTTGTTCGGAGCGCTGCTTTCCCGCAGCTCCTTGAGCGGGTCGCCCGACATTGAGACGAGGATGTACATCAGGAATGTCGCGGCGAGGAGTACGAAAACTGCGGCGATCAGGCGCCGGGTTACGAATGAGGCCATGAGCGGTGGCGACCAGCCAATCTATGAGGATCTGGCAGTGGGCGCCGGGACCTTTCGGTCCCGACGCCCACCGGATTTCAGTGGAAGCGGGGGCTCAAGCCCTACTTCTTGGCTGCAACCTTCCAGTCCCAGATGTTCCAGAAGATGGTCGGCGACAGGATCGACGGGTCAACGCCTTCGATCTTGTTGTTGTATGCCGTGACACCGGGGAACTGGAAGACGGTGACGCCGTAGTAGCTGTCCCAGATGAGCTTGTCGAGCTGCTTCTGCAGTTCGATCTGCTTCTCCGGGTCGAACTCGCCGTTCAGCTTCTTGATGACCTTGTCAGCCTCGGCGTTCGAGAAGAACGTCATGTTGTTGATGCCGCCCGTCTCGAAAGTCGGGCCGGAGCTGGTCACGCCGAGGCTCGTGGACTGCCAGCCGAACAGCGAGGCGTCGTAGGCACCGGGGGTACCGAGGAGGCCACCCCAGTTCTCGTTGCCACAGTCCTCAACGACGAAGCCGGCAAGTGCCGCCGACGTCTGGATCAGCTGGAACTCGTTGACGCGGCGCGGGTTGGTCGAGCTGTAGAGGAAGCAGACCTTGGGGCTGGTCACGCCGGCCTCGGCGAGCAGCGCCTTGGCGCCCTCGACGTCAACCTCGGCGTATGCGGCCGAACCGTTGGCCTTGACGGAGTCGTCATAGCCTTCGGCGCCGGGGACGAAGATCTGCGAGTCACGCAGCGTGGCGTCCTCGCCGACGATCGGCTTGATCAGCTTGTCGATGATCTCCTGGCGCGGGATGACCTTCATGAAGGCCTCGCGCACCTTCGGGTCGCTGAACGTGCCGTTCTTCGACTTGTCGATCTGAAGGTCGATGTGCTCGTACGTGCCCTCGGCACCCTTGATCACCGTGACGTTCTTGACGCCGTCGAGGGCGGTCGTGATGTCAGCGGTCGCCTGGGGCGAGATGACGTCGACGTCGCCGTTCTGGAGCGCCTGCACTGCGGCCAGCGGGTCGCCGATGAAGCGGATGGTGACCTCTTCGATCGTCGGCTTGTGGGCGCCGGTGTAGTCGGGGTTGGCCTTGAGGGTGATGAACTGGTCGGCCTTGAACGACGAGATCGTGTACGGGCCGGTGCTCAGGTACAGCTCAGGGTCCTTGGGCAGCTCGGTGAAGTTGAAGCCCGAGTTCCAGAAGCTGGACAGCGAGGCCAGCGACTTGTCGTCCTTGTCCTGGATGGCCTTGATGACGGCATCCTTGGCCTTCTTGTTGTCCGTCAGGTCGAGGGCGTTCTTGCCGACAACGTGCGCCGGAAGAGCGCTCGGGAAAGCGAGCTCCCAGTCCACGTACGGGGTTTCGTACACCATCGTGATGGAGCGGCCGTCATCGCCGATCTTCGGCACGTCGTGCACCAGGCCGAGGCCGGAGTCGGGCGTTGCGCCGGAGTCGAAGAAGACGATGTCCTTCGGGAAGGCGTCGGTGAACTCGCCCGTGTCAGGGTCGGTGAACTCTGCCGGGTCGAAGTCCGGGGTGTCGAGCGAGCGCGAGTTGGCGGCCCAGTTGAGCAGCATGTCGGCGGCGTCGACGGCGGTGCCGTCAGACCACTTGACGCCATCCTTGATGGTGTACTTGACGGTCAGCGGGTCTTCGGAGACCTTCTCGTACGAGCCGAACTCGGTGTTCTTCACGAGCTTGGGCTCGTTGTCGTACAGGTTGAACCAGTCCATCGTCATGTAGATGATGTTGGCGTTCGCCGTGGCGTTGCCGAACGAGGTCATGCCGTTATACGAATAAAACGGCTGGTTCCACGCGACGTTGACCGACGTGCCCTTGTCGAGTCCGGATTCGGCCGTGGGGGCCGCGCATCCTGACATGACGAGAGCGACGACGCCAACGGCAGCAACTGCTGCCCCGATGCGTCTGATTCTCATTGTTCCTCCTGTGCAATGTGTGCAAGCGGCAGGGACTCCGTGCGGGCCTCGACGCCGTGCTGGTTGCTACTGACCCTAGAGAGGTCGACGCGCCCACCGCGCGCGACACGGGAAAACGTTACACATTGGTAATCAGGAGCCACGAAGATCTCATTTTCCGCACGAAAATTGCGTGGCCAACCGGACATATTGACCAGATAGTGCGCTAGGGCCCCCGAAAGGCAGACTTCCGCCGTTAACGAATTCGACGGAGACTCCGTGCCGCGGCGCTCACATGAGCCTCACAGCATCCCTTTCGGGCAGAATCTCCGTCGAATTGGCGGAACGGGTTAGGTCAGCGACCGAACTCGAAGTTGCCGCCGGGGATGGCGGAGAGCAGTTCCTGCGTGTACAGCTCGCGGGGGTTGTCGAACACCTCGTCCGTTGTCGCGGCCTCGACGATCTGCCCCTTCTTCATGACGCAGACATTGTCGGCGACCAGCCGCACGACCGCGAGGTCGTGGGTGATGAAGAGGTAGGTCAGGTCCAGCTCGGCCTGCAGCTCGGTCAGCAGGTTCAGGATCTGGCCCTGCACGAGCACGTCGAGGGCCGAAACGGCCTCGTCGAGCACGAGCACGTCCGGCTTGAGCGCGAGCGCCCTGGCGACGGCGATGCGCTGCCGCTGACCGCCGGAGAGCTCGCTCGGATACCGGAATCGCGTGGACGACGGCAGCGACACCTGGTCGAGCAGTTCCAGCACGCGGGCCTGCCGTTCCCTGGCCGTGCCCACCTTGTGCGCGAGCAGCGGCTCGGCGATCGTGTTGCCCACGTTGTACTGCGGGTCCAGGGAGCCGTACGGGTCCTGGAAGACCGGCTGCACGCGGCGACGGAACTTCAGCAGCTCCGCGCCCTTGAGGCCGGCGACATCCTGGCCGTCGAACTCGATCCTGCCCTTGGTGATTCCCTCGAGCTGCAGGATGAGCTTGGCCACCGTTGATTTGCCGGAGCCGGACTCCCCCACGATGGCCGTGGTGGTGCCCTTCTTGACGCCGAAGGAGACATCGTTCACGGCGAGCAGTTCGTCGCTGCGGAACCCGCCCTTGCGGATGCGGTAGACCTTGGTGACGCCTTGCACGGAGATGAGGTCCCGGTCGGGAGCCGCGTTCTCACGCTTCGTCGCCCGTGCGATCAAGCCGGTGTCGAGCGATCCCTCTGAGTAGATCTTCTCGGCATCCGCCTGGGGGTTCTTCTTCGCCTGGATCCGCCGGGAGGCCAGGCTCGGCGCCGCTGCGACGAGCCGCTGGGTGTACGGGTGCCGGGGGTTGGCGAGGATCTCCCTGGAGGGCCCCGATTCGACGACCTTGCCCTTGTACATCACGACGAGCTGCTCGGCCCGCTCCGCGGCCAGGCCGAGGTCGTGGGTGATGAACAGCACCGAGGTGCCGTAGTCACGGGTCAGCGTGCCCAGGTGATCGAGGATCTGCCGCTGCACCGTCACGTCGAGGGCCGAGGTCGGCTCGTCGGCGATGAGGAGCTTCGGTCTGGCCGACAGGCCGATTCCGATGAGCACGCGCTGACGCATGCCCCCGGAGAACTGGTGCGGATACTGCTTGAGCCGGTCGGCAGCGTCACTCAGGCCGGCCTCCTGCAGCACCTCGATGGTGCGCTTCCTGACCTCCTTCTTGCCCTGGGCGACGTTGTTGGCCTTGATGGCTTCCTCGACCTGGTAACCGATGTTCCAGACCGGGTTGAGGTTGGACATCGGGTCCTGCGGGACGTAGCCGATCAGGCGGCCGCGAACATCCTGAATCTCCTTCGCCGACAGTTTCGTCAGGTCGCGGCCCTCGAAGAGGATCTCCCCGGCCGTGACCTTTCCCGTGCCGGCGAGCAGGTTGATGATGGCCTGGGCGGTCGTGGTCTTGCCCGAGCCGGACTCACCCACGATCGCCAGGGTCTGGCCCTCGTACAGGGTGAGGCTGACGCCGCGCACGGCGGGGACGAGCCCGTGCTGGGTCTGGAAGCCGACCTCGAGGTCACGGATCTGCAGCAGCGGTTGCCGGGATGCCGTATCCGTCGTCGTCGGGGACGCCGGAAGGGTCTGGAACACGTCGTCGTTCGCTATCTGGGTCATCGTCGGGCCCTCGCAGCCGGGTCGAGTGCGTCGCGGAGAACGTCGCCGAGCATAAGGAAGGAAAGCACGGTGATCGACAGGGCCGCCGCGGGATACAACAGAACCTGTGGACTCGTACGGATGGACGTCTGGGCCTGACCGATGTCATTGCCCCAGGACATGACGTCCGAGCCCAGGCCGATGCCCAGGAACGACAGCGTCGCCTCGGCCACGATGAACGTTCCCAGCGACACCGTCGCGATGACGATGACCGGCGCGAGCGAGTTCGGGATCACGTGGCGCAGCAGGATCTTGGAGTTCGACACTCCCAGGGCGATCGAGGCGGTCACGTAGTCGGAGTTCCGCGCCGACAGCACGGCGCCACGCATGATGCGGGCGATCTGCGGCCAGGCGAAGATCGAGAGCACGACCGCGATCGTCACCGGGGTGCGCACCGGCAGGACCGACATCAGCACGATGGCACCGAGCACGGTGGGAACGGCGAAGAAGATGTCGCCGATGCGGGACACGAGGGCGTCCAGAAGTCCGCCGTAGAACCCGGCCAGGGCGCCGATGATGACTCCGAAGAGCGTCACCAGCATGGTCGCCAGCAGTCCTACGGTGATCGAAGCCTGTGTTCCGAAGACGATCCTCGAGTAGACGTCACAGCCCTGGCGCGTGAAGCCGAGGGGATGTCCGGCCGCGGGTCCGTCGTTGCTGTTTCCCAGGTCGCAGGCGTCAGGTGCGGTCTGGGCGAACAGGCTCGGGAACAGTGCCACGACCACGATCAGCAGGATCAGCACGGAGGAGATCCAGAACGAGGGCCGACGACGCATCGAGTCCCAGGCATCCGCCCAGGTGCTGCGCGCCTTCTGCGATTCGTCGAGGCGGTCGACCGCGGCGACGGGAGTGTCCTCCAGTTCCGCGACGTAGTGGGTCTGCCCACTCGGGCTATTACTTGGCATAACGAATCCTTGGGTCAAGGGCTGCGTACAGCAGGTCGACGAGCAGGTTGGCCAGCACGAAGATGACGACCATCACGGCGATGAACGACACCACTGTCGGGCCCTCACCGAGCTTGATCGCCTTGTAGACGGTGCCACCGACACCGTTGATGTTGAAGATGCCCTCCGTGACGATCGCGCCGACCATCAGCGAACCCAGGTCGACGCCGAGGAAGGTGACGACGGGAACCAGCGAGTTGCGCAGCACGTGCACGGTGACGACGCGCGGTCGGGACAGCCCCTTCGCGGTCGCGGTGCGCACGAAGTCTGCATTGAGGTTGTCCGACACGCTGGCGCGGGTGAGCCGCACGATGTAGGCGAACGACACGGATGCCAGCACGAGAGCCGGCAGGATCAGCTCGTTCAGCGGCGCCTCTCCGCTCACCGTTGTGCGGGCCCAGCCGAGCTGCACGCCGAAGACGAACTGCAGCACGAAGCCGATGACGAAGGTCGGGACCGAGATCAGCAGCAGGCTGACCACGAGCGCGCTTGCATCGAACAGCTTGCCTTTGCGCAGGCCGGCGATGAGTCCGACGAGGACTCCCGCGAACGCCTCGAAGATCAGCGCGAGCATGGCGAGTCGGGCGGTGACCGGGAAGGCCGACGCCATGACCTCGGAGACCGGACGGCCCGAGTAGGTCGTGCCGAGATCGCCCTGGAAGAAGCCGACCATGTAGTGGAAGTACTGCACCAGCAGCGGCTGGTCGAGGTAATACTGGGCGCGGATCTGGGCGATCACGCCGGGGGAAGGCGTGCGGTCTCCGTAGAGAGCGGCGATGGGGTCTCCGGGGAGGGAGAACACCATGAAGTAGATGAGGAACGTGGCGCCGAAAAACACCGGGATCATCTGGAGCAGGCGCTTGCCCGTGTACCAGAGCATCAGGTTCCCTCGTTGGAACAAATGGGCATAACAGTCGCAATCACTGGGTGAGTCTGGTCAGTGCAATGCCCGGGGCGGTCAAGCGACCCCCCCGGGCATTCCACTGTGATGGATAACGTGCGGGTGTTACTTCTTGGTGATGTCGGTGTACATCGGGACGGAGTCCCAGCCGAAGACAACGTTGTCGACGGTCTCAGCCCACACACCGGTGACGTTCGAGTACCAGAGCGGGAGCGTCGGGAGGTCCTTCAGCAGGACTTCCTGTGCTTCCTGGTACTTTGCGGTGGCTTCCTCGACGGACGATGCGGCTGCACCCTCCTTGAGGAGCCCGTCGAACTCCTTGCTGCTGTAGCCTTCCTTGTTCGAGCCGGCACCGGTCTGGTACAGCGGAGCGAGGAAGTTGAACAGCGACGGGTAGTCGGCCTGCCATCCGGCGCGCGTGGCACCGGTCAGCTTCTTGGCGTCACGGTCGTCCAGTGCTGCGGCGAACGTGGGGTACGCCTTGCCGACGGCCTTGATGCCCAGCGTGTTCTTGATGCTGTTGGCAACAGCGTCAACCCAGGCCTGGTGGCCACCGTCGGAGTTGTAGGCGATGTCGAAGGTACCGGTGTACGGCGCGATTGCGTCGGCCTCGGCCCACAGCTTCTTGGCTTCCTTCTCGTTGTACTCGAGAACGTCGGCGCCCTTGAGCTTGTCCGAGTAGCCGTCGATGACCGGCGACGTGAAGTCGGTGGCCGGCGTGCGGGTTCCCTGGAAGATCACGTCGGTGATCTCATCACGGTTGATCGACATGGAGATGGCCGCGCGGCGAAGCTCGCCTTCCTTGCCACTCCAGTGCTCGAGGTAGTACGGCATGTTGAGCGCCTGGAAGACCGCGGCCGGCTGGTTCACCGAACGCTCCGGGAAGTCGGACTCGTAGGTCTCGAACGCGGCGTCCGGAATTGCATCCAGAACGTCGAGGTTTCCACCCTGGACATCCGCGTAGGCGGCATCCTGCGAGTCGTAGAAGACGATGCTCAGGCCGCCGTTGGCGGGCTTGCGCACGCCGTCGTAGGCCGGGTTGGTGACGAGGTCGATCTTGACGTCGTGCTCCCAGGCGCCTTCGCCCTTGAGCATGTACGGGCCGTTGCCGATCGGGTTCTCGCCGAAGGCCGCCATGTCCTCGAACGCGACCTCGGGCAGCGGCGAGTAGGCCGAGTAGCCCAGGCGCAGCGGCCAGTCGGCCTCGGGCGCGACGAGCTCGACCGTGAAGGTCTTCTCGTCGACGACCTTGAGGCCGGTCAGTTCGGAGTCGGCGTCGTAGCTGAAGCCGGCGATGTCGTCGAAGAAGTAGGAGGAGCCCTGCGCGTTGCTGAAGAGCGCGCCGTAGTTCCAGGCGTCAACGAACGACTTGGCGGTGACGGGCTCGTCGTTGCTGAACTTCCAGCCGTCCTCGAGCGTGACGGTCCAGTTCTGGGCGTCATCGGACTCGATCGACTTGGCGACCTCGTTCTCGAGCTCGCCCTTCGCCGTGTAGGACACCAGTCCGGCGAACACCGAGGTGACAACCTTGCCGCCGCCGGTCTCGGCGGTGTTGGTGGGGATCAGCGGGTTCTGCGGTTCGGACCCGTTCGTGGTGATGATGGCCTTCGAGTCGCCCTTGGGGGCCGCGGCCTTTTCAGTGCCGGCAGCACAGCCCGAGAGCGTAAGCGCTCCCACGGCGGCGAGAGAAATGGCAACAATGCCAAGTCTGTTGATCTTCAATTTTCCTCCAGTGCAAAAGTGGGCGCGTTCCTCGGCTTGTGGCCGGCGAAACGCGCGCGATAAACAAAGACCCTAGATCGAGGGCGTCGATAGCGCAAAACCTGAGGGGAACCGTTACCGATGAGCAACCTGCGAGGTCGATAGCCGCAGGGATTGATCTTTATGCGCATCATTCCCGCGGCTAACTGTGCGTTCGGTGGGAACGCCGGGGTGAGATGATGGAGCCATGGCGAGCCTTCCTGGTGCGAAAACGACGGTTCTGATCTTCGACGGGGACTGTGCCTTCTGCACGAGCGCCGTGCTCTGGCTGGGCCGCGTGCTGCCGGCCAGGCCGCCTGTCGAGCCGTACCAGTGGACGGATCTTGCCGCCTACGGCCTCACCGCTGCCGACGGCCGGTCACGGGTCTGGCTCGTCACCGGCGGGCGACGTTACGGCGGCGCCGCGGCCGTGGCCGCCCTGCTGCGCCACCAGCCGAACCCGGTGCTCCGGATGATCGGCTGGATCGGCACCCTTCCGCCGCTGTCCTGGCTCGCCGAGCTCGGCTACCGGCTCGTCGCCCGGTACCGCCACCGGCTGCCGGGTGGCACTCCCGCCTGCAGGATGCCGGCCGAAACATGAGCCGTCCCGATCTCCGTCCCCGCATGAGCGGAACCCGGCTGGTCTGGGAAGTTGCGATCGTGCTCGGGCTCTCGCTCGGGGCATCCGCAGTGTATTCGGTGGTCGCGATCGTGGCCAGGCTCACGAGGGGCAAGCCGCTCTCAGAGCAGTCGGCGGCGCTGAACGCCTCCCAGTCGGAGCGCGAGTGGCTCGACTTCACCTATCAATTCCTGGGCATCTTCTTCCAGCTGTTCGCCGTAGCCCTGGTGCTCTACCTGCTCTGGCTGCCCGGGAAGAGCGCGTTCGGCCGGATCGGCTTCGACCTCAGCCAACCGGGGCGCGACCTCGTCCGCGGAGTCGGCCTGGTTGTGGTGATCGGCATTCCGGGCCTGGCCTTCTACCTTCTCGGTCGCGCCCTGGGGCTCACGGTCGCCGTGACAACCAACCCGCTCGACACCTACTGGTGGACCATTCCGATCCTCGTCTTCGCCGCGCTGGGCGCCGCGCTCTCCGAGGAACTCATCGTGGTCGGCTACCTGTTCACCCGCCTGCGCGAGTTCGGCTGGTCGACGTGGACGGTCATCCTGTCATCCGCCGTGCTGCGGGGCACCTACCACCTGTACCAGGGAGTCGGGCCGTTCTTCGGCAACGTCGCCATGGGCGTGCTCTTCGGCTGGTGCTACACCCGCTGGGGACGCACGATGCCGCTGGTCGTTGCCCACTGGATCCTGGACATCGTCTCGTTCGTCGGCTATCCCCTCGCGCTCGCCTGGTGGCCCGCCCTGGTCGCTCCCGCCGCCTAGCCCCCACCGCGAAACCGAAGTTGTGCGCGCTAAAACGACGTTTTAGCGCGCACAACTTCGGTTTCGCGGGAGGGGGAAGGGCTACTCGAAGGCTTCGGGCGGCGGGCAGGCGCAGACGAGGTTGCGGTCGCCGAACGCGTTGTCGATGCGGCGCACCGGCGCCCAGTACTTGTTGCGGATGAGCGAACGCAGCGGGTAGACCGCGGTCGCGCGGTCGTAGGCGTGCTCCCACTCCCCCTCGATGACCGACTGCGCGGTGTGCGGCGCGTTGCACAGCGGGTTGTCGTCGGCGGGCCAGGTTCCGGCGGCGACGGCATCCGCTTCGGCCTTGATCGCGATCATCGCTTCGATGAACCGGTCGATCTCGCCCAGGTCCTCGCTCTCGGTGGGCTCGATCATGAGCGTTCCCGAGACCGGGAAGCTCATCGTCGGCGCGTGGAAGCCGTAGTCGACGAGGCGCTTGGCCACGTCGTCGACGGTCACCCCGGTCGCCGCGGTGAGCGGGCGGAGGTCGAGGATGCACTCGTGCGCGACCAGGCCGTTGTCGCCCGAGTACAGCACCGGGTAGTGCGCTTCCAGGCTCTTCGCCACGTAGTTGGCGGCGAGCACTGCGGCCCCCGTGGCCTGCTTGAGTCCGTCCATGCCCATCATGCGCACGTACGCCCAGGTGATCGGCAGGATGCTCGGGCTGCCGTACGGCGCGGCGGAGACCGGGCCGCCCTCGTGCCGAACGCTGCCGCCGAGCAGGTAGTGGTCCTCGCTCTGGGCGAGCGGGTGCCCGGGCAGGAACGGCGCGAGGTGCGCCTTGGCCGCGACCGGGCCGACGCCCGGTCCGCCGCCACCGTGCGGGATGCAGAACGTCTTGTGCAGGTTGAGGTGCGACACGTCGCCGCCGAAGTCGCCGAAGCGGGCGAAGCCGAGCAGGGCGTTGAGGTTGGCGCCGTCGACGTAGACCTGGCCGCCCGCGTCGTGCACGGCCTGGCAGATCGCGCCCACCTCGTGCTCGTACACGCCGTGCGTGGACGGGTAGGTGATCATCAGCGCGGAAAGGTTCTCGGCGTGCTCCGCGATCTTGGCGCGCAGGTCGTCCAGGTCGACGTTGCCGAGGTCGTCACAGGCCACGACGACGACCTTCATGCCCGCCAGCACGGCGGATGCCGCGTTCGTGCCGTGCGCGCTGGAGGGGATCAGGCAGACGGTGCGCTGCGCATCGCCGTTGGCGAGGTGGAACCCGCGGATGGCGAGCAGGCCGGCCAGTTCGCCCTGGCTGCCCGCGTTGGGCTGCAGCGACACGGAGTCGTAGCCGGTGACATCCGTCAGCCACGTTTCCAGCTGGTGGATGAGGGCCAGGTAGCCTTCGACGTCGGTGCGCGGCGCGAACGGGTGGATGCCGCCGAATTCGGGCCAGCTGACGGCCTCCATCTCGGTGGCCGCGTTGAGTTTCATGGTGCACGAGCCGAGCGGGATCATGCCCCGGTCCAGCGCGTAGTCGTAGTCGGCGAGGCGCTTGAGGTAGCGCATCATGCTCGTCTCCGAGCGGTGAGTGTTGAACACGGCGTGGGTGAGGTACTCGCTCGTGCGACCGAGGCCGGCCGGGAGCCCCTCGGTCACGGCGGAGAAGTCCACGTGACCGAACGCGTCGCGGCCGCCGAAGGCGCCGACGACGTTGGAAAGGTCGGAGGGCGTCGTCGTCTCGTCGACGGACACCCCCACGGTGTCGGCGTCGACGAGGTGCAGGTTGACGCCGGCTCCGGCGGCGCGCGCCACAACCTCGGCGGCGCGGGCGGGAACGGAGACCCGGACGGTGTCGAAGAACGAGTCACCCTGCACGTCGGCCCCGGCGGCGCGGAGCGCGGCGACCAGGCGGCCGGCGCGGTCGTGCACCTCGGTCGCGATCGCCTTGAGTCCGCCCGGACCGTGGTAGACGGCGTACATGCCGGCCATGACCGCGAGCAGCACCTGGGCGGTGCAGATGTTCGACGTGGCCTTGTCCCGGCGGATGTGCTGCTCGCGCACCTGCAGCGACAGGCGGTAGGCGGGGTGGCCGGCCGCGTCGACGCTGACGCCGACGAGACGGCCGGGAAGCTGGCGTTCGAGGCCCTTGCGCACGGCCATGTAGCCCGCGTGCGGACCGCCGAAGCCCATCGGCACGCCGAAGCGCTGGCTGGTGCCGACGGCGACGTCCGCGCCGAGCTCGCCCGGTGAGGTGACCAGGGTGAGCGCGAGCAGGTCGGCCGCGACGACGGCGAGGCCGCCCTGCGCCTGCGAGGCGGCGATGACGCCGGCCGGGTTCCAGACCCGACCGGATGCGCCGGGGTACTGCACGAAGGCGCCGAAGTGCTCGCCGAGGTCGCCGGCTGCCGTGGCCTCGTCGAGGTCGATGACGGCGAGCTCGATGCCCAGCGCGTGGGCGCGGCTGGCGAGGAGCGCCTGAGTCTGCGGCAGGGCATCCGAGTCGACGATGAACCGGGCCGACTTTGATTTCGAGGCCCGGCGGGCGAGGAGCATGCCCTCCACGACGGCCGTCGATTCGTCGAGCATCGACGCGTTGGCGGTGTTCAGCCCGGTCAGGTCGGCGACCATGGTCTGGAAGTTGATCAGCGCTTCCAGCCGGCCCTGGGAGATCTCGGGCTGGTAGGGCGTGTAGGCCGTGTACCAGCTCGGGTTCTCCAGGATGTTCCGCTTGATCACCGCGGGGGTGATCGTGTCGTAATAGCCCAGCCCGATCATCGACCGCTTGACCGTGTTCTGGTCGGCCAGGGCGCGGAGCTCCAGGATGGCCTCGCGCTCCGTGGCGGCCGGCGGCAGCACGCTGTCGTCGGCCTGGCGGAACTGGTCCACGTGGATCGACGGAGGGATCGCGGAGTCCACGAGCGACTCGACCGAGTCGTAGCCGAGGGCGGCGAGCATGTGGGACTGCGCCGCCGCATCCGTTCCGATGTGACGCTGGGTGAAGGGCTGTGACATGTGTGCTTGAACCTGCGCGTTCTGGTTGTGTGGCTGGTCGCCGGGGGAAACGGGTGCTGGGTGGGGCCTGTTAGCCGGTGCTACTCGCCGACGAGGGCGGAGTACTCGGCGTAGCTGAGGAAACTGGGCAGCTCGGTGAAGGAGACCTTGATCAGCCAGCCCTCTCCGAACGGGTCGCTGTTGACGAGCTCCGGGCTGTCGACGACGGCGTCGTTGATCTCGGTGACGGTGCCGTTGATCGGAGCGAAGAGCTCGCCGACCGACTTGGTCGACTCGATCTCGCCGACGACGGTGCCGCTCGCGACGTCGCTGCCGACGGCGGGCAGCTCGACGAAGACGACGTCGCCGAGCTTCTCCGCGGCGTACGCGGTGATGCCGATGGTCGCCGTGTCGCCGTCGACCAGCACCCACTCGTGCTCGGCCGTGTACTGCAATTCAGACTTGTCTGCCATGGGAATTCCTCTCGCGGGGGTGGATGCTGCTGTGCGCACTGCTGGTGGAGCTGGTGCTGACTACTTCTGACGCTTGTAGAACGGGAGCGAGGTGACGGTGGCCGGGATCCGGCTCCCCCGCACGTCGACGAAGACTTCGGTGCCCAGCCGGGCCAGGGCCGGCGCCACGTAGGCCATGGCGATGGGGTAGCCGAGGGTCGGCGACAGGGCGCCGCTGGTGATGACGCCGGATGCCTCGGTCGCGTCGGTGCTCGGGAAGATCTCGTAGTCTGCGCGACCGGCTCGCTTGCCCGCCGAGACGAGTCCGACCAGCACGCGCGCGTCGGCGCTGGGGCCTTCCTCGCTCGCGGCACGGCCGATGAAGTCGGTCTCCTTGGCGAGGCTGACCACGCGGCCGAGGCCCGCCTGGGCCGGGTAGGTCGACGTGTTCAGCTCGTGGCCGTAGAGCGGCATGCCCGCTTCGAGGCGGAGGGTGTCGCGGCTGGCCAGGCCCGCCGGGACGAGGCCGTGGGTCTTGCCGGCAACGACGAGGGCGTCCCAGAGGGCTGCGGCATCGGGCACGTCAACGTACAGCTCGAAGCCGTCTTCGCCGGTGTACCCGGTGCGGGCGATCAACACGGTGCCGTCTCGGTAGGTGCCGCCGAGGGCCCGGTAGTACTTGAGCGCCGCCAGGTCGCCGTCGACCGCGAGGCCCTCCGTTGCTTCCAGAATGGCGCGAGAGTCGGGTCCCTGCACTGCGATCAGTGCGACGTCGTCGCTCCGGTCGAGGACGGACACGTCGAAGCGGGCGGACCGCGCGGAGAGCGCCTCGAAGGCCTGCAAACGGTTGCCGGCGTTGGCGACGACGAGGTACTCGTTTTCGTTCGTGCGGTAGACGACGATGTCGTCGATGATGCCGCCGGCTTCGTTCAGGATGAGGCTGTACTTGGCCTGCAGCAGGTCGATCGCGGAGAGCTTGCCGGCGAGGGCGTAGTCGAGGAAGGCCCCGGCGTCGGGCCCGGCGACGACGATCTCGGCCATGTGCGAGAGGTCGAAGATTCCTGCTGCGCTGCGCACGGCGCGGTGCTCGGCGAGGTCGCTCGAGTAGCGGACCGGCATCTGCCAGCCGGCGAAATCGGTGAAGCTGGCACCGGCGTCGACGTGAGCCTGGTGCAGCGGGGAGTACCGGGTGCGCGTGGCGGGTGCTGACATGTCTGCCGAGGTCATGAGTTCTCCAGATTGGTCGGCCGCATGGCCGAGCGAGAATCGCTGGGGTCGACGATGACCCCAGCTGGGAACTCCCCCTCTGTCATCCGGCCTGAGAGCTTCGTCGCACCTCGAGCGGGGTGTGACTTTCACCGTGGGCGAGCCGCGTATGTGCCGCGGCTACTTTTCAGAGTGGCCAGTTCGATGCGGTACGCGTACCTGAGAGATTGTCGGGGAGGATTGCTCCTTCGGTGTTCGCGCGTCTGGCGACGTCGAACTCTTCCGCATCGACCGTGTTGGCCCGGTATTCGGTTGTGGCTTGTGCGGTCCCAGCTTACCGCTCGCCGGGTGCATGCTGGTGTCATGACGGCATCCACAGCTCCGGTTCCCCGCGCCGGCCTCTATCGGGACGGCTCGGTGAAGGCGCACGGTTTCGAGCTGGACGGCGAACTCCACGGATCGTGGCAGTGGTTTCGCCAGGACGGATCGCTCATGAGCTCCGGCGAGTTCACCCGCGGTCAGCAGGTAGGCGTCTGGCGCACCTGGGGCCGCGCGGGACGCCTGGTCAAGGAAACGATCCTTCCGGCGAATCCCGACACATAACGGACCCGGCTACTGGTACTCCTGGCACGGGGCGCACCACCAGCCGCTGGCCCCGACCGGGGCCATCTTGTGGAAACAGCCGACGCACGGCGGGGCCGAGTGCAATTCCCCGCCGGCGGGGACCTCGCTGTCGTCGAGAAGCCTCAGGGGCGGAAAGGCCTGCGCGTACTCGGTTCGGTGCGGGGCGCCCTCGTCGTCGAAGCGCAATTCGGTGTAGCTCATGCCGGCTCTCGCTCTCGTTGTGAGTGGGGGTGACCGGTTCCTGGGCCCTTCATAAGAACGATCATTCTTCCCAATCCTAGAGAGAATGTATGCACTGTCAATGGGGAGAGGAATCTTGCAGTCCGGACGAAAACCTGACGCAAAATCAGGAAAGCAGGCTCTCATCGGGCCGTGCGTGACGTCGGCGGTGCCGAGCATGTGTTGCGGTTCCGGATGGGCGGCAGTCGGCGCTACGACCCGCTCAGGCGGCCCGCCTCGACGCTCCAGCGGCGGTCGATGCTGACGTTTTCGAGCATCCGACGGTCGTGAGTGACCAGTAGCAGCGTGCCCTCGTAGGAGGCGAGGGCCTGTTCGAGCTGCTCGATGGCGGCCAGGTCGAGGTGGTTCGTGGGTTCGTCGAGGACCAGCAGGTTGACGCCCCGCGCCTGCAGCAGGGCCAGCGCGGCGCGGGTGCGCTCCCCCGGCGACAGCTCGTCGACGGGGCGATTGACGTGGTCGGCCTTCAGCCCGAACTTGGCCAGCAGCGTGCGGGCCTCGGCCGAGGACAGGTCGGGCACGAGGCCCTCGAAGGTCTCCGCGAGCGGCCGGGCCCCGGCGAGGAGGGTGCGGGCCTGGTCGATCTCGCCGATCGCGACGTTGGCGCCGAGACTCGCGGTGCCTTCGTCCGGCACCTGCCGGCCGAGGAGGGCGCGCAGCAGGGTCGACTTGCCCGCCCCGTTGGGGCCGGTGATCCCGATGCGCTCCCCCGCGTTGACCTGCACCGTCACGGGGCCGAGTGTGAAGCCGCCCTGGCGCAGCACGGCGTGGCCGAGGGTGGAAACCACGGCGCTCGAGCGAGGGGCCGCGCCGATGGTGAACTCCAGCTGCCATTCCTTGCGCGGCTCGTCGACCTCCTCCAGCCGGGCGATGCGGCTTTCCATCTGGCGCACCTTCTGCGCTTGCTTCTCACTGGACTCGGCGGATGCCTTGCGTCGGATCTTGTCGTTGTCCGGCGCCTTCTTCATGGCATTCCGAACGCCCTGGCTGGACCATTCCCGCTGGGTCCGCGCCCGGCCGACGAGGTCGGCCTTCTTCTCGGCGAACTCGTCGTAGTGCTCCCGTTTGTGACGACGCTCGGTTTCACGCTCCGCCAGGTAGGAGTCGTACCCGCCGCCGAACAGCCGATTCGCACCCTGGGCCAGGTCGAGTTCGAGCACGCGGGTCACGCAGCGGGCCAGGAACTCGCGGTCGTGGCTGACGAGCACGACGCCGCCACGGAGTCCGCGCACGAAGGCCTCGAGCCGCTCGAGCCCGTCGAGGTCGAGGTCGTTGGTCGGCTCGTCGAGCAGAACGATGTCGAATCGGGAGAGCAGCAGGGCGGCGAGGCCGACGCGGGCGGCCTGTCCGCCGGACAGCGACGTCATCAGGGCGTCCGCGGCGAGGTGCCCTCCCAGTTCCAGCCCGAGTTCGGCGAGCACGATCGGCAGCCGTTCGTCGAGGTCCGCGGCGCCGCTGGCGAGCCAGCGATCGAGGGCGCTCGAGTACACATCGGCGGGGTCAGGGCCGTCGGCTCGCGGGTCGGCGTCACCGAGGGCGGATGCCGCCGCGTCCATCTCGAGCGTGGCTGCGGCGCATCCGGTGCGTCGGGCGATGTAGCCGGCGATGCTCTCGCCGGCGACGCGTTCGTGCTCCTGCGGCAGCCAGCCGATGAACGCATCGGCCGGGGAGAGGCTGACCGTGCCCGCCTGCGGGTCGAGGATTCGGCCGAGCAGCCGGAGCAGGGTGGACTTGCCGGACCCGTTGACGCCGACGACGCCAACGACGTCGCCGGGGGCGACCGTGAGGTCGAGCGACTCAAAGAGCGTGCGGTGCGCGTACCCGCCGGCCAGGCCCTTGGCCACGAGTGTTGCGGTCATCCTCCAATGTTCTCACTGGTCGTCGTCCTCCTCCGGCCACTCGTCCGGAAAGGCCTCGCCCAGCGCGGCGGTGTATTCGATCACCGAATCCAGGAGCTGCTCCATCGTCGCCGAGCGCAGCAGCGAGACCTGGTCCAGGGGACCCAGTGGTGCGATCCCCGCGAGCTGCCATGCGGCCGCGGCCGGGTCGCCGGAGAGCTCCACGTCCGGAGGCCACAGCTGGTCGCTGAACTCGCTCGCCCTGGCCAGGGCGCGCCGCACCTCCCGCTCGGCGCGTTCCCGCAGCGGCAGCAGCCGATCGTCCCAGGCGAGCTCGGCCAGCTCCTGCACCTCGGCCTGGGGGTACGGATCTTCCTCCAGCCAGTCGATCACCTCGAACCGGCGCCCTCCCTGCGCGACGAGGCCGACGAATCCTTCCGGCGCCACCATCTGCACGAGCCGGGCCAGGGTTCCGTGGCGGAACCGTTGTTCCCCGCCGCCCGTTTCCTGGCCCCGTTCGATCAGGACGACGCCGAACTCGGCCGGGTCCGATTCGAGGATCCGGGACAACATGACCAGGTAACGGTCCTCGAACACGCGCAGCTGCAGCGGCATGTGCGGAAACAGCACGGATCCCAGCGGGAACATCGGCAGCGTGGTCACCTGCCCAGCGAACCACGCTCGAGCCGGAACTCCAAGGGCTGGAGCTCCACGGGCTGGAACTCCACGGGCTGGAACTCCACGGGCCGGAGCCAGCACGCTTCGCGGGCGGCCGCCGCGGCGCGTACCCTGAGGAGTCGACCGCGAATCCCGCGGGCTTTACGAAAGGCGCTCCGTGGACATCTCCCTACTCCGGCTCTTCGCCGCCGCCGCCGAGGAGAAGCACTTCGCTCGCGCCGCGGAGACCCTCGATGTCTCGCGGATGACGGTGAGCGCGTCGGTCCGGGCGCTGGAAGCCGAACTCGGCTATCCCCTCTTCGACCGCACGGCGGAGACCACCACGCTCACCGACGAGGGCGTGGCGTTCCTGGCCACCGCCCGGCGGGAAATTGCCGCCGCCCCCGCCCCGGCGCCGGCCCAAGCGCCGCCGGTGCAGAAGGCCGGGGGCAAGGCGAAGGCGTCCAAGGGCAAGGGGCGCACGCCCGACGTCAAGGGCCAGACCCGCCCCGGGAAGCGCCGCCAGTCGCGCTAGCAGCCGGCCGCCGGCGCCGAGTTTGACCGTTCCGGTCGAGTTTGGCAGGCGCACCGGTCAAGCTCGGCCGAAACCGCCAAACTCGACGGACATCCGGCGAGCCGGTTACGGGGTCGTGACCGTCTCGAGCCCGGTCGACCCGCCGGCCTCGGAGATGCCTCCGGCGTCGGTGACGTTCGTGAAGCCGAGGCCTTCCATGCGCGCGACCGCAGCCGACGACCGGTTCCCGGAAGCGCAGTAGACGACGTACTCGCCGTCGGCCGGAAGCTCGGAGACGAGGCTGTCGAAGTCGGGCGCCTGCACGTCGATGTTGACGGCACCCTCGAGGTGGCCCGCGTTGTACTCGTCGCTGGTGCGGACATCGACGACGACCGTGTCGGCGGTCACCGCGATGGTCGGTTCTGCCGCCGGCGCTGAGCAGGCGGCCAGCCCGAAGACGGCGGTCAAGGCGAGGGCGAGGGCGGCAAGGGTTTTCTTCATCTGGAACTCTCTTCGGTCGTGGGGGTGGCGCGGGGAAGACCGCCTGAGGTGGCGGACGATCGGGGAAACAGTGGCCGGCAGGTGGTGCACACGACGCCGTCGGCGCCGGGCTCTGCCGCGTTCGCCTCGCGCTCGCTCTCGAGCCGTTCGCGCAGGGCCCAGACGAGCAGGGCAAGGGCGGCGAGTGCCACCACGGGGCGAACGGCGCCGGTCAGCACGGGCTCGAGGGATGCGACATCCGTCGCCAGGTACAGCGCGACCAGGCCGAGAACGGGCCAGCGGGTGTCGCACAGGGTCGCCTCGGCGCCGATCGGGGCTCCGAAGTAGCTGGCGACAACCAGGCCGATCAGGCCGGATCCGATCGCCGCGAACGCGTACGACCACCAGGGTCCGGCGACGCCGATGCCGAGCAGGCCGGAGGCGAGCGCGATGACCACAAAAGCCGCAGCGGCGGCGCCGGCGGCGATCAGCCGGCGTCGCCTCGGCCACAGGATGAGGTCAGCGAACACGATCGGTTGCCTCCGTGCGGCCGGTGACGGCGGCGTCGGCCGGGATCGCTGCGTCCGCTGCCCGGCGGGCGGGCAGCCGGCAGGAGTTTTCGCGGGTGAGCCGGGCGTACAGTGCCCAGCCGAGCAGGATGATGGAGGCGGCCGCGAGGTAGGGCTGCACCGGTTCGAAGAACTGCATCGCGCCGGTCGTGCCCAGCGCCAGGAGCACGAGCTTGTTGCAGACCGGGCAGCCCACCGCGAAGAAGGTCACAACCCAGCCGGTCATTCCCAGGCGCCCCACGGCGCGGCTCGGCGCGGCGCCGTCAGGGTGGGCGATGTAGGTGGCCGTGACGAGGCCGGCCAGCACCGCGCTGACGAGCAGAACGGGCCAGGACCACACGGTCGGCGGGACCTCACGCGCGAAGAAGGGCGTATCGATCAGGTCGGTCGGAATCGCGATGAAGACGACGGTGAACGCCGCAGTGCCGAGGGCCACCCACCAGCGACGAGCAGGCCAGCGCCGAAGCTCTCCGCCGGCGACGCCGAGCCCGCGGGCGACTCCGTTGAGTCGGGCCGCGATGCCAGGGGATGGCTTCGCTGGAGCGCTCTGCATTCGCCTGGACCTCATCCTTGTTGCGGAGGCCGACTGATGGCCCCTGTTGCTTGATACCCCGACGGGTATTCTGATACCCTAAGGGGTATATCGGCGCAAGGCAAGCCCGCGGCGCGCACGGCACGGATTAGAGCGTCAAGCGGCTGGGATTACCCGGCAAGACGCTTTCCCGGCCCGACGATGGCATCCGAAAGGGTATGGTGGCGTGATTATGGCTGCAGCAGCAACTCACCCCAGTGACGACATTCGCAAGACACTCAATCGCCTCAAGCGCGCTCAGGGACAACTCGGCGCCGTCATCGCGGCCGTCGAATCCGGCGCCGACTGCCGAGCCGTGGTCACCCAGCTGGCCGCTGTTTCCAGTGCCATCGATCGCGCCGGCTTCACCATCATTTCCACCGCCATGAAGGATTGCCTGATCGACACCGGATCCGACGGCGAGGCCAAGCAGCTCAACGTCAACGAACTCGAGAAGCTCTTCCTCTCCCTCGCCTGATCCGCGTTCATCTGTGAGTCCATCTGTGAGCAATGACGAGCGCCCTCCCCTCGTCGGCGTGCCCCCCGTCGACGGCGAGCGGGACTCCGTGCTCCAAAAGCGGGTCGTCCGGGTGCTCGTCGCCGGGCAGATCCTCGGCGGAATCGGCATGGGGGCGACCCTGTCGCTCGGCGCCCTGCTCGCCGCGGACCTGTCGGGTTCGAGCGCCTGGTCCGGCATGGCCGCGACCATGAGCACCCTCGGCGCGGCCTTCGTCGCCGTGCCTCTCGCCCGTCTGGCCCAGGCCAGGGGCCGACGGGTATCCCTGGCGACCGGATCCCTCATCGCGGGCAGCGGAGCCGTGCTCGCGATCAGCGCGGCCGCCCTCGATCTCTTCCCGCTCCTCCTCCTGGCCCTCATGCTTCTGGGAGCCGGATCGGCCACGAACCTCCAGGCGCGCTTCGCCGCGACCGACCTCGCCGGCTCCCGATTCCGAGCCCGGGACCTGTCCCTCGTGGTCTGGTCAACGACGATCGGCGCCGTGCTGGGTCCGAACCTGTTCGGACCGGGCGAGGCCCTCGGCGCCGTGGTCGGGCTTCCGGCCATGACCGGCGCCTTCGCCTTCTCGCTCCTGGCCACGGTCGCCGCCTCCGTCGTCTACGCGCTCGGACTGCGGCCCGACCCCCTCCTCACCGCACTCGCAGGCCGCGCCATCAGCCTCACCCCTCGGCTGCGCCGGGGCGGCCTGGCCATCATCCGCACCAACTCGCCGGCGCGCTACGCCGTGGCCGTGATCGCCCTCAGCCACGCCACGATGGTCGCGCTGATGTCGATGGCCCCGGTGCACCTGCGAGACCACGGGGCAACACTGACCATCGTCGGCCTGACGATCAGCCTGCACGTGGCCGGAATGTACGCCCTCTCCCCCGTCTTCGGCTGGCTCTCCGACCGCGTCGGACGGCTGCCGGTCATCCTCGGCGGCCAGGCGATGCTGCTCACGGCGTTGACCATCGCCTGGCTCGGCGACGGCTCCCAGACCGCCATGACGATCTGCCTCATCTTCCTCGGCCTGGGCTGGTCGGCATCCGTGGTCGCCGGCTCCGCTCTCGTGGCCGAGGCGGTCGACGTGCACGACCGCTCGCCGCTGCAAGGGTTCTCGGACCTGTCGATGAACGCGGCCGGGGCGCTCGGCGGGGCACTGGCCGGCCCCATCCTCGCGGTGGCGGGCTACTCCGGGCTGGGGCTCGCCGCCATGGCCATGGTCGCCGTCGTGATGGCGTGGTCCGCCCTGCGACTTCGATACCCCTAGGGGTATACAAATTACCCCTAGGGGTATATTCTGGTGTCATGGCAACCATTGACATCACTGAGAAAACCTTCGACGAGACCATCGCCGGCAACGGCATCGTGCTGGTCGACTTCTGGGCCGAATGGTGCGGCCCCTGCCGCATGTTCGCCCCCACCTTCACGACGGCTTCCGACAAGCACCCCGAGATCACCTTCGCGAAGGTCGACACCGAGGCCGAGCAGGGTCTGGCCGCGGCCGCCGGCATCCGGTCTATCCCGACCCTGATGGTCTTCAGAGACTCCGTGCTGGTGTTCTCCCAGCCCGGCGCACTCAACGCGAGCAGCCTGGAGGAACTCATCACGGGCGTTCAGAACCTGAACATGGACGAGGTCCGCGCCAGCATCGCGGCGCGCGGCACGGGTCCCCAGGCAGCCTGACCGAGCGAGGGGCGGCCCTACTCGGGCTGCTCCTCCGCCTCGTCCCCCGCAGCCGATTCAATGTCGGATTCATCCCAGTTCTCGAGGTTCGTGAGCGAGGGGTGCGGACCCACCTCGGTCTCGCCCTGCTCCGTCATGTCCCCGACCGGGGATTCGGCACCCGGCTTGGCCGATGGGTTGGTCTTCTCGTCGCTCATCCTGAACCTCCGCGCTTCGTTGCAGCGAACACTTCCCTGCACCGAGGCTAAGCCCGATACCGGCGCCCGTCTAGGGTGCGAAGCGGGCGACCGCGCCCGTGAGTTCGTTGATCATCGCGTCACCGCCATGCCCCTCATCGTCGATCACGATGAGTTCGCTGCCGGGCCAGGCCTGGTGCAGGTTCCACGCTGTCGACAGCGGTGAGCTCACGTCGAGCCTGCCGTGAATCAGCACGCCGGGCAGGTGCGAGATCCGGCTCATGCCGGCCAGGAGCCCGCCTCCCTCGGCGAACGCATCGTGTTTCCAGTAGATCCGATTGAAGCAGGCGTTAATCATCCGCTGTCCGGGCCGAGGCCGCATCGCGGCGGAGAGCCGCTGCACAAAGGCACCTAGCCGACCGCCCAGGACTGCACCACGAACGGGGCTCCGGCCGCGTCGCAGGCTGTGAACACCCCGTGGAGCGCGAGGTTCCACGTTGACGACTCCCGGAAACTCAGCCCGTCCGGCGTCACCTCGGTCGGGTCGACGGTGGACATGACGACCCTCAGCTCGGCAATGCGCCTGGCCAGGGTCGTGCCTTCCGCGGTGTCCACGCGGTCAAGCACTCGCGCGGCGAGCGCGGCTGCACCCTGCCACTCCTGCTCGGTCGTTCGGGTCTCGGCGCGCGAAATCGCCGCGTTCATGAGGATGGTCACGACGTCGGTCATCTGGTCGCAGGTCACTTTCGCCGTGACGGCAGGCGTGGGCGAGGCCGGCGGCGCCGCCTCCACGCGTGCGCCCGCGAACTGGGTCCCGGCGACCACGCCGGCGGCCGCCGCCACGATGCCGACGAGCACGACGACCTTCCGCGTCCGTTTCGAGGCACCCGCGGACGCCGCACCGGGGCTATCGACAGCCCCGCCCAGGGGACCTTCCGCGGGGAACAGCGACTCGAGCCCGGGTGCGCGTCCCTCCGACGCGGCGGCCACGGCATCCTCTATCGCTTCGCGCTCCACGGATGCCTCCGCCTGGAGCTCACTGATCGAGCGGGTGGCGTCCGAGTCGCCCAGGGAACCGCCGTCCGCGGAGAAGACCCGGCGCTGCAGGTCGCGCAGCTCCTGCAGCGGGGACGGCGTGCCGTCGGGTGCGGGCTCCGTCGGATGTACCAGCCACCACAGGGCATGGAGCGCGTCGTGGCGTCCGCGGTAGTCGCGGCGCACGGCCTCGAGGAAGCCCGGATCGCGCCGAGCCCGGGAATACGCATCCTCGATCGGCTCACGCGCCACCGAACGCCCCCGGTCTGCTGATGGTGCCGTTCATGGCCACCCCCCCCCCTGGTTGCCGCCAGCCTACTTGTCTGCGTCGCCGGAACCAGCCAGGCTGCGGATCAGCGTCACGACCTGCACGATGATGCCGATGACCGTGCCGACCATGGCCAGGACGATCACGATCCGCACGAGCAGGGACCAGTCGAAGCCGTCCGGGAAGTCGAACGGAAACACCTGCCAGAACAGCACGAGCCCGGCCAGCCCGATTGCAAGCGTGACGAGGTCACCAAGCGCCCGCACCGATCGCCAGTCGAGGAGCAGGTTGAAAAGGTTGACGACCATCCCGGCGATCAGCGACGCGTTCACCAGGCCCAGCACATCGCGGAAGTCCTCGGTGAGGAACGGAATGATCTGCCAGCCCGGCCACACGTTGACGAGGTACAGCAGCACCCCATTGATGGCGACGGAGACCGCGTAGCCGACCCGTCTGGAGGCGCTGCTCGTCGTGCGGGGAGAAGCGGTGCTGGTCATTCTGGCCTCCGTCACAGGTCGGGCGGTACCGAGAGTAGACCCTTCCCCCGCGGCCCGCGCGGGCCGGATGCGGTCGCCGAGTGTCGGCCCCGTTACGGCTTCGGCGCCTGGGAGATCCGCACCGTGTTGCCCGACGGGTCACGGAATGCGCAGTCGCGCGGGCCCCAGGGCTGGTCGATGGGCTCCTGCACCACCTCGGCGCCGGATGCGCGGATCGTCTCGAAGGTCGCATCGAGGTCGTCCGTGCGGAAGACGATGATCGGCAGGGCGCCCTTCGTCAGCAGTTTCCGGAGGGTGTCGCCGTCGGCCTGGGACCGGCCGGCGTGGGGCTCGGAGAGCACGATCCCGAGGTCCGGCTGGGCCGGGCTGACCAGGGTGACCCAGCGGAAGGCGCCCGAAGCCACATCGCTCTGAACCTCGAGTCCGAGCGCGTCCCGGTAGAAGGCGAGCGACTCGTCCACGTCACTGACGGTGATGGTTGAGTACTGGAGTGAGATGGTCATGCGGCCCACGTTAGGCGGCTGTGGCGGTGACCGCCATGCGTGCGGCGTCCCTGCGGATGCCTGCGCGTCCGGCCGGTCCGGCGGTTAACGGCCCGGGGTGCGGCTACCGGCGCGGGCGTCTACCCAGGATGAAGTAGGAGATCGGGCCGAGGAAATTCACTCCGATGATCGCCGCCCAGACGCCCTTGCGTCCGTGGACGAGCGCCGGCGGGCGCTTCGCGAGGTCGGCCCATGCGGTCGCGGCCAGGGAGAGCTGCACCGAAGCCCCCACCAGAATCGCCGTTTGCTGCCGCTCGGTCAGCTCACTCCAGCTGCGCGCGCTCATGCGCCGGGCTTTTTCGCGGCGGCCTTCGCCGCCCGCTTTGTCTCCCGCACGCGTGTCAGGGTGTCGGCGTCGACGATGTCGGCGACCGAGCGGAACGACCCCTCTTCGCCGTACGGGGCGGACGCTTCACGCCAGCCCGCTGCCGTGATCCCGAGCCTCTTGCCGAGCAGGGCCAGGAAGATCTTCGCCTTCTGTTCGCCGAAGCCCGGGAGCCCCTTCAGCCGGCGGAGGATCTCGGCGCCGTCCGGGGATCCGGAGGTCCAGATGGCGGACGCGTCTCCAGCCCAGTCCGTGGCGACGACGCCGGCCACGGTCTGTACCCGCGCGGCCATCGAGCCGGGGAACCGATGCACCGCCGGCGTCTGCCGGAAGACCTCGACGAAGGCATCCGCGTCGTACCCGGCGAGCGTCGCGGGGTCGAGGGTGCCGATCCGGTCTCGGATCTTGGCCGGTCCGGCGAAGGCGGTCTCCATCGCGATCTGCTGGTCGAGAAGCATCCCGAGCAGGAGGGCGAACGGATCCTCGCTGAGGAGGGTGTCGGCGGCGGAGTCGCCGGTGAGGTGCAGCGTCATCCGCCCAGTCTGGCACCGGGCGCGTGCATCCGCGCACCCCAGTGCAGCCGAAATGGCGACAGGTGCGGGGCGGCCCGGATACGCTCGGCGCATGAAGCCGTTCCGAGTGCGTACCTGTGTGGTCGGCGCCCCCTGGCGCCGGGGGCGTCGGATGCCTGAGCGCACCCTCATCCTGCTGCGGCATGCCAAGTCGGACTGGTCGGGCGAGGAGGCCGACGTCGACCGGCCGCTGGCCGATCGCGGCCTGCGGCAGGCACCGGAGGCCGGCCGATGGCTGGCCGTGAGCATCGACCGCATCGATCTCGCCGTCGTGTCACCCGCGAGGCGGGCTCGCAGCACCTGGGAACTCGCCTCGGCAGAGCTGGCGAGCCGGCCGCCGAGCCGGATCGACGAGCGACTGTACGCCGCGTCCACGAGTCAGTTGCTCGGCGTGGTGCGCGCCCTGCCGGACGAGGTCGACACCGTCGTGTTGGTGGGCCACAACCCCGGGATCGAAGACCTTGTCTCGATTCTCACGGGCGACTCGGTGCCGATGCCCACCTCGGCTCTGGCGGTGATCGGGCTGGCCGGCTCGTGGTCGAACGCCGGCCGAACGCAAGCGACGCTGCGGGCGGGCGGCAGGCCACCCGCAGCGTCGCGGTAACTGCCCGGGTCAGCGGGCGGAGGTCGACTCCAGGGACTCCTGCTGGGCGACCCAGCCGATGTAGCTGCCGTCGAGCTCGACCACGTTATAGCCCTCGTGGCGCAGCGCGCTGGCCACGACCGAACTGCGGACGCCACTCTGGCAGTAGGTCACGATGGTGCCCTCGGCCGGGAGCTGGTCCAGGTTCCAGAGCACGCGACCGCCGTGCAACTGCGGTGAGCCCGGGATGTGACCGGCGTCGTGCTCGCTCTTGGCGCGGACGTCGAGCAGCAGTGCCGACTCGAAGCCGTCCAGCTCCTCGGGCTGGACCAGCCGCGGGGTGCTCAGCGGCAGGCCTTCGAACCCGGTGACATAGCCGCTCACCTTGTCGATGCCGACGCGCACGAGGTGGTCCCAGTATTCCTGGGCCTGGTCCTGGTCGGCGGCCAGGAGCACGAGCGGGCGGGAATCCCGCTCCGGGTCCACGGCCCACGCGGCGTAGGTCGCCACGCTCTTGCCGGCCGGGATGTTCAGCGAGCCCTGCACGGTGCCTTCATGCACCTCGGTGTTGTGGCGGGTGTCAACGAACGTCACCGTGTTCTCGGCGAGGTCCTTGGCGACGGTTTCGGCGGACAGTTCTTCCAGCGGAGCACGCTCGCCCATGATGGCCGGACCCTGACGGTTCTCGCGCTTCATCCGCCCGAAGTAGGCCGGTGCGTCGGGCTGGCCGTCGAGGAGTTCGTTGATGAAGCCTTCTTCGTCGCCCGCGACGAGGTAGGGGCCCCACCAGGCGTAGAGCCGCTCGTAGCCGACCGTCGAGGACGGGACCGCGCCGAGGGCCTTGCCGCAGGCGCTGCCGGCGCCGTGGCCAGGGTGCACCTGCACGTAGTCGGGCAGGGTCAGGAACTTGTCCCGGAGGCTGGCGAACATCTGCTTCGCCCCGGCGAACCGGGTGTCGACGCCGCCGGCTGCCTCATCCAGCAGGTCCGGACGTCCCAGGTCGCCGGAGAAGACGAAGTCGCCGGAGAGCAGGTAGCCGGGCTTGTCGCTGAACGCGCCATCGGTGACGAGGTAGGAGAGGTGCTCGGGGGTGTGGCCCGGAGTGTGCACGGCCTGGACGGTGATGTTGCCGATGGTGATCGCGTCACCGTCGTACAGCCGCTCGCCCTCGAATCGGTACTGCCAGTCCTCTCCGCCCTCGCCGGACACGTAGATGGTCGCGCCGGTGGCTGCGGCCAGTTCGCGGGTGCCGGAGAGGTAGTCGGCGTGGATGTGGGTCTCGGTGACGGCGACGATCTTCATTCCGTTCGCTGCGGCGACGGCCTGATAGACGGCAATGTCGCGGCGGGGGTCGACCACGACCGCCTCGCCCTTGCGCTGGCAGCCGATCAGGAAGCTGGCCTGGGCAAGGTCCTCGTCATAAATGCGCTCAATAAGCATGTGGGGGTCTCCTTCGTAGACAGTGCGGCGGAGGTCCCAGAGGGGTCCTTCCGTTCGTCTCTACTCCAGAGTAATACCCGGGGGGGTATAAGGCAAGCCCCCGTGCGGTCGGTTCGAGCGGTTGGCCGCCCAGTCCCTCTTGCTTGTCAAACCATGCGGCCGAGGGCACATTCCCCTCATAAGCGCGTACCGCACGATCCGTTTGGATCACCGTCGTAGCAAGGAAGCGGAGCATCATGCCCTCTGATAAGCACACACACAGCATCCACATCGACGCGCCCGTGGAGAAGGTCTTCCACTACATCGAGGACCCCGCGCACTTCGTCGCCGCGATGCCGGAGGAATCCAACATCACCCTGGGTGCCGTGAACCGGTCGCCCGAAGGGACTGTGTCCACCTACGAGGTCAAGTACCGCGAACTCGGCATGCACCTGACCGGTGTCTTCACAAGGGAGGAGTATGTGGTCAACGAGCGCATCGTCGACCATTCCTCCCTGGGCCCAATCTTCACCTTCTCCGTCGAGGCCGACGACAGCGGAACGACGCTCACAGCCAGCTGGGACGCCTCCACGCTGATGAAGATGCTCGACGCGGTCTTCTTCCACGGAGACAAGGACATTGAGCGCGCCCTTGCCACCTACAAGGTCGAGATCGAGGCCCTGGCCTGAGTCCGCGGTGAAGACGGCGTTGTCGGCCGAGTTCGCCTGTTCCGGTCGACATTGACAGGCACACCAGGGGAACTCGACCGGAACCGTCAATCTCGGCGGAACGCACCGCGGGCAGCGACGCGAGCGGCGAGCGAGTCAGACGTTGAAGCGGAACTCCACCGAGTGGCATCGCCGAGCAACCTTTAGAGCCACGTTTCGCGCCATCCTGGCTATCTCCGCATCGTCGCTGCCAGCAGCGCAGTGACTCCCCTACTCCCTGCCGTCCTCAAGCGGGATGAGCATCGTTCGAAATGGACCGGCAACGGCGTGGAGGTCCCAAATGCGATCGGCGACGCCGTCGATGCCGTTGACAAGCTGGAGCTGAGGAATGCCTCCCGGGATCACGAGTTGGCTGACACGGACTCCCTCACCCTCGAGTGCGTCGTGGAGCATCTCACCGTAGGCGCTCTCAGCCGGGAAGGCGACCGATGTGCCTGCGAAGTCAGCGCGGGCCTTCACCGAGGTTCCGCCGTTGATCAAGATGATGCTGCCGCTTCCTGCCTGCCGCATTGCCGGGAGCACCGTACGCACCGCGTGAATGAGCCCGAGAGCCGAGAACTGCAATGCCTCCAAAGCCAGCTCCGGAGTCATTTCAAGCACCGGCTTCAGATAATCACGCGACGGGAGCGGACTGTACTGCAACGTGGAGATGGGTCCCAGCTCTGCCGCGGCACGCGCCAGTGCATCTTCAAGCGTCGCCGGTACCCGTACATCCGCAGCGTAACCACCCACGGTGAAGCCGGCAGCAGTGAGCTCCGCAGCCATGGAGTCCAGCTTCGACTGGTTCCTCGAGATCAGGGCGATTGAGAAGCCCTCGCGCCCGAACCTTCGCGCAACTGCTGCTCCGAGTCCCGGTCCAGCTCCGATGATGGCGATGACAGGCACGGTGGTTTCCTCCGAATGATGATGGTGTGGTGTCTAGAGTGAGGTCAGATTGGACGACAGTTCTTCGGGATCACGCACCTGAGCAAGTTCGCTTAGGCGAAGCAAATACTGAGAGCTTCTGCTGCGAGCGGTACGCTCGGGCCCCTTCCGACCTGCCCGAGCCTAGACGTTGAAGCGGAACTCCACCACGTCGCCATCCTGCATGACGTAGTCCTTGCCTTCGATGCGGGCCTTGCCCTTGGCGCGGGCCTCGGCCACCGAGCCGGCGGCGACGAGGTCGTCGAACGAGAAGACCTCGGCCTTGATGAAGCCCTTCTGGAAGTCGGTGTGGATGACCCCGGCGGCCTGCGGCGCGGTCCACCCCTTGTGGATCGTCCAGGCGCGCGTTTCCTTGGGCCCGGCGGTCAGGTAGGTCTGCAGGCCGAGCGTGTCGAAGCCGATGCGGGCGAGCTGGTTGAGGCCGCTCTCCTCCTGGCCGGTGGAGGCCAGCATCTCGGCGGCATCCTCTTCGTCCAGTTCCAGAAGTTCCGACTCGAGCTTGGCGTCGAGGAACACGGCCTTGGCCGGGGCGACGAGGGCGGCGAGGGTGGCGAGCTTCTCGGCATCCTGCAGCACCTCCTCGTCGACGTTGAAGACGTAGATGAACGGCTTGGCCGTGAGCAGGCCGAGTTCGCGGATCGGCTCGAGGTCGATCGTCGAGGCGGACAGCGGCTTGCCGGCGTCGAGGAAGGCCTGGGCGGCCAGGGCCGTCTGCAGCACGGCCGGGTCGAGCTTGCGGCCCTTGGTGTCCTTCTCGAAGCGGGTGACCGCCTTCTCGAGGGTCTGCAGGTCGGCCAGGATCAGCTCGGTGTTGATGGTCTCCATGTCGCCGGCCGGGTCGACCGCGCCGTCGACATGCACGACGTCGGGGTCGGCGAAGCCTCGGATGACCTGCGCGATGGCGTCGGCTTCACGGATGTTGGCGAGGAACTTGTTGCCCAGGCCCTCGCCCTCGCTGGCGCCGCGCACGATTCCGGCGATGTCGACGAACGACACCGGGGCAGGCAGGAGGCGCTCGCTGCCGAAGATCGTCGCGAGCTTCGCCAGGCGCGCGTCGGGCAGGTTGACGACCCCGACGTTCGGCTCGATCGTCGCGAACGGGTAGTTCGCCGCGAGCACGTTGTTCTTGGTCAGGGCGTTGAAGAGGGTGGACTTGCCGACATTGGGCAGTCCGACGATTGCAATAGTTAGAGCCACGAGACTCAATCGTACCGGCTCGCGCCCGGCCCTTCCTTGACGGGCCCTGTCAGCGGCGCGTGAGACGATGAGGACGTGCCCCTCAACTTCACCGCCATCGACTTCGAGACCGCCAACTCCTCCGCCGCTTCGGCCTGCTCGGTCGGCATGGTGAAGGTCAGGGACGGCAAGGTCGTCGAGCGTGTGGGCTGGTTCATCCGGCCCCCGGTCGGCCACGACGCATTCCAGGAGTGGAATATCAAGATCCACGGCATCCGGCCGTCGGATGTCGCCGGTGCCGCCGGCTGGGCGGCCCAGCTCCCCGACCTGGTTGCCTTCGCCGACGGCGACCACCTCGTCGCACACAACGCCGGCTTCGACCTCGGCGTCATCTCGACCTCGTCGACCGTCGCCGGCCTGGCGATCCCCGACTTCGCGTACGTCTGCAGCCTGCAGGTGGCCCGGCGCACCTACCACCTCGACTCCTACCGGCTCCCGGTCGCCGCGATGGCCGCCGGGTTCGAGGACTTCGCCCACCACGACGCGCTGGCCGATGCCGAGGCGTGCGCCGCGATCATGATCCACGCTGCGCAGCGGCACGAGGCCGACACGCTCGAGCAGCTCGCGCACATCACCGGCGTCAAGATCGGTGTGATCGGCCCCGTCGCCACCCGCGAACACTCCGCCACGCACGGTCCGATGGCGCTGAACTAACAGCGCACCTCCCGCGCTTCACGGGCTCTGTCGGTGGCCACTGGCACACTTGACACATGGACCCACTGCTCAGCCTCATCCTCGGAATCGTCATCGGCGTGCTCCTCGGCGCACTCCTGGCGGTCGTCGTGCTGCAGCGCCGCCGCTCGGCCCAGCCCGCGGCCGAAGACCCGGCCGTGGTCGAGGCGCGGCACCAGGTGGCGCTGGCCGAGACCCGGGCGGCCGACGCGGCCGTGCAGTCCCTCCTGCGCGAGGAACTCGCGGCGATGCAGGCCACCGCCGAGGGCATGCGCGGCCAGATCCTCGACGCCCAGCAGCAGTACCGCGAGCTGATCGACCGCCAGCGCACCGACCAGGAGGCCCGGTCGGAGCGGGAACGCCAGGAAAGCAAGGTGCTCCAGGCCCTGGCCCCGGTGCGGGAGAGCTTGCAGGACATGCAGAAGAAGGTGTCCGAGCTCGAGGCACAGCGCAGCCTGCAGCACGGCGAACTCAGCCAGCAGCTTCGTTCGGCCACCGAGTCCGAGGAGCGCCTGCGCAGCACCGCGGAATCGCTGGCCTCCGCCCTGCGCTCCAACAGCACCCGCGGGGTCTGGGGCGAGACACAGCTGCGCAGCGTGGTCGAGGCCGCGGGCCTGATCGAGCGGGTCGACTTCGACATGCAGTCCAGCATCACCTCGGATGCCGGCGCGGGGCGCCCCGACATGGTCGTGCACCTGCCCGGGGGCAAGAACATCGCCGTCGACGCTAAGGTGCCGTTCAACGCCTTCCTCGAGGCGAGCCAGATCCCCGCCACCGCCACCGGCGCGGAAGGCGCCCGGCGGGAGACCTACATGAAGGCGCACGTGAAGGCGGTCCGCGACCACATCACGGCCCTCGGCAGCAAAGCCTATTGGCAGGGACTCGAGGCGTCGCCGGAGATCGTGATCGCGTTCATCCCGAGCGAATCGCTCGTCTTATCGGCCATGGAAGCCGACCCGACGATCATGGAGTTCGCCTTCGGCAAGCGCGTCGCGCTCGCCTCGCCGGTGACGCTCTGGTCGGTGCTCAAGACGGTCGCGTTCAGCTGGCAGCAGGATGTGCTCACCCAGGATGCCAAGGTTCTCTTCGACCTCAGCCGGGAGCTTTACTCGCGCCTGGCCACGACGGCGACGCACATCGAGAAGCTGGGCCGCTCGATCGAACGCACCGTGAAGGACTACAACGGCTTCGTCGGCTCGATGGAACGCCAGGTGCTCCCCACGGCGCGCAAGCTCAACGCCCTGGACGAGTCGAAGGTCCTCGCGCCGCTGGTGGGCATCGAGGAGACGCCGCGCGAGCTGGCCGCGTTCGAATTCGTGGCCGAGCTCGAGACGGCCGAACTCGAGGCCGCCGTCATCCGCGCCGCCGACTGACCGCTCGCGAGCAATCCTCCACGCGGCCCGCGAAGTTGAACTGCGGACAAAGTACCTTCAACTTTGCGACGAAGGTACTTTCTCCGCAACTCAACCGGGACGGGCCTGAAGGGGACAGGAAGAACCGCCCAGCACATGTGCTGCGCGAGCGCGCCGAACTGTGAGTTCGGCACCTTCACGAGCGCGCCGAAGGTGCCAAACTCACAGTTCGGCGAGGGAAGTCAGGGCCTTAGAGCCACTTCTCGGCGAGGTGCTCGGCGACGACGCGGCGGGCGGTGCCCGAACGCGACCGGAGCACAATGCTCTCGGTGCGGATCATCGGGCCCTTGCGGCGCACGCCGTCGACGAGTCCGCCGTCGGTGACCCCGGTGGCCACGAAGAACGTGTTGTCGCCGCTGACCATGTCGTCGATTTCGAGCAGTTTGTCGATGTCCAGGCCGGCCGCGACGCCCCTGGCCCGCTCGGCGTCGTCCTTGGGCGCGAGGCGGCCCTGCATGTAACCGCCCAGCGCCTTGAGCGCGCAGGCCGTGGTGATGCCCTCGGGGCTGCCGCCGATGCCGACGCACATGTCGATGCGAGTCTCGTAACGGGCGGCGTTGATGCCGCCGGCCACATCGCCGTCGAGCATGAGGCGGGTGCCGGCACCCGCGCTGCGAATGGCGTCGATGAGTCCCGCGTGGCGGGGACGGTCGAGGACGGCAATGGTCATGTCGCCGACCGGCTTGCCGATGGCCTTCGACAGCTCGCGGATGTTGTCGCCGATCGACTGGTCGAGGCTCACGACGCCGCGGCCGGCGGCGCCGGTGACGATCTTGTCCATGTAGAACACGGATGACGCGTCCAGCATCGTGCCGCGGTCGGAGACGGCGATCACGGAGATGGCGTTCTGGCGGCCCGCGGCCGTGAGGCTCGTGCCGTCGATCGGGTCGACGGCGATGTCGCAGGCGGGGCCACGGCCGGTGCCGACACGTTCCCCGTTGAAGAGCATCGGCGCCTCGTCCTTCTCGCCCTCGCCGATCACGATGAGGCCGTCGAAGTTGACGGTGCCGAGGAACGCGCGCATGGCGTCGACGGCGGCCTTGTCGGCGGCATACTTGTCGCCGCGGCCGATGAACGGCACGGCGCGAATCGCGGCTGCCTCGGTCGCGCGCACCAACTCCATGGCCAGGTTGCGATCGGGGTGCGCGTACACGATGGGGTCAGTGACGATGGGGTCAGTGCTGTTCACAAATGGTCCTTCCCGGACGAAGCGTGTTGCAGTGGCGAAGCCCGTCAGCGGGCCGGCGCAGGTAGGCCAGAGCCACCTCCGCCAGCTTAGCGTCGCGCCGCTGGGGGTGCGGCGGCGGGTCGACATATGCGCCCCGGCCTATGGGCAGTCTCGGTAGTATTGAGCCACCCAGCCGGATACTTCCTCAGGAGACGCCATGCCTATCGCCACCCCAGACCAGTACGCCGAGATGCTGAACAAGGCCAAGGACAAGGGATTCGCCTACCCCGCATTCAACGTCTCTTCGTCCCAGACCATCAACGCGGTGCTGCAGGGCCTCACCGAGGCCGGCTCCGACGGCATCATCCAGGTCACCACGGGCGGCGCGGACTACTTCGCCGGCCACACCGTGAAGAACCGCGCATCCGGCGCCCTCGCCTTCGCCCGCTTCGTGCACTCGGTCGCCGACAACTACCCGATCACCGTCGCGCTGCACACCGACCACTGCCCGAAGGGCGCCCTCGACGACTTCGTCATGCCGCTGATCGCGGCCTCCGAGGACGAGGTCAAGGCCGGCCGCAACCCGATCTTCCAGTCCCACATGTGGGACGGATCCTCCGTGCCGCTCGGCGAGAACCTCGAGATCGCCAAGGACATGCTGGCGCGCACCCGCGCGATTAACGCGATCCTCGAAGTTGAGATCGGCGTCGTCGGCGGCGAAGAGGATGGCGTCAGCCACGACATCAACGAGAAGCTCTACACCAGCCTCGATGACGCCATCGCGCTGGTCGAAGCCCTCGGCCTGGGCGAGCAGGGTCGCTACATGTCGGCGCTCACCTTCGGCAATGTGCACGGCGTGTACAAGCCCGGCAACGTCAAGCTGCGCCCGGAACTGCTCAAGGGCATTCAGGAGGGCCTGGCCGAGAAGTACGGAACCGGCCCCAAGCCGCTCGACCTCGTCTTCCACGGCGGCTCCGGCTCGACCGACGCGGAAATCGCCGAGGCGGTCGCCAACGGCGTCATCAAAATGAACATCGACACGGACACCCAGTACGCCTTCACCCGGGCGATCGCCGACTACATGCTCAAGAACTACGACAGCGTGCTCAAGGTCGACGGCGAAGTGGGCAACAAGAAGGTCTACGACCCCCGCGCGTGGGGCAAGGTGGCCGAGGCGGCCATGGCCGCCCGCGTCGTCGACTCGACCCGTCAGCTGGGCTCGGCCGGCCACTCGAACAGCTAGCTCCGGCGCATGACGATTCCCGACCCGAATTCTTCCGAGCCGAACCGCCCGGAGGACACCCGTCCCCGGCCGCAATTCGGCGAGCTCGCGCCGGAAGGCTGGAGCTGGACGCCGCCGAAGGATGACTCCGCCGCCCCGGCCATTCCCGTCGCGCCCGACGCCGCATCGGTCCCGGCGGCCGCCACGGCGCCCGGGGCGTCCCGCACGCCCGCTTGGGACCGACCGGTCACGCTCGCCCTGCTCATCTTCGGGCTCCTGGCGACGTTCTTGATGGTCTCGGTCCTGGGCTCGCTGCCCCAGGCCATGCAGGTGCTGTACACGCAGGAAGACCTCGGCACCTACACCCCGGCCGCCTCGGTCGCCGGCCTGATCACGGCCGGTCGCATCGTCGAAGCCGGAATCTGGATCGTGACGACCGTGCTGTCGATCCTGCTGCTGACTCGCGGCCGCCGCGCCTTCTACGTTCCGCTGATCGGCGGCGCCGTCTCGGTCGTGGTGATCTTCGTGTTCATTGGGGTCGTCGTGACTGCCGATCCAACCCTGCTCGAGCTGTACGGCCAGCCGTAGCCGGCGCGCTACTCCGGTTGTGCGGCCCGGCTGCCCTTGAGGTTGCCGCGCAGTTCCTTGGGCAGGGAGAAGATCAGGTCTTCCTCGGCCGTCTTGACCGGAATGACGTCGGCGTAGCCGGCATCCGCGAGGGCGGAGAGCAGCTCGTCGACGAGTTCCTCCGGAACGGATGCCCCGCTCGTGACGCCCACGGTGTTCACCCCGTCGAGCCACTCCTGCTTCACTTCGCTGGCGTAGTCGATCCGGTAGGCGGCCGTGGCGCCGTACTCGAGGGCCACCTCGACCAGGCGCACGGAGTTGGACGAGTTCGCTGAGCCGACGACGATGACGAGGTCGGAATCGGCGGCAACCTTCTTGATGGCGACCTGGCGGTTCTGGGTGGCGTAGCAAATGTCGTCGCTCGGTGGATCCTGCAGCAGCGGGAACCGCTTGCGCAGGCGGCGCACGGTTTCCATGGTTTCGTCCACGCTCAGGGTCGTCTGGGACAACCAAACGACCCTGGCCGGATTCCGCACCTCGACGATGTCGGCGTCGTCGGGGCTGCCGACCAGGGTGGTGTTCTCCGGCGCCTCCCCGGCGGTGCCTTCGACCTCTTCGTGGCCTTCATGGCCGATCAGGAGGATTTCGAAGTCGTCGCGGGCGAAGCGCACCGCCTCGCGGTGCACCTTGGTGACGAGCGGGCAGGTCGCATCGATGGCCTGGAGTCCGCGTTCCGCGGCGGCATTGACCACGGCCGGCGAGACTCCATGCGCGCTGAAAACGATGTGTGACCCGGTCGGCACCTCGTCGACCTCGTCGACGAAGACGGCGCCCTTGTGCTCCAGTTCGGCCACGACATGGGTGTTGTGCACGATCTGCTTGCGCACGTAAACCGGGGCGCCGTAGTGCTCCAGGGCCTTCTCCACGGCGATGACGGCACGGTCGACCCCGGCGCAGTATCCGCGCGGGGCGGCCAGCAGCACCCGTTTGCCCCCCGCCACCGGGGTATCCTTGAGCCTGCCCGGCGCACTCAGTATCCGAGGCATGCCAAGGCCGATCACGGGCGAATTAGTACTGATGGTCACGGACCCATTCTAGGCGCGCCCCCCTGGACGGGTTCCGTGGGAGGAGACCAGCAATGACCCAGGGCCCCACCACCGTCGAGACCCCCTGGCCGGTCGCGATGCTCTCCGGCAAGATCCGCGACTACATCGACCGCCTCGGGACCGTCTGGATCGAGGGGGAGATCACCCAGTGGGGCCAGAGCGGCGGCAACGTCTACGGCAAGCTCAAGGATCTCACCGAGGACGCCACGGTCAGCTTCACGGTCTGGTCGTCCGTCCGCGCGAAACTCACCAACGACTTCAAGCAGGGCGACCGGGTCATCGCGCTGGTCAAACCCAACTACTGGGTCAAGGGCGGCACGCTCACCATGCAGGTGTTCGAACTTCGCCACGTCGGCCTCGGCGACATGCTCGAGCGGCTGGAGCGGCTGCGCAAGCAACTCGCCGGCGAGGGACTCTTCGACGCCTCGCGCAAGATCCGCCTGCCGTTCCTCCCCCACTGCATCGGCCTCGTCACCGGCAAGGATTCCGATGCCGAGAAGGACGTGCTTCGCAACGCCCAGCTGCGCTGGCCCGCCGTCACGTTCCGGGTCGTGCACGCGGCCGTCCAGGGGGACCGCATGGTGTCCGAGGTGACGGCGGCGATCAAGCGGCTGGACGCCGACCCCGAGGTCGACGTGATCATCGTCGCCCGAGGCGGCGGCGATTTCCAGAACCTCCTCGGCTTCAGCGACGAAGGGCTCGTCCGCGCGGCCGCCGCCTGCCGGACCCCTCTCGTCAGTGCGATCGGCCATGAAGCCGACCGCCCCCTGCTCGACGAGGTCGCCGACCTCCGCGCCTCCACACCGACCGATGCGGCCAAGCGGGTGGTCCCGGATGTCGCGGACGAGCTCAACCGGGTGCAGCAGGCCCGCGCCCGCCTCAGCACCCGGCTCACCGGCATCCTTTCTTCGGAGGTTGACCGGATCGGGCAGCTCCGCTCCCGCCCGGCGCTGAGCTCGGCAACCTGGATCGTCGACTCCCGGTCCGAAGACCTGACCCGGTATGTCGCTCGCGGCTCAGAGCTCGTCGGCCGGGTGGTCGAACGAGCCGACGCCGCCGTCGTCGACCTGCGCTCCCAGCTGCGCGCCCTCTCCCCGCAGGGCACCCTCGACCGCGGCTACGCCATCGTGCAACTGCCGGACGGGCACGTCGTGCGCGCCCCGGACCAGGCGCCCGGCGGCACGGAGCTGCGCCTCACCCTCGCCCGCGGATCCCTGAGGGCCGTGTCGAAATAGAATGGATGTCATGACCCAGCCCGCAGACGATATCAGCGCCCTCAGCTACGAGCAGGCCCGCGACGAACTCATTCGGGTGGTCAACGAACTCGAGCAGGGATCGTCCACCCTGGAGCAGTCGCTCGCCCTGTGGGAACGCGGGGAGGCGCTCGCGCGCCGCTGCGAAGAGTGGCTGATCGGCGCGAAGGCGCGGCTGGACGCCGCCCGCGCCGGCCAGGTCGCCGCATCCGACGCATGAGCGCCGCCAGGCGCGAGCCCCGGATCGTCGCCGAGCTCGGACGACCGGAAACCCCGGAGGAGACGGCCGCCCGCAAGGCCGAGAACACCCGCGCATACCGGGCCCGGAAGACCGTCAACAACCTGGTCCTGTCCCTCCTGGTCACCGTCGCAGCCGTGGTGGTACTGGTCATGATCGTCCCGCGCAGCGACACGCCCATCGACCGAACCGTCGACTACCGCGCCGTTGCCGGCCAGGTGCAGCCCGGCGTCGAGGAGCCGCTGGCCAGCCCCCGCCTGCCGGACGGCTGGCGCGCGAACGCCGCGACCTGGCGTTCCGGCGGCAGCGACAAGGTCGCCTCCTGGTACATCGGCCTGCTCACCCCCGCCGACGCCTACATCGGCCTCAACCAGGGCATCGACGCCAACCCCAGCTGGGTGAGCGAGCAGTTGCAGGGCTCCCCCGCCGCCGAAACCGTCACCCTCGACGGCATCCAGTGGGATGTCTATCGCAACACCGCGCCGGAGGACGAGCGCGGAAACTTCGACTATGCCCTCGTGACGACCGCCGGGACAAGCACCTTCCTGCTCATCGGCACGGCCGCCGAGGCCGAATTCACGGTGCTCGCCGGCGCGCTGACCGACACCATCGCGCGGAACACGAACGGAGACCAGGGATGAGCCCGGCATCGTCTCCCTCGAAGGTCTGGAACGAGCTCCGCCGGGGCAACGAACGCTTCGTCAACGGCGAGCCGAGCCACCCGCGCCAGGACGTCGACCGGCGCGCCGAGATCGCCTTCACCCAGGCCCCGGTCGCGGCACTGTTCGGGTGCAGCGACTCGCGCCTGGCCGCCGAGATCATCTTCGACAAGGGCCTCGGCGACCTGTTCGTCGTGCGCAACGCGGGGCAGGTCATCTCGGATTCCGTGCTGGGCTCGCTCGAATACGCCGTGGAAATCCTGCACGTGCACCTCATCCTCGTGCTCGGCCACGACCGTTGCGGGGCCGTGCGCGCGGCCATTGAGTCCCAGGCCGAAGACGCCATCCCCCTGCCTCCCCACATCAATTCGATCATCCAAAAGATCGTGCCGGCCGTCCGCCGGGTGAGCGGGCTGGCCGCGGACGTGCCAATCGACCGGGACACGATCGACGAGCTGGCGGTCGGACGGGAACATCTTCGCGACACGGTCGCCGAACTGCTCGAACGCTCCGAGATGATCAGCGCCGCCGTCGCAGAAGGTACATTGGCTATCGTCGGAGCGAATTACAGCCTCCTCGAAGGGCGCGCTGACCCCGACATCGTCGTGGGCATTGTTTAGCGCGCCCGCGCACACAAAAACCGAAAGGGAACACACAGTGGTGGACAACTCCGCAGACGCCGGCTACCGGATCGAACGCGACACGATGGGCGAGGTGCGCGTGCCCCGGGATGCGCTCTACGGCGCCCAGACGCAGCGTGCCGTCGAGAACTTCCCGATCTCGGGCTCCGTGCTCGAGTCGGCGCAGATCGCGGCCCTCGCCCGGATCAAGAAGTCCGCGGCGCTTGCCAACGCACGGCTCGGCGTGCTCGACGGCGCCATCGCGACCGCCATCGCCGATGCCGCGGACGAGGTCATCACCGGCCGCTACGACGGCCAGTTCCCGATCGACGTCTACCAGACCGGCAGCGGGACCTCCTCGAACATGAACATGAACGAGGTCATTGCGACCCTCGCCACCCGCTCCCTCGGCCGCCCGGTGCACCCGAACGACCACGTCAACGCGTCGCAGTCCTCAAACGACGTGTTCCCCACCTCGGTGCACATCGCCGTCACGAGCGCGCTCATCGACGACCTCATCCCCGCACTCGACCACCTCGCCGTGTCCCTCGAGGCCAAGGCCGAGCTGTGGGCCGGCGCCGTCAAGGCCGGGCGCACGCACCTGATGGATGCCACGCCCGTCACCCTCGGCCAGGAGTTCGGCGGCTATGCCCGCCAGATGCGCCTCGGCATCGAGCGCGTGCGCTCCGCGCTCCCCCGTGTCGCCGAGGTCCCGCTCGGCGGAACCGCGGTCGGTACCGGCATCAACACGCCCGCCGGCTTCCCGCAGCTCGTGATCGAGCTGCTCTGCTCCGAGACCGAACTCCCGATCACCGAGGCCAGGGACCACTTCGAGGCCCAGGCCAACCGCGACGGCCTGGTCGACGCATCCGGCGCCCTGCGCACGATCGCGGTCAGCCTGACCAAGATCTGCAACGACCTCCGCTGGATGGGCTCCGGCCCCAACGCCGGCATCGGCGAGCTGCACATCCCCGACCTTCAGCCGGGGTCCTCGATCATGCCCGGCAAGGTCAACCCGGTCATCCCGGAGGCCGTGCTCATGGTCTGCTCGCGGGTCATCGGTAACGACGCGACGATCGCCTGGTCCGGCGCCTCGGGCTCGTTCGAGCTCAACGTCGCCATCCCGGTGATGGGGACCGCGCTGCTCGAGTCGATCCGGCTGCTCACGAACGCGAGCCGCGTGCTCGCCGACAAGACCGTCGACGGCCTCGAGGCCAACCTGGAGCGCGCCCGCGCCCTCGCCGAGTCCTCCCCCGCCATCGTCACCCCGCTCAACCGGGTGATCGGCTACGAGGCGGCCGCGAAGGTCGCCAAGCACGCCGTGTCCGAGGCGCTGACCGTGCGCGAATCCGTCATCGCCCTCGGCTTCGTGGAGCGCGGCGAGGTCACCCTCGAGCAGCTCGACGTGGCCCTGGACGTGCTGAGCATGACCCGCCCGCCCCAGGCCAGGTAGCCCGCCCAGCCCTCGAGTTTGACAGTTCCGGTCGAGTTGCCCTGTTCCGCGGGGCAAACTCGACCGGAACTGTCAATTTCGGCGGTCAGGAAGGGCCGTTGCCCTCGAGCATCTCGGTGACCAGGGCCGCGATGGCGCTGCGCTCCGAGCGGGTCAGCGTCATGTGGGCGAAGAGCGGATGCCCCTTGAGCGTCTCGATCACGGACGCGACACCGTCGAAGCGGCCCACCCGAAGGTTGTCCCGCTGGGCGACGTCGTGGGTGAGGATCACCCGCGAGTTCTGCCCGATCCGGCTGAGCACCGTGAGCAGCACGTTCCGCTCCAGGGACTGGGCCTCGTCGACGATCACGAACGCGTCGTGCAGCGAACGCCCGCGAATGTGCGTGAGCGGCAAAACCTCGAGGATCCCCCGCTCCACGACCTCTTCGAGCACGTTCTCCGAGACGAGGGCTCCGAGCGTGTCGAAGACCGCCTGTCCCCAGGGGTTCATCTTCTCGCTCGCGTCGCCGGGCAGGTAGCCGAGTTCCTGGCCGCCGACCGCGTAGAGCGGCCGGAACACCATGATCTTGCGGTGCTGCTGGCGCTCGAGCACCGCCTCGAGTCCGGCGCAGAGGGCGAGCGCCGACTTCCCCGTCCCCGCTCGACCTCCCAGCGAAAGGATGCCGATGCTCGGGTCGAGCAGAAGGTCGATCGCCAGGCGCTGCTCGGCGGAGCGCCCGTGCAGGCCGAACACGTCGCGGTCGCCGCGCACGAGCTTGAGCTCGCCGCTGCCGGTGACCCGGCCGAGGGCGGACCCGCGCTCCGAGTGGATGACCAGGCCCGTGTTGACGGGCATGTCCTGCACAAGCCGGGTCGTCATCACCTCGTGCTCGTAGAGTTCGTTGATCTGGGCCCCGTTCAGGGTGATCTCGTCCATCCCGGTCCAGCCGGAATCGACGGCGAGTTCGTGCCGGTACTCTTCCGCTGCCAGGCCGAGCGAGGACGCCTTCACCCGCAGCGGGAGGTCCTTCGAGACGACGGTGACGTTCATCCCATCGTTGGACAGGTTCATCGCGACCGCGAGGATGCGGGAGTCGTTGTCGCCCAGCTGCAGCCCGGACGGCAGGACCGACATGTTCGAGTGGTTCAACTCGACGCGGAGGGTCCCGCCGTCGCCGACCGGGATCGGGAAGTCGAGACGCTCGTACTTCATCCGCAGTTCGTCGAGGTTGCGGAGCGCCTGGCGCGCGAAGTACCCGATCTCGGGGTCGTTGCGTTTGGCTTCCAGCTCGGTGATCACCACGACCGGGAGCACAACGGAGTGTTCGGCGAAGGCGAAGATCGCCTTCGGATCGGACAACAGCACCGAGGTGTCCAGCACGTAGGTGCGTTCGGCCTGGTTCACGGGCGACGCCGGCTGGTCTGCACTGCGCCGGTCGGTCTGATTAGCGGTCACAACCACTCCCCCCCACGCCCATGACGGGCGCGGATTCCATTGGCGAGCTGGCCACGAGCGGTTCTCGAGCCGTACTTATGTGGCCGTCTCGATCAGGCGCCATACCTGATGTGGACGACGCTACGTCCCCCGGGCGGCAAAGGGAAGAGCGACACGCCTGCCGTCATCCACCGGTCACATTCGGGGGGTACCGCGCCGCCTCGGGAGGGTCAGTAGCTGGCCGCGGTGGAGTAGGACGTGAACGCGGCCCGCAACATCTCGATGGTCTCCGGCGATAGCGCCGCGTGCACGCTCAGCCGCACCCGGCCGCCCCTCGTCGTCGCCGTCACACCGTGGTTGTACAGCGCCGCGGTGAGCAGCGTGAGCTGCTCGGCCATTGGCTCGAGCACGATGATGCCCGCGCGTTCGCGTTCGTCCCGCGACGACGCGAGCGGGACTGAGAATTCATCGGCGAGGTCGATCAGTCGCGTGACATTCTCGGTGACGGCGGCCTCGATCCCGGCCACTCCCACCGCGGTGATCTCCTCGAGCGCTGCGGCGAATCGAGCCTGGGCCGAGCTGTCCGGGTTGCTGATCTGGAACGCGCCCGCGCCGCAGCCGGGCGGCAGGACCTCGTCCCAGGGCAGGTCCGGCGAGTCCGTGCCGCTGAACCCGGAAAACACCGGGGTGAGCATCTCGACGGCGCGGTCGCTGAGCGCGAGGAAGCCGGTGCCCCAGCCCGCGCGGGCCCACTTCTGACCGCCGGACGCGACGACATCGGCGACCTCGTACGGGGCATCCGTGACGCCGAAGCCCTGGATCGCATCGACGATGAGCAGCCGGTCTCCGATCACTTGCCGGATGCCCTCGAGGTCGGTGCGATAGCCGGTGCGGGCATCGACCAGGCACACGGCCACCGCGGCGGTCGTGGCGGTGAGTTGTTCCCTGACCAGGCCGGGCGTCACGCGCTCATGCTCACCGTCGAGCCAGAGCGGGGTGACCACGTGCAGCGCCTCGGCCGCACGCACCGCGGCGAAGGGCAGGCTGGGGAAATCGTGCGGCGAGAGCAGCACGTCGCCGGTCAGGCCGAAGAGTGCCTGCATGAGCCCGGTGCTCGTGTTGGGCTGGGACACGACCTGGTCGGCCCGGAAGCCGGTCGCTGCGGCCACGGCGGCGCGCAGCCGTTCGTCCTGCTCGATCAGGTGGTCGAGGCTGCCGAACCGGGCGCGCGAGAGCACCTCGGTCTGACCGAGGGTTTCGGCGACGACGACGGACGCCAACGGGCCGACCCGCCCGTAGTCCAGGTAGCCGGGGTCCTCGAGGAATCCGTCGATGAAGCGCTGAAGCGAGGTCACCTGCGTTCCTTTCCGAGGCCTGGGGGGGATCTCGACCGGCTCGATCACGGTCATTGTCGCACTAGCCTCCGAAACGGCGCTGCCGCTTCGCGAAATCTCGCAGGGCTCGCAGGAAGTCCACCTCGCGAAGGTCGGGCCCGAGTGCCTCGACGAAGTAGAACTCGCTGTGCGCGCTCTGCCAGAGCATGAAGTCGCTGAGCCGCTGCTCCCCCGAAGTGCGGATCACGAGCTCGGGGTCCGGCTGCCCGCCGGTGTACAGGTGCTGCCCGATGAGTTCGGGGGTGAGCGTCTCGGCCAGGTCCTCGAGCGTGCCGCCGTGCGCGAGGTGGGTGGCGACGATGCTCCGCATCGCGTCGGTGATCTCGGTTCTTCCGCCGTAGCCGACGGCCAGGTTGATGTGCAGCCCCTTGTTGCCCACCGTACGCGCCTCGGCGGCCTCCAGCGCCGCCACAAGCGGCTCGGGGAGCTTGTCCCTGGAGCCAACCTGCTGCACGCGCCAGTTGCGGTAGTGGGAGAGTTCCTCGGCCAGTTCGGCGATGATCTCGACCAGGTCCGCGAGTTCCTCGCTGGGCCGCTGGGTGAGGTTGTCGGCCGACAAGAGGTACAGGGTGACCACGGAGATGCCCAGGTCGTCACACCACTCGAGGAACTCGCGCATCTTGGCGGCGCCGGCCCGGTGCCCGTGCGCGGCAGAATCGAAGCCCAGCTGTTTGGCCCAGCGCCGGTTTCCATCGATGATCATGGCCACGTGGCGGGGAAGCTGGCTCGGGGACAGGCTGCGCCGGAGCCGACGCTGGTACACGCTGTAGAGGAAGTCACGCCCCAGGGGTATTCGCCGATTCTGCACACAGTCACGCTAGCCCACTCCGCTCCGGGAGCGGCAAGCCCGGCCCGTCGACTGCCGTATTCTGGCTGCATGGCCGCAGAGCACTCCGAAGACGCACAGCACCGGGACGGCGCAGGCCTTCCCGACGACGCCGAGCACGACGCCGAGCAGGAGATCGCCAACCTGCCGCTCCTCGAAGAGGACGAACCGCGACCGGAGGATCTCCGTCCGACCTGGCGGGGCTGGATCCACGCCGGCACGTTCCCGGTCACCATCGTCGCCGGGATCATCCTGCTCGTGCTCGCCGAGGGTCCGGCGGCCACGTGGAGCTCAGCCGTCTTCGTCGCCACCTCCATGCTGCTGTTCGGCAACTCGGCGCTCTACCACCGCTTCGACTGGCAGCCGCGCACGAAGGTCATCCTCAAGCGCATCGACCACGCCAACATCTTCCTGCTGATCGCGGGCTCGTACACCCCGATCACGGTGCTCTCCCTGCCGCCCGAAAAGGCGACGCTGCTGCTCTGGCTGGTGTGGAGCGGCGCGATTCTCGGCATCGCGTTCCGCGTCTTCTGGATCACTGCGCCACGCTGGCTCTACGTTCCGCTGTACCTGTTGCTGGGCTACGGCGCGCTGATCTTCATCGGCGACTTCTTCCGGGCAGACCCCGTCATGATGACGCTCATCCTGGTCGGCGGCATCTTCTACAGCATCGGCGCCGTGGTCTACGGCCTGAAGAAGCCCAACCCGGTTCCGGGCGTGTTCGGATTCCACGAGATCTTCCACACGCTCACCGTGCTGGCGTTCCTCTGCCATTGGGTGGCCATCGTGATGATCGCCACGCACCCGCTCTACCCCTGACCCGAGGCGCTCGCGGTTACTCCGGGCGGTCGCGGTCGCCGTCGCCGGCGTCCCTGGCCGCCGCCTCGGCTTCCAGCTTTTCCTGCACCTGCGCGCGGTAGGTCGTGCGCCGGACTCGGCGGGCCATGTCCAGCCCGAGCAGCAGCGTGGCGACGGCGACGAGGAAGATCGCCGCGAAGCCCCAGGCGCCAGGGGTGACCGTGTCGGGGTTGAATTCCGGCTCAGGGGTGCTCGCGAGCACGAAATCGACGAGCAGGGGGGCGAAGAGCACGTTCACGACACGTCCTTCACACCGGAGAAGAGGTCGGATTCGGGCATGACGGTGTCCACTTTCGATTCGACGAGCTGGAAGTCCTCGAACGGCCAGGCCTCGCGGATGAGGTCATTGGGCCAGAAGAAGAAGCTGCTGGTGGGCGAAACCTGGCTCGCGTGCGACTTCAACGCGGCGTCCCTGGCCTCGAGGAAGTCGCCGACCGGCACGTGCGTCGTGGCCAGTTTGGGGTAATCCTTCATCCAGTCCCTGGCCGCACCGAGCGGCTCGAGAAGCGGGGAGTCCGGCTCCTTCACGCTCAGCTCCAGGAACATCGCGTCTATGCGCTCCAGGTTGAAGATGCGGTCGTAGTAGAGCTTGTCGATCTGCCAGGGGGCACCGGCCTCCGGGTACCGGCCCCCGTCGGAGGCGGCCCGGTAGGCCTCGAGCGACACCTCGTGGGTTCGGATGTGGTCCGGGTGCGGGTAGCCGCCGTTCTCGTCGTAGGTGATCAGCACCTGCGGACGGAACTCGCGGATCACGTGCACGAGCGGCTCCGCGGAGATCTGCACGGGGATGTCGGCGAACGAGTGCGCGGGCACCGAGCCGTCATCGTTCATGCCGGAATCCTGATAACCCAGCCAGCGGTGCTCCACGCCGAGGTGAGCCTGCGCCTCGGCCATTTCCCCGCGGCGGAGCCCGGCCATGTCGCGTTCGGCCATCGGATTGCCGACCAGCGCCTCATTGAGGATGCTGCCCCGCTCGCCCCCGGTACAGCTCACGATGAGCACCTGCACGCCCCGGCTTCGGTAATGGGCGTAGGTCGCCGCGCCCTTGCTCGACTCGTCGTCGGGATGGGCGTGGACCGCCAACAGTCGCAGCGTCACAAAACTCCTCAGGAATGGCGGATAACCTTGAGTACAAGACTAATCGTTGAAACAAGAGTGTGGAGTCGCGTGAGTGTGGAGTCCCCGGAGGCCGTGAACGCCAGCCTCGACGCTCGGTACGGGCGCACGCCGAACCGGCGCGTCCGCGACCGCCGCATCCTCTGGATCGTGGCCGGCGCCTTCGCGCTCGTCCTGGGCTCCTGGGTCATCTGGGCCGGCCTGGACGGGACCAAACCGCTGATCGAAGCGCGCGACACCGCGCACAGCATCATCGACGAGCACAGCGTCAGCGTGACCTTCGAGGTGTCGATGCCGACGGGAACCGCGGCCAGTTGCGCCGTCGAGGCGTTGAACGAAAACTTCACCATCGTGGGCTGGAAGGTCGTTGACCTTCCGCCCTCCGACCGCTACACCCGCGCGGTCACGGAGATTGTACGCACGACGGAATTAAGCAACACGGGTTTGATTTACCGTTGCTGGCTGACCTAGACTGACGTATTCGCCCTGACGGTAATCGTCGGGGCGACCCCTATATCCCCCGGTGAAGACCAATTCCGCGGGCCGAGTGCACTGAAGGAGAGCATCCGTGACGACCCCCACAACTGTCACCTGGCTGACCCAGGAGGCCTACGACCGCCTCGCTGCGGAGCTGCACACGCTCAGCACCATCGGCCGCGATGACATCGCCAAGAAGATCGAATCGGCGCGCGAAGAAGGCGACCTCAAGGAGAACGCCGGCTACCACGCCGCCAAGGAGGAGCAGGGCAAGATGGAGGCGCGCATCCGCACCCTCACCCTGCTGCTGCGCACGGCCGAGGTCGGCAGTGCCCCCGAGAGCCACGGCGTCGTCGAGCCGGGCACCGTCATCACCGCGATCATTGCCGGCGACGAGAGCCGCTTCCTGATCGGCAGCCGTGAAATCGCCGGCGACAGCGACCTCGACGTCTACAGCGAGCAGAGCCCGCTGGGCCTGGCGATCATCGGCCTCAGCGTCGGCGCGTCGACGACCTACGAGACCCCGAGCGGCAAGGAGATCACCGTGCTGATCTCCCTCGTCGAAACCTGGACCGGCAACTAGCCCGTCAGTCGGTCTGGGGGTCGTAGCCCGCGGACCGCAGCAGGTCGAGGACGTGCTTGCCGTGCTCCGGCCCGCGCGTCTCGACGCTGATGTCCAGTTCCACCTCACTCAGCTGCATGCTCACGCCATGGCGGGTGTGCAGCACTTCGATCACGTTGGCCTGCGCCTCGGCGAGCAGTTCGGCGATCCGCGCGAGCTGGCCCGGACGGTCGGGCAGCATGATCCGCAGGGTGAGGTAGCGCCCCGATGCGGCAAGCCCGTGGCTGATCACGCGCTGCATGAGAAGCGGGTCGATGTTGCCTCCGGAGAGGATGGCGACGGTCGGCCCCGACGCGGTGACCTTGCCGGCGAGGATGGCCGCCACCGCGACGGCCCCGGCCGGTTCGACCACCAGTTTGGCGCGTTCCATCAGCACCAGGAGGGCCCGGGCGATGTCGTCCTCGCTGACCGTGACGATCTCGTCCACGACGTCGCGGATGATCTCGAAGTTGAGCAGGCCCGGCCTCGCGACGGCGATCCCGTCGGCGATCGTCGGCACGATGGTGACCTCGACGGCCTCGCCGGCCTCGAGGGAGGCCGGGTAGGCCGCCGCGTTGGCCGCCTGCACGCCGATGACGCGGATGACGCGCCCGTCCTGAGCGGCTCGCTGCTTGAGCGCGCTGGCGACGCCGGAGATGAGTCCGCCCCCGCCGATGGGGACGATGATCGTGGCGAGATCGGGGACCTGGTCGAGGATTTCGAGGCCGAGGGTGCCCTGCCCGGTCACGACATCCACGTGGTCGAAGGGCGGGATCAGGATCGCGCCGGTCTCGGCGGCGTAGGCGGCGGCGGCCATCAGCGGCTCGGCCACGGTGTGCCCGCGGAGGATGACGTCGGCGCCGTAGTCGCGGGTGGCCTGGAGCTTCGGCAGGGCCACGCCGACCGGCATGAAGATCGTCGCCTTGATGCCCAGTTCCCTGGCGGCGAACGCGACGCCCTGGGCGTGGTTGCCGGCCGACGCCGCCACGACGCCGCGGGCCTTCTCCTCGTCGGTGAGCTTGGAGAGCCGGTTGTAGGCGCCGCGGATCTTGTAGGAGCCGGTGCGCTGCAGGTTCTCACACTTGAGGAACACCGGTGCGCCCAGGATGGTCGCGAGGTAGCGTGAGCTCTCCATCGGCGTCACGTCGGCGACGCGCGCGACCACCGCTCGCGCCGCTTCGAAGTCGGCCAGGCTGGGCCCCACGCGGGAAACACTGGTCATTCCGGGTTCTCCGTTCGGCGGAATCCTGGGCGGCGCGGCACAGTCTGCCAGAGCGGAGAACCGAGCAGGTCGCCCGCGGGAGGCGGAATGGTGCGCCAGACGCCGCTGTGAATGTAGTTGGTCATCACGTTGAGCACCGCGGCCACCGGCACGGCGAAGAGTGCGCCCGGGATGCCGGCGAGCAACGACCCGGCACCGACGGCGAGCACGACGGCGAGCGGGTGCACCTTCACGGCGGTTCCCATGATCAGGGGCTGCAGCACATGCCCTTCGACCTGCTGGACGAGCAGAACGACGCCGAGCATGGCCAGGGCGTAGCCGGGGCCGTTGAAAAGGAGGGCGATGATCACGGCGACGATTCCGGTGGCCACGGCTCCGACGATCGGGATGAACGAGCCGAGGAAGACGAGGATGCCGATCGGGACGGCCAACGGCACGCCGAGCAGGGCGGCGCCGACGCCGATTCCGACCGCGTCGATCGAGGCCACCAGGATCTGCACCTTGGCGAAGTTGCCCAGGGTCGACCAGCCGGCGATGCCGGCCCCGTCGACGGCGGCGCGGGCACGGCGGGGGAAGATCCGCACGATCCAGTCCCAGATGCCCTTCCCGTCGATCAGGATGAACAGCAGGCTGAACAGGGCCAACAGGAACCCCGCAACGAGATGCCCGACCGAGGACCCCACGGACAACGCGCCGGTGATGAAGACCTGGCTGTCGGACTGGATTGCCTGATTCGCCTGGTCGAGGTAGTCGTTGAGCTGGCTCTCGGTGAGCTGCAGCGGCGACGCGAGCAGCGCGGCCTTCAGCTTCTCGACCGACGCCTCGAACCTCTGGGTCAGGTCAGAGGACCCGGCGGCGATCTGCGAGGCCGCGAGTGCGATGAGTCCCCCGACGACCGCCAGGGTGCCCAGCAGGGCGAGCGCGACGGAGAGGCCCCTCGGCCACCGGTGGCGGACCAGGAAGGACACGAACGGAACCAGGAGGGCCGAGACCAGCACGGCGACCAGCAGCGGGATGACGATGAGCCGCAGCTGGATGATCAGGAAGATGAGGACGGCGGCCGCTCCCGCGATGGCCAGCAGGCGCCACGACCACGCCCCTGCGAGCCGGATGCCGGGGGGAATGTTCTCGTCCACGCCGTTGTGCTCGTGCCTCGGCACGTGCCGGGGCAGGTCGGCGGGAGCGCGTCGAACGCGGCCGCGGAAGAGTCCGCCGAGGCCTGGCTTGTCCGTGGGTTCCTTCACTCACCCAGTCTAGGACTGGTCTCGACCGTTACCGGCGCACCGGTGAAGGCGAGGTGCACCCGCGCGCCGAGGGCAGGATTCAGGCGCACGCTGTGCTGGGTGACCAGGGTCGTGCCGTCCTCCAAACGCACCCCCGTGCGCCTGAGCGACCCGAGGAAGCTGGACGAGGTGACCACCCCTGCGACCCCTGCGGCGGCAAATTCAACGTCTTCGGGGCGCACGAAGACCTGCACGCCTCCGTCCGCCTGTGACGGGTCGACCAGGGGCAGCGCCGTTCCGTGCACCTGAGCGAACCCGTGCCGCACGACGCCGGCCACGCGATTGTTCAGACCGACGAAATCGGCCACGAACGGGGAGACCGGCCGGGCGTAGAGGTCCTCCGGCGTACCGATCTGCTCGATGCTGCCGGCCCGCATGACCGCGACCCGGTCCGCCACGGCCAGGGCCTCATCCTGGTCGTGGGTGACGAACAAGGTGGTGATGCCGAGGTCGGTCTGGATCCGCCGGATCTCCTCGCGCAACTGCACACGCACCCGGGCGTCCAGGGCCGAAAGCGGCTCGTCGAGCAGCAGGACGCGCGGCTGCGTGACGAGGGCCCTGGCCAGCGCAACGCGCTGCTGCTGCCCCCCGGACAGCTGGTGGGCGTACCGGTCGTGGTGGGCGTCCAGCTCGACGAGGGCCAGAGCGGCACGCGCGCGGCTCCGGCGCTCCTCCGGGTTCACCTTGCGCATGCGTAAACCGAACTCCACGTTTTCCCCGGCGCTGAGGTGAGGAAAGAGCGAGTATGCCTGGAATACCATCCCCATGTCGCGTCTGCTCGCCGGCAGCCTCGAGACGTCGGCTCCGTTCAGCAGAATGCTGCCGGCATCCGTCGATTCGAGCCCGGCGAGCACACGGAGGGCCGTGGTTTTCCCGCTGCCGCTCGGGCCGAGGAGGGCCACAAATTCTCCGGCCTGCAGGGTGAGGTCGAGGCCGGCCAGCGCCCGGTGTCCGGCGAATGTCTTGACCACGCCGCGGAATTCGACGACGGCGCCGGGGCCGGCGCCTGAGTGTGCCTGGGTCATGACAAGCCTTTCGAGAGGGAACGCCGCCGCGGGGAACGCGTGCGCGCCGCACCCAGCCGGCCGATGGTCAGCAGCAGCAGGAAGGCGAACGCGAGGGCGAGGAGGGACAGGATGACGGCCGTGTACGGGTCGCTCTTGCTGACGACCACGAGCGCGGTCTGCAGGTTGACCCGGTTGAGCAGCGACGCGATGGTGAACTCGCCGAGCACGACCGCGACCGAGATGAACGCCCCGGCGAGGATGCCGCGGCGCAAGCCCGGCAGCAGCACCCGCAGGAGCACGGTTCCCCAGCCCGCCCCGAGCGAGCGGGCGGCCTCGCTGAGCGTGCGCGCGTCGACGGCATCCAGGTTGGACTGGATCGCCCGGTAGGCGTAGGGCAGGACGGTGACGCCGTACGCGAAGGCCAGGGTCCAGACGCCGCTGCCGAAGAGCCTAGCGACCATCGAATACACCGGGGCGAGGCCGACGACCAGGACGATCGCCGGGATGCTGACGGGCAGGATGCAGATGACTTCCATGGGCCGGCGCAACCGGGGGAACCGCAGCTGGATCAGGATCATGGTCGGAACGAGCAGCAGGAGCACGATCAGGACGGTGCCGATCGCCAGGGCGACCGAGTTGCCGGCGGCGACGAGCAGGGGGCGGTACTGGCCGGTGAACCCGCTCTGGAACAGGGCGATCCAGCGCGAGAAGTCGTGGCCTCCGCCCAGTCCCCTGCGCAGGGTGAACTCGACCATGGCGACGATCGGCACCGCGAAGAGCAGCCCGATGGCACCGAGGATGGCAATCCGGATGCCCCGAGCGGGCGCGTGCGCCACTCCGCCGCTCCTGCGGAGGCCGGCGCTCATCGCTGCCACCTCGCGGCCCGGGACGCCAGCGCGGAATAGCCGAGCATGACGACGGCCATCACCAGGATCATCCCCAGCGCCAGTGCCCCGGCCAGGTTCTCCTGTCCGAGCATGGTTTCGCTGGTGAGCGCCGCGCGGATCTGCAGGGGCGCGATCTGTGACCCCTGGCTGATCAGAGCCGCGGCGGTGGCGTACGACGAGAACGCGTTCGCGAACAAAAGCAACAGGCTGCCGAAGAACGACGGCGCCAGTACCGGGAAGGCGATGCGCTGCCAGTAGCTCGCCGCCGTGCCGCCGAGGGTGGCGTTCGCCTCGGCCCAGGCCGGTTTCAGCGACTCGAGCGCCGGCATGAAGGTGATGATCATCAGGGGCACCTGGAAGTACAGGTAGGGCAGCACCAGGCCGGGCATCGCGTAGATCCAGACGCCGTCTTCGAAGATGTCGAGGCCGAAGGCGTCGCGCAGGAACAGGGTCACCATGCCCTGGATGCCGATGGTCGCGACGAACGCGAAGGCGAGCATGACGCCGCCGAACTGGGCGAGCACGCCGCTGAGCGAGTCGACCGCGGAACGGAGGGCCCCGTCGGGCCGGGCGCCGAGCAGCGCGTAGCAGGCCAGTCCGCCGACCAGGGCGCCGACCACCGCGGTCAGCGCCGACAGCCAGAACGAATTGACGAACGTGGTCAGCACTTCCGGACTGCCCAGCGCCGCCACCGTGTGCCAGGTGAAGGAACCCGATTCGTCGACGAAGCCCGTGCCGACGGCGATGATGGTGGGCACGGCGAGGAACAGCAGCACGTACACCGCGAACGGCAGCAGCCCCCAGGCTGCCGCCGTTCCGCGGACCCTACTGGACAGCGGCCGCCCAGCTCTCGCCGAGCAGCTTCGCGGCGGTTTCGCTCTGCTTGCCGGACGGGACGACCGTCGTCTCCGGTGCCTTCGGGAGCGCGTCGAACAGCGCCGCGTCGATGGTTCCGGCCGAAGCCATCGCCTCGGCGCGTACGGGGCGGGCTCCCCCGGCGAGCCACAGGTTCTGCGCCTCGTCGCTGTAGAGGAACTCCTGCCACAGGCGTGCGGCGGCCGGGTGCGGGGCATCCTTGCTCACGGCCTGGTTGTAGTAGCCGGCGTAGCCGGTGCCGGGGAAGACCACGACCTTCCAGTCGCGCTGGCCCGCCAGCGTCTTGCCGTAGCCGACGTTGAGGTAGTCCCAGTCGAGCACGACGGGCGTCTCGCCCGAGGCGATGGTGGCGGGCGTGGGGTCGACCTTGAGGAAGTTCCCGCTCCGATTGAGCTTCTCGAAGAAGTCGATGCCCGGCTGGAAGTCGTCAACGGATCCGTCGTTCTGCACGCTGGCCATCCCGACCGCGGCGAAGGCGGCGCCGGCCTGGGTCGGGTCGCCGTTGATTGCCACCTTGCCCTTGTATTTCGAGCCGAGGAGGTCGCTCAGCTGCGTGGGCGCGGGGACCTCCGCGGGGTCGTAACCGACGGCCATGTATCCGCCGTAGTCGCCGGTATAGAGGCCGTTCGATTCCTTGAGGGCATCCGGAATGTCCGCCCAGGTTGCGACCTTGTACGGCGCGAAGCGATCCGTGCTCGAGAGCGCGACGGGCAGGCCGAGGTCGAAGACGTCCGGCGCGGTGTCCTGGCCCTTGAGGTTGTCCGCCGCCTGGATTTCCTCGGCGCTCGAACCGTCCGGGGACGCCTCGGTGAGGGTGATCTCCGGGTACTTCTCGGCGAACCTGTCGAGCACGGCGCCGTAGTTGGCCCAGTCGCGGGGCAGGGCGATGACGTTCAGCGCGCCTTCGGCCCTGGCTGCCTTCTCCAGGCCGGCCAGGTCGCCGAACGCGGCCAGGCTCGTCGCGGTGGCCGCGTCGACGCCGCCGGCGGCGGGCGCTGCGCCTGCCGAGCAGCCCGTGAGGGTGAGAGCGAGTGCCGCGGTGGCGGCGATCCCGGCGATCATGGTGCGCGTGGTGAACACGTATCCTCCGTCGTGACCGCGCCCGGCCGCCCGCCGGTGGGCGAACTGTTGAGTGCCGGAATGCGGTCATGGGTGACCATACGGACGCCGGGCGACGGGACGGGCGGAGCCACCTGAACGGGCAGTGAACGTCCGGCGGCGGCACTACGCTCGAATCGATGCCTCAGTCATTCGCCCCCGCCCTTGCTCGCCGCATCGCGCTGGCGGCGCAGGGCTTCGGCCGTGCGCCGGGCGAGGCGCCCGGCATCCGTCAGCTGGACGCGCTCGTCAACCGGCTCGGCCTGCTCCAGATCGACTCGGTCAACGTGTTCGAGCGCAGCCACTACCTGCCCGCGTTCAGCCGGCTGGGCGTCTACGACAAGAAGCAACTGGACCGGCTGACGACCGGGCGCGAGGCGCGGTTCACCGAGTACTGGGCGCACGAGGCGTCGTTCCTGCCGCTCGAGTCGTGGCCGCTGTTCCGGTGGCGCATGCAGGCCTACCGCGACCTCTCGGCGCGCACACCGGACGCCTGGTCGGCGGCCAACCGTCCGATGCTCGACTGGCTGCTGGCTGAACTGGCCGAGAACGGTCCCATGCGGGCGAGCGCGATCGAGCACGACGCCAACAAGCGCAGCGGGCCCTGGTGGGGCTGGTCGGACGTGAAGACGGGGCTCGAAACCCTGTTCCGCTGGGGCGATGTGGTGAGCGCCGGCCGCGAGCGTTTCGAGCGCATCTACGGCCTGCCGGAGCAGGTGTTCCCGGATGCGCTGCTCGGGCGGGAGGTGAGCCGCCACGACGCGCACCGCGAGCTGGTGAGCCGGTCAGCGCGCGCGCACGGCATCGGCACGGCCAGGGACTTCGCGGACTACTTCCGGTTGAAGACCCCGCCGACCCTGGCCGCGATCCGCGAGCTCGAAGACGCGGGCGAGCTGATCCCGGTCGAGGTCCCCGGCTGGACGCGGGCCGGAAAACCCATCGCCGCCTGGCTGCACCGGGACGCGCGGCTGCCCCGCAGCATGGACGCCGCGGCCGTGCTCTCGCCGTTCGACCCGGTCGTCTGGAAGCGCCCGCGCGCCCTGCGCCTGTTCGACTTCCACTACCGGATCGAGATCTACACACCGGAGCCGAAACGCATCTTCGGGTACTACTCGTTGCCCGTGCTGCTCGGCGACACCATCGTCGGCCGGGTCGACCTGAAGAACGACCGCCAGGCCGGTGTGCTGCGCGTGCAGGCGGCCTGGGCCGAGGAGGGCGCGCCGGCCGACACGGCCGCGCGCCTGGCCGGGGTGCTCCGGGACGCGGCGCGCTGGCAGGGGCTCGGCGAGATCGAGGTCGTGCGGCGCGGCACGCTGGCGCCCGGGCTGGCCGCCGAACTCCGCTAGCCCTCGACGATCTCGACCACCGGACGGTTCGCCGAACTGTGAGTTTGGCACCTTCGTTGGGNACACCTACCAGGGCTGGATCCATAGCTACAATCACCACAGACCCCATACCGGCATCGGCGGCAAATCACCCATCGACCGCGTTCACAACGTCAGTGGGAACAACACCTAGGGCGTGTCTCCCAAAGCCGGACTTCGCGCGGAATTGAGCTGCGCGGGTGGTGCGCCGCTGCGCAGGTGGCGCATCGCCCGCGAAGCGGCGTACTACGAGCGCATCGTTCCCACACCAACGAATTGGGAGACACGCCCTAGCCCTGGCACCCTGGCACCCTGGCACCCTGGCACCCTGGCACCCTGGCACCCTGGCACCCTGGCACCCTGGCACCCTGGCCCCCTGGCCCCCTGCCCCCTGGCCCCCTGGCCCCTGGTCCCCTCCGCCGAACTGTGAGTTTGGCACCTTCCCGAGCGGGCAAAGTCATAGGGTCAAAGCAACGCTCTGATTGATGNGGCAAAGTCATAGGGTCAAAGCAACGCTCTGATTGATGGAGCGTTTTATGGTCAAGTTGTTTCCGCAGGCTGCTCGTGATGAGTTCGTTGACTTGGTGTGCGCGGGGGTGGGTTTGCGAGAAGCGGGCGCCAGTGTGGGCGCGTCGGTCAACACGGCGACGGTGTGGTGGCGGCAGTCTGTCGGAATGCCTCTTCGACATGCCCGGTCACGCCTCAAGATCGCTCCTGATGCCTCGGAGCACGTCCCGGACGAGTGGCCCGCCGTCGAGCAGGGTGGGGTCTCTGGGCGGAATCGGTCGTTGACCAAATTCGAGC